>JAGYLC010000029.1 GCA_018401235.1 Kiritimatiellia bacterium
GCTTCCTGCAGCATCCGCTTTTCATTCCGGATAATCACATCCGGGGTTTTCAACTGCAGCAAGCTCTTCAGGCGGTTGTTGCGGTTGATGACCCGACGATACAGATCATTCAAATCGGAGGTGGCGAATCGGCCGCCTTCCAACGGTACCAATGGACGCAAATCGGGGGGGATCACCGGCAAGGCTTCCAGAATCATCCACTCCGGGCGCGTATTCGAGTCCAAAAAGGCCTGCATGGTTTTCAGGCGTTTGGTCAGCTTCTTAAGAATCTGTTTGGAACCGGTATTTTCGATTCCTTCCTGAATATCTTCAATTTCCTGGGCAATATCGATTTTCTGGATGAGGTCCCGCACCCCTTCCGCACCCATTTTCGCAACAAAAGCGCCTTCGCCGTATTTGTCTTCGGCGTCGCGCATTTCATGCTCGCTGAGCAATTGTTTTTCCTCCAGCGGGGTATCGCCGGGATCGACCACAATATAATCTTCGTAATACAGCACCCGCTCCAGCGCACGCGCGGTCATGTCCAACACCATACCCAGACGGGTCGGGGTGCATTTGAAAAACCAAATATGGGAAACCGGCACTGCCAGTTCAATTAATCCCATGCGGTCACGCCGTACCCGCGACAGAGTGACTTCCACCCCGCAACGGTCACAGATCACATCTTTGTGCTTGATGCGCTTGTATTTTCCGCAGGCGCATTCCCAGTCTTTCGTGGGACCAAAAATCCGTTCGCAAAACAATCCGCCTTTTTCCGGTTTGAAGGTACGGTAGTTGATGGTTTCAGGATTTTTGATTTCCTGGTATTCGCCATTGCGGTAGGCCCAGGATCGAATGGTTTCCGGAGACGCGATGGAGATGGTTGCATAATCGATCCCTTCATCCGAGCTAAGATTAGGGATGATGTCGTGTTCTAAATTTTCTACCATATAGGGTTCTCCGTTTGCAAAGGTGTAGTGTGTAAATTGGTTCTCCGGGAGATCGTCGCCCCCGGAGAGGGGGTTTCAGATTCAGGCTTCCAGTTCGTGTTCGACGCGAATATCCAGTCCCAACGCCATCATTTCTTTCATGAGCACGTTGAAGGATTCCGGAATTCCGGACTCCAGTGAATTCGTACCTTTGACGATCGCCTCGTAAATTTGAGTACGACCAACTAGGTCATCGCTTTTCACGGTCAAAACTTCCTGCAGGGAATAGGCGGCACCATAGGCCTCCAGTGCCCATACCTCCATTTCCCCGAAGCGTTGACCGCCGTATTGCGCTTTACCGCCGAGCGGCTGCTGGGTCACCAGCGAGTAGGGTCCAACCGCACGGGCATGGATCTTTTCGCTGACCAAGTGATGCAGTTTGAGCATATAAATCATCCCTACCACCACTTTCTGGTCGAATTTATCTCCGGAACGGCCATCGAACAGATCCGTTTTGCCCGTATTGGGCAGACCGGCATCGTCCATGAGTTTCCAGATGTCCTCTTCCTTGATCCCGTCGAATACCGGCGTAGCCGCGTGCATTCCCAGCTTATGACAGGCCCAGCCCAAATGGGTTTCCAATACCTGTCCCACATTCATACGGCTGGGTACCCCAAGCGGATTCAACACGATGTCCACCGGAGTTCCATCCGGAAGGAACGGCATATCTTCCTGGGGCACGATTTTGGCGATCACCCCTTTATTCCCATGTCGACCGGCCATCTTATCCCCCACCGACAATTTTTTCTTGCTGGTGACGTATACTTTGACCCGCTTGACCACGCCCGCATCCACTTCGTCACCGCTTTCGAGGCGATCCATGTTGCGGTCGTATTCCTCTTCGAGCTCTTCAAACTTGCTGTTGAAATCGGAGATGATGCCTTCAATCTTGATCTGGATCGGACTGGGGTCGATTTCGATACTTTTGTGAGCCGCCGCCAATTTACGCAGCAGCGTTTTGGTGATCTTGCGGTTGGCCGGAATAATGATTTCATCTGTTTTGGAGTTGATCACGTCCAACGGAATTTTTTCGCCCAACAAAATGTTGCTCAAGGCTTCGGTCAGGGACTCGGTGATTCCCGAAGACTTGTTCTTATGGTCTTCATGAATCGCCTTAGCCTGACGGCGCTTTTCACTGGGAGTCAATTTGCTCTTCTTATTGGAGTTGCGGGAGGCGATTTTCACATCCATCACAATGCCGCCCGCTCCGGAGGGCATGGTCAGAGAGGTGTCGCGTACATCCGCGGCTTTCTCACCGAAAATGGCGCGCAGCAGGCGCTCTTCCGGAGCCAGTTCCGTTTCGCTCTTGGGAGTGATTTTGCCCACCAGGATGTCACCGGCTTTCACTTCCGCACCCACCCGGATGATACCGTCGTGATCCAGATTTTTCAGGGCATCTTCCCCAACATTGGGAATATCGCGGGTGATTTCTTCCGGACCCAGCTTGGTGTCGCGGGCATCACACTCAAATTCTTCAATGTGCAGAGAAGTGTAGACGTCGTCCTTGACCATGCGCTCGTTCAGGAGAATCGCATCCTCGAAGTTATATCCGCACCACGGCATGAAGGCCACCAGCACGTTGCGTCCAATCGCCAGATCGCCCTGGTCCGTGGCCGCTCCATCGGCAATTACTTCGCCGACTTTTACTTTCTGACCCACCTCTACGATCGGCTTCTGGTTTGAGCAGGTGCCGGCGTTTGTACGCATAAATTTACGCAGTTCGTAACGCTCGAATTGATCCTCGGGGGTCTTGCGCCCGGGAACCTTGCCATCCCGGCTCACGATGATTCCGTCTGCGGTCACCCGGGCAACCGTACCGGCTTTCGCGGCCATCTCCACCACTCCGGAGTCGCGGGCCACCCGCGCTTCCACCCCGGTGCCCACGTAGGGACGCTCGGTGATGAGCAAGGGTACGGCCTGACGCATCATGTTCGCACCCATCAAGGCCCGGTTCGCGTCGTCATGCTCCAAAAAGGGAATCAACGAGGCCGCAACCGACACCATTTGCAGGGGCGACACGTCCATGTGGGTCACTTCATCGGCGGGAACCAGTTCAAACTCGCCCGCACGCCGCACCGAAACGGTGGGATTTACAAAGGAACCATCCTGGTTCAACGGCGCATTGGCCTGGGCGATTACAAAGCGTTCTTCGTCATCCGCATTCAAGAAAAAAGCTTCTTTGCTCACTTTTCCGTTTTTCACCGGACGATACGGACTTTCGATGAATCCAAACTCGTTTACCCGCGCATAGGTAGACAGCGAGTTGATCAACCCGATGTTCGGGCCTTCCGGCGTTTCAATCGGGCAAATGCGGCCATAGTGGGAGGTATGAACGTCACGCACTTCGAAACCGGCGCGTTCACGACTCAACCCGCCCGGGCCCAGCGCCGACAGACGGCGTTTGTGGGTCAGCTCGGACAAGGGGTTGGTCTGATCCATGAACTGGGACAACTGGGAACGTCCGAAGAAGTCCTTAATCACGGCCGAGAGCGCTTTGGGATTGATCAGACGCTGCGGGGTCAGTTTTTCAACTGTGGCGTCGATCATGGTCATCCGTTCCCGGGCCAAACGCTCGGTACGGGCCAGTCCCACCCGGACCTGACCTTCCATCAATTCACCCACGGTACGCACCCGGCGACTGCCCAGGTGGTCGATGTCGTCGATGAATCCTTCGCCCATTTTCAATCCGACCAGATATTTCACCGCTTCCACGAAATCCTCTTTTTCGAGAACCCGGGAGTCGGGATTGGCGGTCAAATTCAATTTCTGACGAATCTTGTAGCGCCCTACCCGGCCCAGGTCATACCGGCGGGGATCCCCATAAATACGCTTCAGCATCTGTTGCGCGTTGGCCACGGAGGGCGGATCGCCTGGACGCAGCTTCGCGTATATGTCTTTCAACGCTTCTTCCATGTCCCGGCTCGGATCTTTTTCAACCGATTTCAGGAAAATGCCTTCATCCTTACTGATGTCGATCACGGAAACCGAACTGAATCCGGCGGCCGAAATCTGGGAAACCAGGTCCAGGGTCATCGGCTCATAGCGGCGGGCGATGATATTTCCGGAATCCCCATCCAGAATATCGTCCTTAAGCACCAAATTCACCAAGCTGGATTCGCTGACCTTTTTGGCGATGTTGACCTTCTTGAAACTGTAGAAAATACCCAACAGTTCCTCGTCGGTGCTGTAGCCCATGGCCCGGAACAGGGTGGGAGCCAGCACTTTACGCCGACGGCGTTTACGGTCCAGATACACATAGATCAAATCATTGGTGTCAAACTGCACTTCGATCCAGGAACCGCGATCCGGAATCACCCGGAAGGAATAGAGCGTGCTGCCGTTGGCGTGGGTGGACTGCTCAAAGCAGATACCCGGAGACCGGTGCAACTGACTGACGATGACCCGTTCGGCACCATTGATGATGAAACTGCCGTGACGGGCCATCAGCGGAATGTCGCCCATGAAAATAACTTCTTCCCGCACTTCATCGCCATCTTTCAGGCGGAAAGTCACATAGAGGGGGGCTGCAAAGGTTTCCCCCTCCTTGATGCACTCGACCTCATCCATTTTCGGAGGGTTAATTTCGTATTTTACGAAATCCAGGGTGCACTGACCGTCGTAACTCTCAATCGGGAAAATTTCTTTAAATACGGCCTGGAAACCAAAGGGTTCCCGTTTACCAGGCTCAATATCGGCCTGAAGGAAATCGACAAAGGATTTCCGTTGAATATCAATTAAATTGGGGGGAGTGCTTACTTCTTCAATACGACCGTAATGTGTGCGTTCAACCATGTGCTGAGACCTCTGCGGAATAGGAATTCGGGGGATAAATGATGACCGTAAAATCCTTTTGGGATTCACGGGCATAGAAAGGGGTCATCACCCCGTACAACGGGATGATGCCCTTTACAAGAGAAATCAAGCAGTTTTTTACTTGACTGTTACAGCGGCACCCGCTGCTTCCAGCTTGGTTTTGATGCCTTCTGCTTCTTCTTTCGATGCGCCAGCTTTGACCACGACATCGGCAGTTTCGGCCATTTCTTTGGCTTCTTTCAGTCCGGCACCGGTGATGGTGCGCAGTTCTTTAATCACGGCGATCTTCTGACCACCGGGGCTATTCAGAACCACATCGAACTCCGTCTGTTCTTCAGCGGCGGCGGCTTCACCACCAGCTGCAGGAGCGGCGGCCGCGGCTACCGGAGCGGCAGCGGATACGCCCAGACGATTTTTCCAGGGCTTTGACGAGTTTGGACAGCAGTTCGAGCACGGAAATGGTTTCGATCCAATCCACGAACTCGGCCATTTTACCTTCGAGCTGAGGTGCTTCTTCAATTTTGTTTCTTCAGACATGACAGATTCTCCTTAAGGATACTTAGTTGGTTGAAATTACACGGTTAGGGTTTCGGGTCGTGTTTCAGGCGTCGGCTTTTTGGCTTCAACCGCTTTTTTAACACATACAAGAGTGAGGACAGTTTCTGGTGCAGAACACCAACCGTCTGGGACATGGGAGCAACAGGGTTCCCAACAGTTTGGCCCGCATTTCGTCTTTCGACGGCAGGTTGGCCAAATCTTTCAAATCAGCTTCCGACAGGAAAGCCCCTTCAGGGCACCCATCTTCAGCGTCCGGTACATTTTTGGCTTTTGATGAAGTCGCGCAGTACCCGGGCCACATCGCTTACGTCACCCAGTACCGGTGACCATGGCGGAACGACCGGACATACCGTCCTTCAATTCCGATCCACCGACATCTTCGGCCAGCTGCTTGAACAGGCGGTTTTTCACCACATGGAATTCAGCGTCGACTTCTTTCAGTTTACCCCACCAGATCCTGGGCGGTCTCCACGTTCCTTGGACCCATAATCGGTCATAATCACAAACACCGCCGGATTCCTCCACGCGATCGCGGATTTCGCGTTTAACATTGCTTCTTTTTCTGGTCTCATTGGAATTTTTCCTTGGCTCAGACGTTGAGTTCGCGGTTTTCCAGAGCCAGTCAGGGCCCATGGTACTACTGACGGAACATTTCTTGACATAGATGCCTTTCACCGCGTTCGGCTTGGCGGCCATCACGGCTGCAATCACCGCTTTGCCATTCTCTGTCAATTGATCGACTTCGAAAGGACAATTTGCCCGAAAGGAATGTTCACATTCCCGGCTTTATCCATTTAATTCCACCCGGCCCGCCTTGAATTGCTTCACTGCGGTGGCGGTATCTTCGGTGACGGTTCCGTTACGTGGATTCGGCATCAACCCGCGGGGGCCGAGCACCTTACCCAGTTTACGTACTTCGCTCATGGCATCCGCAGTGGCGATGGCGATATCGAAATCGACCCATCCGCCCTTGATCTTGTCGACCAGATCCATGAATCCGACCTCGTCCGCTCCGGCGGCGGTCGCCGCTTCCGCAGCTTCGCCGCTGGCAAATACCACCACCCGAATATGTTTACCCGTGCCGTGAGGTAGGGTCACGCTTCCTCGAACCGCCTGATCGGATTTGGTCGGGTTTACCCCCAGACGGAACGCGATTTCCGCGGTTTCGTCGAAACGGGTGAAGGAATTCTTTTTCAGAAATTCCAGCGCGTCCGACAATACAAACTGTTTGTCCGAGGCTAGATGCTCGACGACTTTACGATATTTTTTTCCGTGTTTTACCATGTTACACTACCTCAATGCCCATACTGCGGGCAGTACCGGCGATCATCAGGACCGCGGCGTCAACGCTGGCGGCATTCAGATCTTCTTTTTTTTCCTCGGCGATCGCAACCAACTGGTCGCGGGTGACTTTTCCAACCTTGTCCCGGTTGGGTACCCCACTGCCCTTGGCAATGCCGGCCGCTTTTTTCAGCAGTACCGCCGCGGGTGGGCTCTTCAGCGTGAAGGTGAAAGAGCGGTCCTGATACACCGTGATTTCCACGGGGATGATGAGACCGGCTTTATCCTGGGTCGCCGCGTTATACGCTTTGCAGAATTCCATGATGTTCACACCCTTGGCACCCAGAGCGGGGCCGATGGGCGGCGCCGGGTTTGCTTGCCCGGCGGGAATCTGCAGCTTAATCAATCCTGTAACTTTTTTTGCCATTACGGTATTCCAAATTAGCTTATTTTTTCAACTTGCCAGTATTCCAGCTCCACGGGAGCGGTCCGGCCAAAAATGGAGACGGAAACCTTCAACTTTCCACGTACCGGATCGATCTCTTCCACGTCGCCCGTGAAATTCTCGAATGGTCCGTCGTTGATCTTGATGGTCTCGCCTTCGGTGAAATTAATCTTCGGAGTCGGTTTCTCTTTCTTGTCTTCCACCTGATTCAAAATGGAATCCACTTCACTCTTCCGCAAAGGTGCCGGTTTTTCACCACCAATGAAGCCGATGATACCCGGCGTCTGCTGGATAAAATGCCAGGTGCGTTCGTTGATGCTGTTGTCCTCATTGTACAACGCCAGCTTGCCGAGGATGTAGCCGGGATAGAATTTACGGGTTAATTCCCGTTTCTTTCCCAGTTTCACTTCGGAAACCTTTTCCGTGGGGATCAGGACTTCTTCGATCAAATCCCCCATCTCTTCAATTTCCAGTCGACGCATCATATTTTCACGAACTTTAAATTCGTGTCCGGATAATGCTTGAATGACAAACCATTGTTTTTCCATGGGATTCTCGTGCTCCTGGGTAGTTATGTTAGAGCAGCACCGTTACCAACCAGCGAAGAATCGCGTCGGATACCGATACAAATGCACCCATGATCAGGAAACTAACCACCACCACCACCGTGGATTGGCGCAATTCTGCCCAGGTGGGCCAATTGCACTTCAGTAATTCCGCTTGAACGTCCCCGAGGAAGTTCGCGATGCGGGAGAGTGGGTTTTTCGTTTCCATAAGTTTCAAAGGAGGGTTTAGAAAAGGAATGAGGAGGGATCAGTTTGAAAAACTGGCAGGTCAGGAGGGCCTCGAACCCCCAACCCCCGGTTTTGGAGACCGGTGCTCTGCCAATTGAGCTACTGACCTGTCGGAAGATGTGCGGAGCGGATGCTCCGCGTAAAGTGAACATCATCCCCGCCCCGTCGCCGGAACGGAGATGTCCGAATGTCTTCTTACTTGATGACTTCGGTTACGCGTCCTGCACCTACGGTACGGCCACCTTCACGAATCGCGAAGCGCATGTGCTGCTCCATCGCAATCGGCTGAATGAGCGTAACGTCCATGGACACATTGTCACCGGGCATGACCATCTCAACGCCTTCCGGCAGTTCGATGTCACCGGTCACGTCCGTGGTACGGAAGTAGAACTGCGGACGGTATCCTTTGAAGAACGGAGTGTGACGTCCGCCTTCATCTTTGGACAGCACGTACACTTCGGCCTTGAAGGTGGTGTGCGGAGTGATGGATCCGGGCTTGGCCAGAACCTGACCGCGCTCGACTTCTTCACGCTTGGTGCCGCGGAGCAGGCAGCCGACGTTGTCGCCGGCCTGACCCTGTCCAAGCTCTTTGCGGAACATTTCCACACCGGTTACGGTGGTCTTCGCGGTATTGTGAATTCCCACGATTTCAATGTCTTCACCGGTTTTGATCATTCCGCGCTCAATACGTCCCGTTACCACGGTTCCGCGTCCTTCAATGGAGAACACGTCTTCGATCGGCATCAGAAAGGGCAGATCCACGTCACGCTCGGGCTCGGCAATGTAGGTGTCCAGCGCTTCCATCAATTCGGTGATGGAGTTGCAGCCCGCGTCGTCAACCGACGTGGCTTCCAGACCGGCCAGAGCCGCTCCGCGCACCACCGGCAGGTCGTCGCCGGGGAATTCGTACTTGGAGAGCAGTTCACGAACTTCAAGTTCAACCAGTTCTAACAACTCTTCGTCGTCGACCAGGTCCACTTTGTTCATGAATACCACGATAAAAGGAACACCCACCTGACGGGCAAGCAGAATGTGCTCGCGGGTCTGGGGCATCGGCCCGTCTACAGAAGAAACCACCAAAATGGCGCCGTCCATCTGCGCGGCACCGGTGATCATGTTTTTCACATAATCCGCGTGTCCGGGACAGTCGACGTGGGCGTAGTGGCGGTTTTCGGTTTCGTATTCCACGTGGGAAGTTGCGATAGTCACGATCTTGGACGCATCGCGACGGCCCTGAGACTCGGATGCTTTCGCAACTTCGTCGTAGGCAATGTCGGTGGCCAGACCTTTGAGAGCTTGAACGTGCGTGATCGCAGCGGTCAGCGTAGTTTTACCATGGTCAACATGACCAATGGTTCCCACGTTCACGTGGGGTTTTGTGCGTTCGAATTTTTCCTTCGCCATGGTGTGTACCTTCTAGGTTGGAGTTAGGTTAGGTTGGTTGAATAAATGAAAATGCATTCCTTCACCCGAAAAAAACAAAAACCGCATCCGACGCGAGGCCAAACCTGGACATGGAGCCCACGAGCGGGATCGAACCGCTGACCTCATCCTTACCAAGGATGTGCTCTACCAACTGAGCTACGTGGGCTGGAATTGCCAGAATCATCACCTCCCGGGAATCCTCGACGAATCACAGGCTCACGGTACATCGGATTTAAAATCTGTTCTCTCCGGACCCGATTCACTGCGTGCAACAAACCGGGGTCTGGAAATGAGCGCGAACAATAGTCACAGTTTCCGCCCGTTGTCAAAACGTATTTTCACTTTTTTTCGTATATTTTGGGAACTGCGGATTTGGGGAGGGAGACGGATTTACCCTTTCCGACCTTCAAACCCGGCGAGGTTCTAGAGAAGTAGAAATCTGACCCAAGCGGAAGAATTGCAGGTAAAAACCAGTTGATTGCCATCAATAAGTGATATAGAGGCTGGGCATCCCAAACCCACTTATACATTTATTTTAAGGAGACTCTGTGAAGTATATCGAACATGTGATCGAAAATCTGTCCCGCCGCAATGCAGGCGAACGCGAATTTCTGCAAGCGGCCAAAGAAGTTCTGGAAACCCTGGAAACGGTATTGGAAAAGAACCCCCACTACGAGGATGCCGCCATTCTCGAACGGGTCACCGAACCGGAGCGGGTCATTCAGTTCCGAATTCCCTGGCAGGATGACAAAGGTCGGGTGCAGGTCAACCGCGGATTCCGGGTGCAATTCAATTCCGCCATCGGTCCCTACAAGGGCGGACTTCGCTTTCACCCGAGCGTGAACCTCAGCATCCTGAAATTCCTGGGGTTCGAGCAGATTTTCAAAAACGCCCTCACTACCCTGCCCATGGGCGGAGGAAAAGGCGGTTCCGATTTCGACCCCAAAGGGAAATCCGACCTGGAAGTGATGCGCTTCTGTCAAAGTTTCATGACCGAGCTGCAACGCCACATTGGCGCGGAAAACGATGTGCCTGCGGGCGATATCGGCGTAGGCGGACGCGAAATTGGCTTCATGTTCGGTCAATACAAACGAATCCGAAATGAATTTACCGGGGTGCTGACCGGCAAGGGGCTGAATTGGGGCGGCTCCCTCATCCGCCCGGAGGCCACCGGCTACGGAACCATCTATTTCGCCGAAGAAATGTTGAAAACCAAACAGGACAGCCTGGATGGCAAAATTTGCCTGGTGTCCGGCTCCGGGAATGTGGCCCAATACGCGGTTGAGAAGCTGTTGGATCTGGGTGCCAAACCGATTTCTCTCTCCGATTCCGGCGGGACCATCATCGATACGGAAGGAATTACCCGCGAAAAATTGGCCTGGATACAGGAACTCAAGAATGTGAAACGCGGACGCATCAAGGAATACACCGAAAAATTCGGTGGCGAGTACCTCAATGGCGAGGCTCCCTGGTCCATTCCCTGCGACTGCGCCTTTCCCTGCGCCACCCAAAACGAAATCAGTGGCGGCGATGCCAAAACCCTGCTCAAAAATGGGTGTATACTCATCAGCGAGGGCGCGAATATGCCCAGTGAACCGGACGCAATTGATGCCTACATCGAAGCGGGCATCCTCTATGGTCCCGGTAAAGCCGCGAATGCCGGCGGCGTGGCCACCTCTGGTCTCGAAATGAGCCAAAATGCCATGCGTATCTCCTGGCCGCGGGACGAAGTCGATAACCGCCTGCACGAAATCATGGTCGCCATTCATGAAAATTGCTACCACACCGCCGAGGAATACGGTCATGCGGGCAATTACGTCATCGGTGCCAACATCGCCGGCTTCACCAAAGTCGCCAACGCCATGCTCGATCAGGGAATCGTATAGGTCCGTAGTCACTAGTCATTGGTCATTCGCCTCTTCCCCTGACCTCTCCCCTCCGACTTCTGACCTCTCCCTTCTCCTATCTCCAAACTCCGATCTCCCATCTCCGATCTTCCCCATGCCTCCCCCCCCCTGCACCACTGGACTTCCCGGACTTGACGAAGTACTCAAGGGTGTCCTGCCAGGCGACAACATCGTCTGGCAGGTGGAGAGTTGGGAGGAGTACCGGGATTTTGTGGTTCCATATGCCGAGGCGGCCCACCAGGCGGGTAAGCGGCTGATCTATTTCCGCTTTGCCTCCCATCCCAGACTCCTGAAATTGGACCGATGTTACCAGATTCACCGTCCCGATCCCGCAGGGGGATTTGAGAAATTCGTGAATGAAGTCCATAATGTGATCACCCACTGCGGTGAAGGGTCGGTATGCGTGTTCGATTGCCTGTCCGAACTCAGCGAAACCTGGAGAGCGGATTCCATGCTGGGCAATTTTTTCATGCTCACCTGTCCCCGACTCTTGGAATTTCAACGCCTGACCTATTTTGCCATTTATCGGCACACGCACAGTCATTTTGCCCGGACACCCATCTATGAAACCACCCAGTTCATGCTGGATGTATTCAGTCACAAGGACCACCTGTACATACGCCCCCTGAAAGTGCAGTATCGTTCCGGAGAGGTGTTGAACCACATTCATATGCGGGAGGGGGACCAATTCCGTCCGGTGGAGTCCAGTGCGGAAATTGCCGAGGTCCTCCGCAGTTCCGATTGGCGGGGGTTGCTGGCGGAACCGCGACCGGACCGTTGGAAACGGCTGGTGATGACCGCAAAGGAATTACTGCGGGCCGAACACCAGAATCGACCCGTTTCCGATGCCGAAAAGGAATCCCTGTTCGAACTCATTCTACTCGAACTGATCGGGGACGACCCCCAAATGCACAGTCTGGCCCATGATATGCTGATTCTGGAGGACCTGCTCGCGATCTGCAATCGGCTGATCGGCAGTGGACGCATCGGCGGCAAGGCCGCAGGCATGATCATCGCCCGCGGGATCCTGCGACGACAGGAATCGGATTTGTACGAAAAACTGGAGGCGCACGACTCCTTTCACGTGGGATCGGAAATTTATTACACCTTTCTTATCCGAAACCAGGTATGGTGGATCCGCCAACGCCAAAAAGATCCCGAAACGTTTTTACAAGAGTTGGACGTCGCCCGGGATCGGATCCTGAACGGCACCTTTCCCGAACATGCTATTCAGCAATTCCGGGATATGCTCGGGTACTTCGGCGAGGCTCCTTTTATTGTCCGCTCCAGCTCTCTACTGGAGGACGGCTACGGGAACGCCTTCGCCGGAAAGTATGAAAGTGTGTTTTGCGTGAATCAGGGCCCTCCGGAAGCCCGCCTGCAGGCCCTGCTCAACGCCATTCGTCAGGTGTATGCCAGCGCTCTGGATGAGGAGGCCCTGCGGTATCGCAAACGGCGGGGCTTGCTCAATCGCGACGAGCAAATGGCCCTGCTGCTGCAACGGGTGTCCGGCCAGCGGTACGGCGAGTATTACTACCCGCAACTCGCCGGAGTGGGCCTCTCCTACAATCCCTACGTCTGGCACCGCGATATCGATCCCGCCGCCGGGGTGATTCGACTTGTGTTCGGACTAGGCACCCGCGCCGTGGATCCCAACGAAGACGATCATACCCGGGTCATCGCCCTCAATGCGCCCGACCTGCAACCCTCCGCCACCCATGAAGACACCCAACGCAAAATGGATGCACTGCATCTAACCGACAATCGAATGATTTCCGGGGCCTTTGATGAAATCGTCGCGGAAGAAACCGGTCTCCCTCTCCACCTCTTCACCTCCTGCCGCCCCGGCGAACAGTATCCGCTCCTGACGTTCAAGGGCCTTCTGCGGCAAACGGATCTGATCGAGGATTTACGTCGGATGCTACAGGCGCTGGAGCAGGCCTACGGGGTCCCCGTCGATGTCGAATTCAGCGTTAATTTTCTTCATAAAAACGACTACCGAATCAATATTCTCCAATGCCGTCCCTTCCAGATTCGAAATGATGACGATGAAGATCTCGGCGCGGATCTGACCCCCGGCCGGAAGTGGATCGATGCGAAAGGGCCGGTGATCGGTGTCGGGCTCTACAGTTGCATCGACCGGGTGATTCTGGTCAAGGGCGAGGTCTACTCCATGCTCACCGAACAAAAACAACATGCGGTGGCCAAAACCATTGGCCGGCTTAATCGTCTGACCCCGGAACATGCCCGCTACCTGCTCATCGGATCGGGTCGCTGGGGCTCACGCGAACCTTCCCTCGGCGTGCCCGTGCGCTTCGGAGACATCAACCGCTCCGTCGCCATACTCGAATTGGTCGGCATGCACGACAGTCTGGTCCCGGACGCGTCCCTCGGCACCCACTTTCTAAACGAACTCATTGAATGTGAAATTCTCTATGCGGCCCTGTCGCCGGGAGATCCTGGAAATGAACTCCATCTGGAACATCTGTACTCGATGCCCTCCATCCTCGAAGACCTCCTTCCCGAAGCCGACGCCGCCATCCTCGAAGCCCTGCACGTCGTCGATGTCCCCCAACTCCACTTCCGCGCCAATGTATTCAGTCAACGCGTGGAACTCTTCCAAACCTGATCTCCCGGACCTACGTCCACGGTTCATGCTACAGGCGTGAATATACATTTGGGCAGGCAGGGGCTGAACTCCAGACCTCAGTTTGTGGGCGGATTTTACAAAAGTTCATCGTAAATCCAAATGGATGTTCATCGAATAAACCAAACCCTGAGCTCCAGACCTCAGTTTGTGGACGGATTTTACAAAAGTTCATCGCACATCCAAATGGATGTTCATTGAATAAACCAAACCCGGAGCTCGCCTCGGGGTGCGGAGAAATTCAATACCGGAATTCGCCCGTTCCACACCCCCGCCCCACCCACCCGCCGCCGTTAGCTTCCCGCGTGCGGGAAGCTAACGGCGGCAGGAGTGGGTGGGAGTTGAGAGGGGTCCGGTATCGTGAAGTGAATTTCTCCGCTCTCCGAGCAAGCTCCGAGTTTGGAAATTCTATCCCTAGATCCCGTAAACCCGTGCCGCGAGGGCACGGGGGCTTTTTAAACTCGGAAAGACGAATGGAAACGTCTTTCCGTGAGGGCATCGCACGTCTATCGACACGCATTTGCTTCTGCGACGGAAAAGAAGGGTTTCACCCTTTAAACGGAGGTCTGGAGCTCAACATATCAGGAAGTCCGATTTTTATTTTTTTTCAAAATCATTCGTGTCTACAAAACATCCGACACGGCGGTACCGTTATCCAAGGTGTGAACAAACAGGCCACTGCGAAGTTTGGGTTCAAACCAAGTGCTTTTGGGGGGCATAATGAGGTCAGCGTCCGCAACCGCCATCACTTCTTCGGTGCTGGTGGGATAGAGCGAAAACGCCACATCGGCTTTTCCGGAACGCACCGCCTGCTCCATCTGTGCCACGCAGTCAAAGCCGCCTTTGAAGGAAATCCGTCCGTCCTTGCGGGGGTCCTTAATTCCGAGTACGGGCGACAACAACTCCTGTTGGAGAATACTGACATCCAACGCAGCCACCGGATCGGCATCCGCGGGGGCCGCCTTGCGGAGGCTGTACCAGTTACCTTCCAAAAACATGCGGATGTCCGTCCGTTGCGCAGGCGTTCCCTCCCTAACAGCTGAACACGCGAATCCAGACGCCTGAATGGCCTCCAGCACCTCCGCCGCACTTTTCCCGTTCAGGCCTTTCACCAATCGATTGTAAGGCAATACCATCAAGTCATCTGCGGCAAACATCACTGATAAAAACCAATTGTAGTTTTCCCGTCCGCTGTGCGAGGGGTTAGCGGCGGCGAATTCTTTCGAACATCTGGACGCACTGGCGGTGCGGTGGTGCCCATCCGCCACATAGGCGCAGGGAATTTTCGAAAAAATCGACAGTACTTCATGAACAGTCGGTACCGGCCACACGCTGTGCCGAACCCCGTCTGGACTGGTAAAATCCACTTCCGGGGGGGTGATTTCCAATTCGGCGGCCAGGCTCTTCAGTTCGGCGGGCGCACGCACCATCAGGAAAATCGGCCCCGCATTCGCCTGCAGGGCGGCCACGTGGCGGGTGCGGTCGTCCTCCTTCTTCTGCAGGGTACGCTCGTGCTTCTTAATCAGATTCTGTTCGTATTCCTCCGTATGGCACACCCCGACCCAGCCGGATTGGGAATGTCCCTCGATTTCCTGGCGATACAGGTAGTACTGAACGGTATTCTCCCGCCGCAACCACCCGTTGCTCTGAAAGTGTTGAAAGGATTCCGCCGCCTTGGCATACACCGCGTCACTGTACAAATCGGTGGACTCCGGAAGGTCGATTTCGGGTTTGTTGATATGTAAAAAGGATCGTGGATTCCCGGATGCCAATCGCCGCGCCTCCTCGCTGTCAATCACATCGTAGGGGGGACTGGCAATCTGGGATGCCAGCTCATTCGGGGGTCTCAAGGCGGGGAAGGGGCAAAATCTCATAAGGGTCTCCTGAAAATTTAACGAATATAGTCCAATAAAAATGCGGGATCGGCGGATCGGTGAATTTCCTTGTCCCCGATAAACACCTGAATCACCGCTCCATAATAACTTCGGTTGTCGGATTTTTCTCCTGTCGGCACTTCATAAGCGGCGGATAATTCTTCGATTTTCTGTCCTCTGGACAGTCCCTCCTGGATGCGCTGCACGATTTGCGGCTCGGGTATTTTTGCCAACAGTACCTGTTCCCCCTCCTGCTCGAAGAAACTCACCCGCACCCGCATTTCTCCGGCCCCCACCGCGGGCGTTCCCTCCTGGTGATGCAGGTGATAATGGATCATTCGCAGTTCATCGTAACGCGGACTCTCCACGTATCGCTCCATCCGAAGCCCTTCAATTTGAACCTGCGGCGGTTGCTCACGCACCCTCTCCGGGGGATCGGGAAAACCGGGGTCGGGCGTATCGAGCATTGGGCGCGGGGTGGGGATCTCCCGGGGGGGGGGCTCGGGACGTTCCAGCAACTCCTGGCGACGCCGCATCAGCCGCAACTCCACCCGTGCCTCCATCGCCTCGGACGAACCGGCTTCCGCCTGCTCGGCGACCTCGCTCCACAGCGCAATACTCTGGTCAAACACAGATTGCCGTCCCTTAAGTTTCGCCAGTTCCACTTTGGCGGGAAGATAGTCCGGATCCTCTGCGACCGCCTGCTGCAGAAAGCGTTCGGCCCGCAAATCATCCCCACGACGAATAAACGCCGCCGCCTCACGGGTCAAATCGGCGGGGCTCAACCCCTCGGAGGCCGGAAGCGGGGTCGGGGTGGGCTCAGGCAGCGGAAGTGCCGCCGGTTCGGGTGTGGGTACTTCCGGGATGGTTGTGGCTGCTTCCTCCACCGGTTCTACCTCTGCGGGTGCCCCGCCCAAAGGAGTGGGCAGCGGAGTCGGAGTGGGCAACGGGGTCGGGGTCGGACGCAATAACTGGACATCCACTTCCCCCCTGAACGACCAGGAGGGAACCCCCAGAAAATACACCTGAAACAGCCCCCCTCCTATCAGTAATCCCAAAGTAATCCACTCCAGAATAGCCACCCGTCGGTACTTCACCGGCTCCGGATACGGAACCAGTTTATACACAAAGGACTTCCCGCCAAGTTCGATTCGATCCCCGGGTTCCAGCAGACAGGACTCCTCGACCCAACGTCCGTTCACCCGAATCGTCCCATAGCCTTCTCCCGGAAGCAGGACTCCCTGACCCTCCTGAAGTTCGATCACCGCGTGCAGCGGCAGAATATCCTCCCCCACCATGCAGACTTCATTTTTCGGGGACGAGCCGAACCTCAGCTTTTCCTGACGAAAGCTGTGTCCATGACGTTTTTCCGGACTGTCCGGAAAATCGATTCGTATCATCCTCGTGCTCAACCGCGGCCGACCGGGCTTGAGGGTTCCAAGGCCGCAACCAAATAGTTCCGCACCGCCTCCACATCCGCCGGCAATCGGTCACAGCGGGTTTCCGCTCCCTCCAGAGCATCCAAAACCGGGTGATGCGGCTCCTCTCCCACCGCCTCCATAAGCGCATCCACGAATTTCGCCGGATGGGCAGTCGCCAGGCAAATCAGCGGATCCTCGTTGCGCAGACGATCCCCCACCGCAACCCCAACCGCGGTGTGGGGATCCAACACATAATTCGCGATGTTTCGAAGCTTCCGGATCACCTCCAGCGTCTCTTGGGTATCCGCCCGGTCCGCCCGAAGCAGTTCCAAGGCTGGATGCGACTTCAGTGACGACAAATCCACTACCCCACTGCGGGAAAATTCATCCATTACCGACGACACCCGCTCCCCGTCCTCGTCCAGCAGAACGTGCAATAAGCGCTCAAAGTTGCTCGCCACCTGAATATCCATGGAGGGACTAATGGTGTGCGACACCTGACTGCCAGCGTAAGTTCCAGTCTGCACGAATCGGGCCAGAATGTCGTTTTCGTTGGTGGCCAAAATCAGCCGACTCACCGGCAATCCCATCCGCGAGGCATAATAGCCGGCCAGAATATTGCCGAAATTCCCCGTGGGCACCGAAAACTGAACCATCTCCGCTCCGGTTTCTTTGCGAACCTTCAATCCTGAATAGATATAATAGACAATCTGAGCCATCACCCGCACCCAATTCACCGAATTTACCGCCCCCAAATGAAAACGCTGCTTAAAGGGCACATCCGCGAACAGCGTTTTCATGATGCGCTGACAGTCGTCAAACGTACCTTTTATCGCCAGATTAAACACATTATCATCAAGCACCGAGGTCATTTGCAGGGCCTGCACCGGACTGGTGCGCCCCTCGGGATGCATCATAAAAATACGGATGCCGTTTTTCCCCTTCACCCCGTGAATCGCCGCGGACCCTGTATCCCCGCTGGTACTGCCCAGAATATTCAGCTCCTCCCCGCGACGACCCAGCTCGTATTCAAAAAACTGGGCCAAAAACTGCATGGCCATATCCTTAAACGCCAGGGTCGGACCATGGAACAATTCCAAAATGTAGCGGTCCTGCACACGGACCGACGGAGCGGTGTCCGGATGACGAAAGGTCGAATAGGCCCGGTCCACCAATCCCCGCAGATCTTCCGGGGGGATATCAGAGATAAAAAGCGAAAACACTTCGAACGCAAGGTCAGCATAGGACAAGTTCGCCAAATGATCCAGATCTCCGGAAAGATCGGGAAGCCGCTCCGGCACCAACAGGCCACCATCCGGCGCCAATCCGGTAAGCGCGGCATCGGTGAAAGGCATAGGCGGAGTTTGTCCACGGGTACTGATATACTTCATAGGTCTGTCATCTACCAAAGCCCACCCGTCAATCAAGCACTCTTCCTATCCTAAATCAGCGGAGAGAGATCGCAGCGAATTCCTATTCCCGCACCCATCTGCACCAGGCAAAAGATCCACCACACGCACTGTCCTTTCCAGCAGCTCGAAAAATCGAAGGACATCAAGGCCTGCAAGCGCTTCATTCTGTCACCTCTGCTTGATGGACCCGCTGACGCCGTGTCGCCACGATAATGATCTCCTTCCACCCCGACCCAAGCATTCGCGTCAATTCGCGTTCATTAGCGGTTATTTTACAAAAAAAACACCCCGAATCCTTGCGGATTCGGGGTGTGTACAAAAAAGCTCCGGCAGCGTGCTACTCTCCCACAACATGATGTTGCAGTACCATCGCCGCTGAGAGACTTAACTACCGTGTTCGGGATGGGAACGGGTGGGTCACTCTCGCCATAGCCACCGGAAAGGGGGCTCCCCGCCAGAGCGGGGAAAAAAATGAAATTGCATAGAACGGGTATACTACCGACAGATTCGGGATGAAAAAATAGAGGTTAAGCCTCACGACTAATTAGTATTGGTTAGCTAAACACATCGCTGTGCGTACACACCCAACCTATCAAGGTCATCGTCTTTGACCAGTCTTTAGTCCCGTTTGCACGGGAAGGGAGAACTCATCTTGAAGTCGGCTTGGCGCTTAGATGCTTTCAGCGCTTATCCATTCCGCACATAGCTACCCAGCGATGCCACTAGCGTGACAACTGGAACACCAGAGGTGCGTCATTCCCGGTCCTCTCGTACTGAGGAATGATCTTCTCAATTCTCCTGCGCCCACGACGGATAAGGACCGAACTGTCTCACGACGTTCTGAACCC
>JAGYLC010000003.1 GCA_018401235.1 Kiritimatiellia bacterium
ACAAACTTCCGTCCTCCGTCCGGCAACAACAAGTCGATTTGTTTGCCGGGGACGGGTCTTCGGACTTGCTGATGCAGTTGCGAGCCTTGCAATGGACGGAACGTATGCGCTTCGATCGGCGGAAATGTCAGGAAATGGGGATACATGCGGGAAGTGCCCGAGAGGCAGTGCAAACGGCGGGACTTTTTCATCGCATAGGACAGAAACGCGGGACCTCACCGGGGAAAGTCCAGGATGTGTCAACCGAACTGCGCAAATGTCTGGCGGTAGCGTTTGCGGATCATTTGGCTCTGCGCAGGACGGATACCCGCCGATGTGACCTAGTGGATGGCCGGGTGGCCGAAATCGGTAAAGAGAGCATTTGCGGAGATGCGGGGTTGATGGTCGCTGCGGAAATCCGGGATCCCGAGCGCGCAAAGACGCCTTTTTTGACCGGAGTCACCCGAGTGGAAATGGAGTGGCTGAATGAATTGTGGCCGGACAGTTTCGCGCCCACCCAACGGGTGGTCTACGACCAACAGGCCAAACGAGTGATTTCCGAAACCCGCACCCAATTCGGGGAACTCATTTTCGAAAATAAGCGCAGTCATGAAGTGGGCGATGACGATGCGGGACGACTGTTAATGGAAGCCGTGGATGCTGGATTCGTACCGCTCACGGGTTGGGATGCGGGTGTGGATGCCTGGATTACCCGACTGAATTGCCTGTCCGCCTGGAGACCGGATTGGGAATTGCCACCTATCACAAAAGCGGATCGGCGTACCCTGCTGGAGCATATGTTGTCCGGGTGTCGAACGAGAAAGGATGTCAAAACGCTGAATGTGCGGACGCAGATCGAAGCATGGCTCTCCCCGATGCAGCGGGAGCTGGTACAGGAGCATTGTCCCACCCGCATTCGACTTCCCAACGGCCGTCAGGCCCGGGTTCGCTATGAAGAGGAAACGCCGCCCGTCGTCTCCTCCAAACTTCAGGATTTTTTGGGGATGACAGAATCACCGAAGGTGGCGGGGGGGCACGTTTCCTGCAAAGTCGAGTTGCTGGCACCTAACGGGCGTCCAGCCGCGTTGACCGAGGATTTGCAACGCTTTTGGGAAACCGGGTATCCGATGGTACGCAAAGAATTGAAAGGCCGATATCCCAAACACGAGTGGCCCTGATTCTTCAGGCCCAGAATTCGAATTTACCACTCCAGAGCACATAGGCTCCCAGCAGTCCGTTGGTAATGGCATGAGCGTATCCCACGGCCCAGATATCCCGGGTCTTCTTATAATAAAATCCATAGACCAGACCGCAGAGCAGGCCGGCAATCCATTGATCATGAATGCTCGCGAACAGCAGGGATGCGATCCAGATGCTTTTGGTTGAAACTGCCCCCGGGTCCACTTTGAGGAAGTTCTCTTTTTCGACCCAACGGGTCATCCAGCCCCGCCAGAAAAATTCCTCGATAAACGAAATAACCAACGCGGAACCCGCGAGGCGGGTAAGGGCAAAGAACCAGCCATCGGTATCAGGAGCGTAGCGAACTTGCACCAGGGGAGAAGACAGCGACCAGGGCATCTGGATACCCACTGTGAGGTAGCCCCGATGAAAGCCCTCGAAGCGGGCGGCAAAATCCGTTTGCGGCGCCACCCAGAACAGAAAGACGAAAATTCCGATCAGGGTCGCCGATAGCAGATTTTTCCATTGGAAGGGTGGGTAGGACCACTTCCACGGCTTCAAAGCCAGGAATACGATCAGGCATATGCCTGATCGTACGGCATATTTCCAGCCCGCCGGATCCCCCATCACCTGCATGAAAAAGATCCAGGCTACAAAGGGCAACACATGGGAAATCCATGCGGATGAGGGTTTGTCGGTGTGTTTGGTCATTTCCCTTTTATAGGGAAGGGAACTTATTTCTCAAGCACGACTCCCGCCTCTCTGGCTTCTTTTTCCAAAAATGGAACTAAGTTCAGGTATAATTGCCACCGTGATGTTGCGTTCTACCAACGTGTATCCCTTGTCGCCCAGAATCACGTCCAGGGCTTCCCGCCAGTAGACATCATTTAGGTTTCCGCTCACCAGTTCGTCCAGTCCTTCCGGAATAATAATGTTCGCGCCTCAAGGTCTGCCGGATACGCTCGGATTCATCCAGCGCCAACTGACGGAGTTCATTTTCTGTCAGGGGGGGAGCTTCCGGTTTGGATACAACAGGGGCGGGTTCGGTTGACTCAGAGGGCGACTGGCTATCCCGGGTTGCGGCTTTTGCGGTATCATAGTCGATGGGCCAGAATGGATCTCGCATCTCCGGGGTAGACTCCGCCAAAGCGGAAATGCCCATTCCCATTAACCAAGCGACCATTAAAAAACGTTTCATAGCCCCATCTCCTCTTCCACGTGGCTTCTCACCCAGGCCAAATCTTCTTCCAAACGTAAAATCGGCCACTCCAGCAACAATGCAATGTTGTGGTTCTCTGGATTCATAGGCGCAGCCGGAATTTCCAGTTTTCCTACCGAGCAATAGGGGTAGCACTCATGCAAGAGTGTGAGAAATTTTTTCAAATTCTCAAAACTGGTATTCAGGTTCACATCCACCGAATAGGGGATCCACATAGGAATGCTGTTCACATCCAGTTTGCCTTTATCGCGAATCGGGATATACCGGGCACCGGGATGCTCCTGAACCGTGAGTTGTAAACCCAAATCTTCACCGAGCTGGGAAATTTGTTCCAGCGCCCAAATGTACCGACTGACTTCCGGGGGCAGGTGCTCCCGATAGATCCGCATCACGGTGGATGACAGTTTCTCGGTTTCCTTTTGAATCAGGACATGCCTTCTGAGCATGCGTTCCCCGCGACTCACTTTTAGTTCAAATTCCGCCACATTTTTTCTTCCCGCCTCCGCGGCGGCCTTCGCCGGCGCTATCAGTAAATTCGACAACACCATCAGCAGGGTAAACGTTCCACCCACCGCCAGTATCAGCAGTTGTTTTTGTTCCTTGTTCAGTTCCGAGAATGAAACAGAGCTTTTCTCCATATTCCCAGTCAACAGGTTACGTTGATACTGTCCCAAATATCGCTCAGGGCGATCCGAGCGGATGACTCCTCGTAGAGAGAGAGTGACCTCCCTCGATACCGGGTGAAAATTAACCGGCTTATCACCGGGATTTTGATTCCGGAGCCTCCGCATCTGCTCATCGAAATGGACACGGGTGAATTGGATGGTTTCCAGAGATTCGGGTGTCTGATCCACCACATATTGCAAAATATCCGCCCACTCATGACGGGAACCGGACCACCCCTCCAAGGTTTGCACGCCTTTTTCCAGACGTACCTTTTGTTGATTCCATACCTCCACGTCCACCCCCATGATTTCGGCCAGAGTAAAGGTCCAGTAGGGGGAATAACTCAATCCCCCGGAAGCGTAGACATGCTGAATCCGACTGTTTTCGTTTCGCTCCACGAATTTGCAAGAGATCGAAATTTCCTGGGTCATGGTGCTGATGGGATCCAGCGCTTGGTCCAGCAGCGGATTTCCATCTTCAAACAATACCGTGAGCGCATCGTCCTCGTTGATGTTCAATACATCCTGAATCCGCCGTGAATATACGCGGAGCCATGATCGAATTTACGGACCAGACGCAGCTCTCCATCCAGAAAAAAGCTGATAAACAGGGAGGAGGCCCCCGCTTCCAAATAACATACGATTCCTTCCGCCTCTTGTACCGCCGGGGTATGACTGAAACTGTTCAGGGCCGACAGGCCGGCGATCTCCATTGATACCAGACTCGGATGGTTGGAGGCAAACAAGTTGCGAACTGTTTGTACTTCCTGAGTCGGAATTCCCGCCGCGAGTACTTTGTGATCAAGTTCATCTTTGCCTTTTCCACGATGGTGTACCCCACCCGGTACTCACGACTCAGACTAAGCGATTTGGCCACCCGTTGTTGGATCGCCCTGCCATCATTCAGTTTGCTGGAGATGAACATGAAGCGAACATGAGACTCTTGTCCGGTTAAGGCGGCCGCGACATAGGGCGCACTCAATTTTTTGGGAATGTTGAGTTTGGAACTGGCGGATTCACCCTCCAACTCAAACGCAGGCATCACATCCGCATCCACCAGGCTTATTTTTCCAGCCAATGTGCGGATGCGCACAAGTTTTGTGCTGGTGGAACCAAAGTCCACGCCAAGCACGTCGGTAATTTTAGGTTGAGTTGATGAAGGTTTGGATGCCAATAGATTCTCCTGTAGGTATGTACTTTTTCCGTAATTTATGGGAAAACATCAAGACTGGATTCAATCGAAATATTACCGAGGCATTGAAAGCCAACTGATTTTTGCGGCACTAGACTCTTGTCAATCAGCAGTTTTTTACCAATAGTCACCGGAATGGAATATGTAGACGAAGCAGCCAGCGCGTTTCCAGAGACAGGGATCCTCACAGCCCGACAGCCAGGAATGGCTATCTCACAGTTCCGCTTTAAAGCGGTTCCTGCATACTCAGGCAGTGCAGAGCCCCGCCCTCCAGAATGAGATCTTTACAGGGGATTCCCAGGACTTGCCTGCCCGGAAACAGCTCCGCCAGAATTCCCACCGCCTCGGCATCCGTTTTGGGTTGATGGTAGGTCGGGACCAGCACCGCTTCGTTCAGAATCAGAAAATTCGCATAACTCGCCGGGAGTACTTCCTCCCGCCAGCCCTCCGGACGAATCGGTTCCGGATGCGGCAGGCACACCACCTCCAGACGTTCCTGCAATTGCTCCCGGTTCTCCCGTAATACTCCATAATTAGTGTCCGATTCCCCGCAAAGGATGGTGACCACGGTTTCGTCATTCACAAAGCGGCTCAAGGTGTCGATGTGCCCATCCGTATCATCCCCGATCAATCCCTGTTTCAACCACAGCGTCTCGGTCACCCCCAGATAGCGGGCGAAAACCGCCTCCGCTCGCTGTTTAGTCAATCCCGGATTACGATTCGGGTTCAGCCACACCGATTCTGTAGTCACCATCCGCCCCCGGCTGTTTACCTCGATCGCCCCGCCTTCTCCGACTGTCGGAAGCCGGTGACGGGTCAGGTTCCGAGCCTCGGAAATCCGCCGGGGAATCTCGTCATCCTTGTCATACGGAAATTTGCCTCCCCAGGCGGTAAAACAAAAGTCGACCATCTCCAAATCACCTGTTGCTTTATAGGGTAGATCTAAAAAATCACCTGTTGCATTATAAACAAACAAGGGGCCGTGATCGCGGCACCAGGCGTCATTGGTGGGCCAGTCATGAAAACGGATCACTTGAAAGTCGGCTCGGGCCTCCCGCAATCGCAGGCGGGCGGTGGATTCCCAGGCGGCCTGACAAATCAATTCAACGGGTTGAAAGCGGGTGATGGCCGCTACAAAATGTGCGTAGGCGGCCTCGGCGGTTGCGCGGATGTCCGGCCAAGTAACGGGATTCCCCGGCCAGGACAGCCAGATGGCGCGTTGGGGTTCATATTCGGCGGGTAGGCGAAGGGAGGTCATGCGCAAATTCTTTAAAGGAAATGGCGGGGGGTTAAAGCTCATTTCTCTTTAATTCCTGATCGATGCGATTCCTTGGATGGCGAGAGGGATCAATTTTGCCTTTTGTTTGTCGGGAGTTTTCTATAGATGATCCCTGTATGTCCGAAACAACTCCATTTGCAGGGAAACTTCCGATCGTTGATGACGCTATACCCGAACGGGAATGGATTCATAGTGTCAGCGTGACGGGACCCTACGGGATTACAGCCGCGGTGAAGGATTTCGGTGAGGTGCTGGATTGGCAGGAGCACCGCCGGGAATTGACCCGGGGATACTATCGTCTGGTCCATCCGCCCCAGGTACGCCTGTTTAAACGTCGCTTGGAGGCAGCCTATCCGGGATATACCGCGGTGCTGTTTGGGTCGGGTCCACTGGCGCAAAAGGAATGGTGTGAACTGTGTTCGATTGAGGGGCATACCCTACACACGCAGTCACATTCGGAATTGCCGAAGACACTTGAGGAGGTGGATTGTCACCTGTTGCACCTGACTCTGGATAGCCTAACCGCCGGGGCAGCACTGGTTAGAGATCCGGAACTGGCGGAGGAACTGCACGAGCGCAATCGCCGGCGGGGCGGCTCGCTGTCCGCGCGGACAGTCACGGCGATGCTGGGAGAGGAGGCGATGGGAGAGGGGACTGCGGAACTGGAAAGGGAATGTGCGGCCACACTTTGCGAAATGGAACATGCGGATCATTGCTTGTTTTATGCCTCCGGCATGGGAGCGGTGACCGCGGTTCTGGATCTGGTGTTGCGCTCCGAATGTCCCCGGATGCTGGTGCTGGGAAATGTGTACCGAGATACGCACCTGTTGCTGGAGGAACAGGCCTGGGCCGGCCGGGAGGTGAAAACCGATTTTCTGGACACCCACGACCTGCGGGGCCTGCAACAACGCATCGGACATCCCGAGGTCGCCGGGGTGCTGGTGGAAACCATCACCAATCCCCTGATCGAAATACCGGATCTGCCCGAAATCGCGCGGATTTGTGCCGAAGCCGGCAAACCCTTGTTGGTGGACAGTACCATGGCGGGCCCACTGAATGCCACCCCACTCGATCTGGGTGCCACTCTGGTGATTCACAGCACCAGCAAATATCTCAGCGGCAGCAACACCCACGGGGGAGGGATTGTGCTGACCAACCAGTCCGAGTGGGCGGAACAACTGGACATCCGCCAGCAGCGTGAACTTAATCGACTGTCCCCCCTGGAATTTCCGGCTCTCCGGGAGGGTCTCTCGACGTATCCCGAACGTTTGGAGCGTTTTAACCGTAATGGCGAAGCGCTGGCGGCGCTGCTGCGGAGTCACCCAGCTGTCGAAACCGTCTATCATGGCAATCAGGGTCGACCCGAGTGGCTCAAAGGGCTGGCGAGCGTGGTGAGTTGCGAATGCAAAAATCCCTCTCTCGACAAAGTAGGCCGTTTCTTCGACGCGCCCCTGCCGGGAGTATTCAATGCGCCCTCGCTGGGGAGTAACCAGACCCTTTTCTGCCCCTATGTATTGTTGGCGTACTACGATAAAAGCGATGCGTATTTGAAGGAGTGCAACCTGTCTAAAACCTTGTTCCGCTTCGCCGCCGGGTGTGAAGAGGATTTCGCCTTGGTGCTCAAAGGGATTTCCGACGCGCTGGACGGACTTCTGTAGTAGGGCTACGCACTCGGTGCAAGGGAGGGTGGTACTGATGTTCCAACAGAGGATCATGCCGCCGTCCCGGTTTTGCCCTTTCTACCATATGGGAAGAGAAGAGGGAAAGGACCCCCAGACCTCAGTTTAAGAGATGAAATCCGCATTTTCACTCGCAGATACAAATGCAGGAACGGATCCAAAGTGAAGTGACTTGCCTAACATCCTTCTGCATGGGTCCGTGGGGTCCGCGCCGTCCGTGGTTGACAAAATCCGAAGCAAATAAAAACAACCGCGGACGGCACGGACTTCGCGGACACTTGCTGGTTTAAGAAGAGCATTTGAATCTGCGATGCCCATCCGCTATTTTGCCCTTCAAACTGAGGTCTGGAGCCCCGCCGAACGCATTAATTTGGGGCTGACCTACGAACAGGACGGGAAGTCGGACCTGGCCCTGCGCGAATACGAGCGCGCGGAGCGTAAGGAGTGCTGATTTCATTCCGCGTTCGCGGTAGCAGCCAGCATCAGTCCCGGAAGGTTTGTGCAAATTTTGTCTACACCCGCTTCCATCCAATGGCTGATTCAGGAAGACACCTTTGTGGAATGGCTTCAGTTTTTCCTGTTCTTCAGTTCGGGTATATTTCTGTTTTTTTATCTGTATATCATGCATTTGAATCAGGAGATCAAAATTCGCTCTCTCCGATTTTTGAGTAGTCAGCAGTCAGTAGTCACTGGTCAATGGTCAGTCAGATCGGCAGGATTAGGGCGCGAGGCGGATACGGTCCCGCATAGCCTCGCGCTGACGCAGGGCGAGGTCGGCGGCGGCTTCCACAATTACGATTTCCCGGTGGGCAAGCACATACTCCCAGTACGTACTCTCCACTTCCGCGGCCAGTGCTTCCGCGAAGGCGCGGAATTCATTATTTGCTTTTCCTGCATTGGGAGGTCGACGCTGAGTTTGTGCGGCAAGCACTGCCTCCCGGACTTGAAGTGGATCTGCACGATGGCAAAGCCTGGCTGGGAGTCGTACCGCTTGACATGCAGGGAGTGACCTTGCGGGGTTTCCCGGCACCTCCAAGCCTCTGTGATTTTCCGGAGATTAATCTGCGGACCTATGTGACGGTAAATGGCAAACCCGGAGTCTGGTTTTTCAGTTTGGACGTCCCAGGTGCCCTGGCAGTATGGACGGACAGAACATTTTTTAATCTGCCCTATTTCAAGGCAGAGGTGCGGGTGGAACGAAACGGGGGCGATATTCAGTATCATCATCGCCGGAAGAAGCTACATTTCGAAGCTGACTATCGGGCTGGGAAGGCGGTGGAGCCGGCGGAGGGCTCGTTCGAACACTGGGCTACCGCCCGCTATTGCCTGTACACGGCAGATCGCAAAGGTCGGCTACTTCGTGGTAACATTCACCACGCCTCCTGGCCCTTACAGCATGCGGAAGTGGATATCCATGAAAACACACTGCTTCAAAATTTCCCAACCGGAGAAAGGCATCCCTCCGCACTCTTTTCCAAACGGCTCGATGTGGTGGTGTATCCGATGGAGGGGGTAGATCTTTAAACCTGTGAAACTCTTAAGTTCCTAATGCCAGATCCAGGGAGCCTGCCAGACCGACAGGCAGGAATGCCTGCCCCACACAAGTGACCGTCTCATATTACTAAGGGTGTACAGAACGGGGAACCCGTGCTATGTTTGATTTCATGCTATTGCTCCCTCTTCCGGAAACACTAAATTCCGCCCTCCGGGGTACTATTGACCATTGACTAATGACTAATGACTATTTCCTGCTCACGGTGCCATATTGCGCAGGACCCGGAAGTACTCGGAATCGGAGCTGATGATTAGTTCGGTCTGTTTGCCAAGCGTCCGGGCATAGCTTTCCAGGGTACGCAACAGTGCATAAAACTCGGGTCCCTCGGCGTAGGCGTCATTGTAGATACGGGTGGCCTCGGCATCCGCTTCGCCACGGATTACTTCCGCTCTGCGACGGGCCTCGGAGCGGATATTCGCCAGTTGACGCGAGGTGTCCCCGGTGATGCGCGAGGCTTCGCCCTGTCCTTCGGATTGGAATTGCGCCGCGATGCGCTGGCGTTCGGAAATCATGCGTTGAAATACCTGTTCGCGTACGGAGGGAATGTAATTCAGCCGTTTGATACGCACGTCCACCAATTCGATGCCGTATTGCTCGGGCAGGCCCCGGCTGGCTTCCTCCAGAATTTTGCCGGTAAGGGTGTTGCGCCCAATTTTAATTTCTTCAGTCAAGGCGGCACTCTCATCTTCAGGCTGCACCACATCCGCCTGTTGCAAATCCTCTTCGCTGACACTCCAATCCTTGGAACGCACAATCTCCGTAAGTTCAGTGCTGGAAATATTATCACGTACGGAAGAGTCGATGATATCATCGAGGCGGGCCTGGGCCCCATTTTCGTCGCGCACACTCATCAGGAAGCGGAGTGGATCCACAATCCGCCAGCGGGCGGTGGTATCGATGGAAATAAATTCACGTCCCCGGGTCGGAATCTGATTCGGATCTCCGTCCCAGGACAACAGACGTTTGTCGTAGCGTCTGACTTCTTGAATGAAGGGGGTTTTGAAGTGGATGCCCGGCTCTGTGATCGCGTCTCCAATGGGACGCCCGAATTGCAGAACCAGTGCCTGCTCCCCCTGGTCCACGAAATAGACCGAGGATTTAAGTACAAAGGCCCCGCCAATCAGGATGACCAGAAACAGGGTGCCTCCAGCGGATTTTAGTAGGTTTTTATTCATCGTATATCTCCTGCAGCCGTTTTCCGTCCAATATCCAATAAGGGTAGAGGGGCGTTCCCGCCCTCCTCCATCACGACCACCCGGCCCAGTTTGGGCAGAACCTCGTCAATCATTTCCAGATACAGGCGGCGTCCGGTCACGTCGGGCGATTCCGCGTAGGCGGAGAGCAGCGAGGTGAATCGCGAGGCCTCCCCCTTGGCGGCGTTGGTGCGCTCGAAGCGGTAGGCCTCCGCCTCCGCGATAATCTGATCGGCCTCCCCGCGGGCCCGGGGAATAATCTGGTTTCGGTTTTTCTCGGCCTCGTTCACCAGGCGCTCGCGTTGTTGTCGGGCCTCGTTGACTTCGTTGAAAGCGGGTTTCACTTTTTCCGGAGGGGTCACGTCCTGCAATTCAATCCGCTCGACATTCACCCCCATGTCGTAAATAGCCAAAATTTCACGCATGTCCTGCAACGTTTCATCCGCAATCGCCATCCGCCCCACCGTCAGCACTTCCGAACCCAGTTTATTGCCGACGATGCGGCGCATCACCGACTCCGACACATCCCGAATGGTATCGGTGGGATCGCGAACCGCGAACAGGTATTTGACCGGATCGTTTATTTTGTACTGCACCACCCATTCGACATCGATCACATTGAGGTCGCCGCTCAACATCAGCGACTCGTCCTGCATCTGCGGGGTTTTCGCGTACTGCGAGCGCTGGGCGGCAACCGTGGTGCGGAATCCGAACTCTTGTTTCAGCACCCGTTCGGTGGGAACAAAGGTGGCGGTGTCGATGCCCAGGGGTAATTTAAAATGCAGGCCGGGATCGTTGATATCCACCACTTTGCCGAAGCGGCGAATCACCGCCCGCCCCTCCGGTTCCACGCTGAACACCATGGAACGGAAGCCGCCGAAAATGAGCAGCAGCACCACCCCGATGAGGAAATAGCTTACCCCTTTCTTAATAGCGTCAAAATCGATTTCCGGGAGTTGTTGGTATTGGTTCATGGAATCACCCTAACAGCTCAAACCCAAAGCGCAAGCAGGAAGGGGAAGTCTAAGGATTTATCGTGAATAAACGAAACGAAATTGCTAATCATCGTACCCGAATGTACCCCTTACCCGATCAATTTGAATACTTCCGCATCTCGCATCACCTACCCGGACTGGTGATGAGCACCTTTTCCGCAGATACCTTCGACACCCTGGCGCTCGGCGAGGCGGAGGCATCCACCCGCTTTCCTATTGCCTCCGTCACCAAAACCTTCACAGCCGACTTGGTTCTGGAACTTGCGGAGGAGCACTTGTTGGACCGCCCCATCCGGGAGATTCTCCCCGACTTCGCGCTGGCCGACCCCGACGCCACCACCCGCCTCACCCCCCGCGACGCGCTTTGTCACTTCTCCGGACTCCCCCCACACACCTGGGCCTGGGTCTACGGAGATCTTCCCCGCGCCGATTTTATCCGTGAACGTCTTCCCCATCTCCCCGGCACCGCTTCCTTTCGGGGACGACACCGCTACTCCAATCTCCTCTACGCGGTGCTGGGTCAATGGATCGAATCCGTCAGCGGCCAGTCCTGGGAAAACCGATTGCAACAGGTGATATCCGACCCGCTGCATCTGGAGTCCACGGATTTTTTGGACGAAAACTGGGCGGCTTCCGCTCCCGTTCCCTACGAACGCTGCGCGGATGGGATTCGACAACGTCCGCCCTTCTACGCAAAGAAAGATCATCTCATCGCCCCCGCCAGCGAACTGATTGCCTCGGTTCCCGATCTTGCCCGGTGGGGACAGCATCACCTGAGGCTTTCCCCCGCAGATATCCGCTGGCAGCCCCACAACCTCATCGACACCCAGCGTCCCCACCCCGCCATGGGACCGTTGCACTACGGACTCGGCTGGCGGGTGGACAGCGTGTGCGGGGAACCCCGGGTCTGGCACAGCGGTCAATGCAGCGGCTACTCCACCCTGCTTGTTCTCTACCCCGAACGTAAAGCCGGTTTTGCCGCCGCCACCAACCTCCATGCCGCCGTTCTCCCCCTGCAGACTCTCGATCTCTGGATCCATCACCACATTTCTCCCGAATGGCTGCGCCCCGAACAACCGGGGGTCAGAGGTCAGGGGACGGAGGTCAGAGGGCAGGGGTCGGAGGTCAGAGGGCAGGGGTCGGAGGGCAGTAAAAAAACTCAACCACTCAAGTACCCAACCACCCAACTCACTCCCGGCCTTTACTCCAACCCCGGATACGGTGACTTAGAAATTTTGGTAAAAGACGGTTGCCTACAATCCCGCTTCCAGAATTCGCCCCCGGTCCCCCTGCAAGTTCAAGAGAATATCCTCCACCTCACGCTGCCGAGGTATTCCGTCCCTTTCCCCATCACCCAGCCCATCCCCAACCAGATTACCATCCCCTTTGACGCGCAATGTGAAAACGTGGTTTTTGGGTTTGCTTGAGATAAACCGCTTCCCATATTTATGGGTAGTTGGGTGAGGCGGGGGTGTGGACTGGGCGAATTCCGGTATTGAATCTGTCCGCACCCCGAGGCGAGCTCCGAGTTTGGTTTATTCGATGAACACTGATATTTTTTTATCGGCTTCGCTTCGGTAGTGGGAGTCCTGGGCTTTGGCAATTCGATTTTTGCATTTGCTTGCCTCTCTTTCGGATTTACATGATCCATGTGTAGTCCTCACTACGCTGGATCAGTGTCCATCAGTGTTCATCAGTGGTTCGATTCTTCTGATTCTTACTCTGCCAACGTCCAGCGTGAGAGACTGCGGCTTGCCGCTGTTCTCTCTACGCAATGGTTCGCACTGCTTCCTCAAGCAACTTCCAGTCGGAGGCATTTCCCAACGGCTTCGGCAAAGCTCTCCAAGGTGGATAAACGAATATCCTCGGCATGGTTTTCGATGCGGGATATCGCTGATTTTTTCGTGTGCAGTTTTTCCGCAACCTGTTCCTGAGTAAGACCCGCATCCAAACGGGCCTGCTTTAGAATCGCTCCGATTTTGAATTGTTCGTATCCGTGATCAAAGCCTTTGCCGAAGTCAGGGTTCTTCTGTTTTCTTTTTTCGATGTATTTGTCCAAGTCGTCCATGAGTCAGCTCCTGTTAAGATAGTCCTTTTTTCTCCGTTCCGCCAATTTGATCTCTTTGGCGGGTGTTTTCTGCGTCTTCTTCTGAAAAGAATTGGTCAAAACCACCCATTCCTTCCCTTTGAGAAATCCAAGCAGCCGAAACGTATCCCGGCCTACATTTACCCGAATTTCCCATATGTCATCCGTGTTCACGAGCTTCTTCAGATACGTTGCCGGAACCGGTTCGACTTCCCGAACCAGTTTCAGCACCCACGCGATTTTGGTTACCTGTTTATCCGTGAGCGTATCCAAATGCTCCTGAACCGGAGTTTTTCCGGAGGCTGTCTTGTAAAAGACAATCTTCTTCATGCATCAACGGTTAACATATATGTGAACACTGTCAAGCCGATAGTGGCATATCAATGGTGCCATAGCCATAGAGGGCGTTTGGGTCGTCCATCACGGGGAACCAGGACGACTCGTAGTCGGGGCAACCGTCACCCAAGATGACCCGCCAGGCCGGGGCAACGTTGGTTGTGAAATTGTAGTCTGTTCCCTCGCTCATGATGAACACGAGAAAACGTGTGAATGAGTATCCATTCGGGGGATTGGGAACATGTCCGTGGATGCCGCTGCGGGGCATCGTGAACCGCACGTAGCCATCTATAACAACTGACATCTCTGCAGAAACAATAGACTCATCATCAATGGATGCCTGCTGCCTTCCAGACTGCTGCATCCAACCCCAGCCATACAGACAACGCAATGTTAGCGTCAGCCCCACTACTTCTTCACAATCATCAGCGATACATGAGTCAGTCAAAGGCGTTGGCGGTGTCTTCATAATTGTTTTTTGCGAACATTATATTGAACCCATGTCATTATCGCTTCCAAAGAGTGATTGAAAAGACAAAAACGACACATTTTTCAAAAAAACCCTTTACTTTTACAGTATACAGTCGTATAGCTTCCTTAACGAATGGAGGAATGATATGCGACAGCAAACACAAAAAAGGTTAATTTCAGTTTCTGCTTACAACCCGAATCCCCAGCGGCCGGAAGGGTATTTCGATGTGCTTCATGAGGCAGGGGTTCATCGTGATTTTTTCCAGTTGTACGCGAATTGGGTAAGGTCATTTTTCGCCAAAAACCCCGGAAGGGCCCGGCGATCGTTGGGAGCGAAAGAGATTGCGGCCTTTTTGAATGAGCTGGGTCCGGAGAAATCGGATTCAGCCACCCAACGGCTTCAAGCCAGGGAGGCGTTGATCCTCTACTGCGAAAAATTCAGGGGGATTCCTTTGGTCAAACGAAAACGTGCGCAAGCGCATGGACATCCCGCATCCCGTCCGACAAAAGGCAAGGTTGCGGATGCGATACATCGGCAAATTCACAGTTCCTCATCCTCGACGGGACGCCTGGATTGGTCAGCACTTCAAACCGCATATTTAACCGCCATTCGGGTTGAAAACTATGCCCGGTCAACCGAAAAAACTTATTGGCATTGGATTCGGGAATTCCTTCAGTATCATCAGGGTCGTCGGCCCAGTAAAATGGGGGCCTCTGAAATCGAAGCCTATCTCGGATTTTTGGCGATGAAAAAACAGGTCGCGGCCTCCACGCAAAATCAGGCTTTGAATTCAATCGTTTTCCTTTATCGAAACGTGATCAAAAAGATGTGGGGGATTTCAGTGCGTTTACCCGGGCCCGGAAAGGGAAACATCTTCCCGTGGTATGCAGTCGTGATGAGGTGGGAAATCTTCTGAGCAGGATGGACGGAGTGGAGGCGATCATATCAAAACTCATGTACGGAACAGGCATGCGGGTTTCAGAAGCTTTGCGGCTCCGTATCCAGGATCTGAACATGGACCGTAAAGAAATTACGGTACGGGGAGGGAAAGGAAACAAGGACCGCCGGGTTCCGTTTCCGGATTCAATCGGGGACCCATTGCTTGCGCATCTGGATTGGCGTCGGAGGCTTTTTGAGGAGGATCGGACGAAAAACATGCATGAGGTGGAACTGCCGCACGCGCTCGCCAGGAAATATCCGTCGGCACCCTATGAATGGAAATGGCAATATGTGTTTCCGGCGGATGGGTATTCCACAGACCCGAGAAGCGGGGCGTACCGGCGGCATCATATTCTTCCCAAACGTATCCAGCGTGCAGTGCGGCATGCCGCCCGGGCTGCGCAAATTCAATCACACATCACACCGCACACGCTGCGGCATTGTTTCGCGACGCATCTGCTGGAGGCGGGGCAGGACATCCGCACGGTGCAGGAGCTGTTGGGGCATTCGGATGTGAAGACCACGATGATTTATACGCATGTGCTGAACAAGGGTCCGCTGGGGGTGGTGAGTCCCTTGGACACCTTGTGAGGGAGGGGGTACAGGGCTGGAATGTTCTTTGCCTATCCGGTTGGCACAGGTTGCATAGAGAACACCATTTTTGCCGCCCGCTCTTTTGCGGCAAAAAAACGAATTCTACTTCCAGACCTCAGTTTACGAGGCGGATTTGTACATGTTTATCGCAGGTTCAAATGCTTGTTTCGAAGGGGTGCTGCCCTCATCTGGAAGAAAGAATATTCCCGAAGAGACCGCAATGCCCGCAGATGAGAAGAGCAGAGGGGGATGTCCAACGGATAGCTGCGCCGGACAACGGATAGAAGAAGGTGCCCCGCGAATGGGAAGAGAAGAGGGAAAGGACCACCAGACCTCAGTTTGAGGACGAATTTTACAAAAGTTCATCGCAAATCCAAATGGATGTTCATTGAATAAACCAAACCCGGAGCTCGCCTCGGGGTGCGGAGAACCACTCGGGGAATCTGCCCTGTTCCGCCTCACCACTGCGCTGCCGTTAGCTTCGCGTGCGGGAAGCAACGGCGGCGGGGTGGGTGGGGGAATTGGGGAGGGGCCCGGTATCGTGAAGTGAATTTCTCCGCACTCCGAGCGAAGCTCAGAGTTTGGAAGTTGATCATAAACACACATTTGAATCTGCGAGCCCTTGCTGTCAAAATACTAAATAAACTGAGTTCTGGACCACGGATAGCTGCGCCGGACAACGGATGGGAAAAGCTTCGGAGACCCGCGTTTAGGGACTGTCGATTTATTTTGAGGAGAAGAAGGATATTCCAAGAGAATTATTTAGCGATATTTCAGCAGGACAGAAACCACTCTCGTGATCGTAATCTTCATCGAAAAATGGATTCAACCTCCGATTAAGATTACGATTACGCGTACGATTACGAAAAATTCACCTCGTTGATGCTCGAACGAAGCAAAAAAGTGCATTCCAGGAACCTGATGTGGTCCAGACCAGGGGGAAATTTGTAGAAACCTTTTGTAGTAAAAGCTTACCTGCCTGATTGATTGACTCAACTTCAACCTTCATTGAACGTATGTACGAGAAGACCCCCGTTCGCTTGCGGGCGGGAAAAGGGAATGGGTACGTCTGGAAATTCGACTAGCCGCAGGTGCCGTTCACCCGCGCCACAAGGGCGTGGGGCTCTTAAGCCTATTGCTGCAGGTGCCGTTCACCCATCCGCACGCGAACGGGGCCCGAAGTCTTCTACTTCGCAACGGGTTTGACACGTTCGCCACACATGATGAATGAAATGTATACAGAATATTGGACCGGTTGAGTCTATCAGCCAGGCAGGAAAGCTTTTTATGAGACTCCGTGTGACCCTGGAGGGGCTAACAGAACTCCAGATCAGGCTTGAATCATCGGATTTGCAAAGGCAAAGGGGAGGCTATGTTTGATCAACTGACCCAATCTCTTCAAAAGACCTTTAAAAACCTGCGCGGACAGGGAAAACTGTCCGAGGAAAATATTCAGGAGGCCTTGCGCGATGTGCGCATGGCCCTGCTGGAGGCGGATGTGCATTTCCAGGTGGTAAAAACTTTTGTGGAGAATGTGCGCGAAAAAGTGATGGGCGCGGATGTGCTGAACAGCGTCTCTCCCGGTCAGCAGTTTATCAAGCATATCCACGACGAGATAGAACGGTTGCTGGGCGAAAAGCAGGCGGAGTTTGATAAGAGCGGGCGTCCGCAGTCGATTGTAATGTTGGGTCTGCACGGGGTGGGGAAAACCACCACCACCGGCAAACTGGCGCGGCGCTTCAAAGGGGAAGATAAAAAGGTGTTGGTGGTAGGCTGCGATATTCGGCGTCCGGCGGCGGTGGACCAGTTGCGGGTATTGGCGGAGCAGGCAGGAGTGGAAATGCTGGGTCCGATTCCGGGCGAGAGCGTGACGGCCGTGGGGCGCAGGGCGCGTCAGCAGGCGGAACAGGGTGGCTTTGATGTGGTGATCTACGATACCGGGGGCCGCCTGCAGATTGACGACGAATTGGTGAACGAGGTGGCCGAGCTGACCCGGGTCACCGATGCCCGCAACAAAGTGCTGGTGATCGACGCGGCCATGGGGCAGGAATCCGTCAACGTGGCGGAGACCTTTCATGCCCGCTGCGGATTGACGGGTCTGATTCTGACTAAACTCGACGGGGATGCCCGCGGGGGCGCGGCGCTGTCGGTGCGCGAGGTCACGGGCTGCCCGATTCTGATGGTGGGGGTCGGGGAAAAGCAGGAGGATCTGCAACCGTTCTATCCCAGCCGCATGGCCGATCGTATTCTGGGCATGGGCGACGTGGTGAGTCTGGTGGAGAAAGCCCAGGAGAACGTGGACGAGGACGAAATGAAGCGCATGGAAAAGCGCATGTTCAGCGGGCAGATGGATCTGGAGGATTTCCTGATGCAGCTTCGTCAGATGAAAAAACTGGGTTCGATGACCCAGTTGATGGATATGATGCCGGGGATGCCGAACATGGACGCGGCCAAAAAAGCGAAGGCGGCGGAGTTGGGTCAACGTCAGTCCAAACGCTTTGAGGCCATCATCCTCAGCATGACCCCCTTCGAACGCAAACGCCCGAAGATCATCAACGGCAAACGGCGCATTCGCATTGCCAAGGGCAGCGGAACCCGGGTGAAGGATGTGAATGATCTGATCAAGCAATTCTCCCAGGCCCAGAAAATGACTAAAAAACTCAAAAACATGAAAGGGAAAATGCCCCGGATGCCGAAGGGAATGATGCCGGGATTCTAAGTTCATGCACGCGCAAGCAAACAGAGACCGTCTGGCCGCGGCCAAACGAGTAGTGATCAAATTCGGGACCCGGGTGCTGGTGGATAGCCGCGGACGTCCCAATCCGGATCGCATTCAAGCCATTGTGGATCAGGTGGCCGAATTGGTGAAGCAGGGTCGGGAGGTGGTGATTGTGTCCTCCGGAGCGGTGGGCGCGGGTCTGGATCCGCTGGGCTACGCAAAACGTCCCGTGGATTTGATGTCTCTGCAAATGGCGGCGGCGGTGGGGCAGACCCGCTTGATGCGGATGTACAGCGAGCGCTTTGAGCCGCAGGGCATCCATGTGGGGCAGGTACTGCTGAACCATGATGATCTCAAGCAGCGGAACCGTCATCTGAACGCCCGCAATGCCCTGCTGGGATTGCTGGCCAAGGGAGTGGTGCCGATTGTGAATGAAAACGATGTGGTGTCGGTGGATGAAATCAGGTTGGGCGACAATGATTATCTAGCCGCGTTGGTGGCGGTGCTGGTGGATGCGGAGGCGCTGTTACTGTGTACCTCGGTGAACGGTCTGCGGGCCCCCCTGAAAAAGGGCCGCACCCGGCGCATTCCCTACCTGCCAAGGATCAGCCAGACCGAACTGGACCTGGTGTTCGGGAAAGGCTCGGAATTATCCACTGGCGGCATGGCTACCAAGTTGGGTGCCGCGCAAATGGCCAACAAGGCGGGCGCGGTGTCGGTAATTTTGGACGGTCGTAGATCGGACAGCGTGGTGAAAGCGTTACACGGCGAAGACGTGGGAACCTGCATTGGCCAGGTCGAGGACGCGGGGCGCATCCGTGGCAAGCGCAAGCACTGGATCGCGTTTTTCCATAAACCCGGCGGGCGGATTCGGGTGGACAAAGGAGCAGAACAGGCCCTGCGCGGTCGCGGAAAAAGCCTGCTGGCGGCGGGGGTCACCCGGGTAGAAGGAAGCTTCCAGACCGGAGCGGTGGTGGAGGTGGTGGATGCCTCGGGAACCCTGTTGGGTACAGGCCTCAGCGAGTTCAGCTCGGAGGATTTGGGACTGATTCAGGGGAAAAAATCAAATCGAATACATGAAATATTGGGCCCGGCAGTCTCGACAGAAGTCATTCATCGGGATAACCTGGTTCTTTTGATGGATAAGGAGTCCGAAGATGCCTAAGAAAAGTGAAATACTAGAAATGGGTGAAAAAGCCCAGAAAGCGTCGCTTGCACTCGCTAAATTGAGTTCGCGCAAGAAAAATACCATTTTGGAAGCGATTGCGGACGAGCTGGAGGCTCGGCGCAACGAAATCCAGGCCGCCAACAAGAAAGATGTGCAGGAAGGGGCCCGCAACGGGCTCAACGCGGCCATGCTGGATCGGCTGGAACTGAACGACGAGCGTTTCAGTTCTATGGTCAAAGGCATTCTGGATGTGATCGCGCTCAAGGATCCGGTGGGCGACGTGATCAGCACCTGGGTACGTCCGAACGGTCTGGAAATTCGCAAAACCCGGGTGCCCATCGGAGTGATTGGCATCATTTTTGAGTCCCGGCCCAACGTGACCGTGGACGCGGCGGTGCTTTGCTTCAAATCCTCCAACGCTACCATCCTGCGCGGGGGCAAAGAGGCGATTCACAGCAATCAGGCCCTGGCGCGTGCGATGCAGGAGGGGGGTGAAAAGAAAGGTCTGCCTCCCAACGCCATTCAGTTGGTGCAAACCACCAACCGGAGCGCGGTCAAGGAACTGGTGCAATTGGAAGGATTAGTGGATTTGGTGATTCCCCGGGGAGGCGAAAGCCTGATCCGGGCGGTAGTAGACGATGCCAAGGTGCCGGTGATCAAGCATTACAAGGGCATCTGCCATATCTATGTGGACAAAGAGGCGGATTTCCCGGGGGCGGTGGATATTATCGACAATGCTAAAACCCAGCGTCCGGGCGTGTGCAATTCGGTGGAGAAAGTGTTGGTCCACGAAGATATCGCCGCCGAGTTTCTGCCCATGTTGGCCAACCGGCTGATTGCCAAAAAAGTGGAATTGCGCGGGGATCCGGCCGCCTGCGCCCATATTCCCGAGGCCATTCCGGCCAAGCCCGAAGACTGGGACGAGGAATACTTGGACCTCATCCTCACCGTGGGAGTGGTTCCCAGCGTGGATGCCGCCATTGAGCATATCAACCGGCATGGGTCCCGACATTCCGACGCCATTCTCACCAGCAGGGAAGTGGCCCGGAAAAAATTCTTGCAGGAAGTCGACAGTGCCACGGTATATGTGAACGCCAGCACCCGCTTCACCGACGGCAATGAGTTCGGCTTGGGTGCCGAAATCGGCATCAGCACCGACAAGCTGCACGCCCGCGGTCCCATGGGGCTTGAGGAACTCACCACCTATAAATTCCTAGTCCTGGGTACCGGGCAGGTGAGGTGAGTTGGGCAGTTGGCAGTTGATAGTTGGCAGTGGTTAGTAGTCAATACCGTCAATGGGGTCAATAGGGTCCCCGGACCTTATTGACCGGGTTGACCCTATTGACGACTGACCAATGACGACTGACAAATCCCCTCCTTTCCGCTTGCCAGCGGCAGGGGGATTCGGTAGCGGAGGGTTTCCTTTTCAAACACTACTTCCTATGGGAATTTCAGTATGTCCGACGTAAAAAAAGTGGCTTTTCTTACTGCCGGCGGGTTGGCCCCCTGCCTCTCCTCCGCCATTGCCGCTCTGATGGAGCGTTATACCGAAGTGGCACCCGAAGTTGAATTGATTGCTTACACCAGCGGGTACAAAGGCTTGCTGCTCGGGGAGTCGCTACCCATCACCGACGACATTCGCAAACAGGCGGCTACCCTCTACACGCACGGCGGCAGCCCCATCGGCAACAGCCGGGTGAAGCTGACCAACGTGAAAGACTGCGTGAAACGTGGTCTGGTGCAGGAAGGCGAAAATCCGCTCGAAGTCGCTGCCCGACAGCTCATCAAGGACGGGGTGGATGTCCTCCACACCATTGGCGGGGACGACACCAATACCACTGCCGCTGATTTGGCAGCCTTTCTGGCCGAAAACAATTACGAACTCACCGTGGTCGGCCTGCCAAAAACCATTGACAACGATGTGATTCCCATTCGTCAGTCCCTGGGGGCCTGGACCGCCGCCGAAGAAGGCGCGAGCTACTTCGCCAATGTGGTGGCCGAGCACAACGCCAATCCCCGCATGTTGATCGTGCATGAAGTGATGGGGCGCAACTGCGGTTGGTTGACCGCCGCCACCGCGGTCGAATACCGAAAACGGCTGGATCAAATGGACTTTCTTCCTGGAATCGGCCTTTCCCGGATGCGCAAAGAGGTGCACGCGGTATTTGTTCCCGAAATGGATTCGGATCTGAAACAGGAGGCCGCCCGCCTCAAAGCCATTATGGACGAACACGATTGTGTGAACATCTTCATTTCCGAAGGTGCGGGTGTGGAGTCCATCGTGGCGCAAATGGAGGAAGCCGGCGAGGAGGTTCCGCGTGACGCCTTTGGACACGTCAAACTGGATGCGGTCAATCCCGGAGCCTGGTTTGCCAAGCAGTTCGCGGCCATGCTGGATGCCGAGAAAACGTTGGTCCAGAAAAGTGGATACTACAGCCGCGCCGCTCCCAGCAACGCAGCCGATATCGACCTTATCAAACGCTGCGCCACCCTCGGCGCCGACTGCGCCCTGCGCCGGGAAACCGGAGTTATCGGCGAAGACGAGGAGCGGAATAACGAACTGCGCGCCATCGAGTTTCCCCGCATCAAGGGGGGTAAACCTTTCGATATCGACATCCCCTGGTTCAACGATCTCCTCGCCTCCATCGGTCAACCCAAAGGCCCGCGCGTTAAGGTGAACCACTAAAATAAGGCAAATCCGGGGTTGACTGGGTGGAATTTCCTGTATTAACTTCTAAATATATTTTCCGCTGATCATTTTTTGATCAGGTCGGTAGCAGAACCATGAAGTTGATCGAGACCTTTTTCAGATTGCAACAGCGGGCCCACGTCGGGATCACCGCGAGTTTTGTCTGTACCTCTGCATGAGCTTCATTCTCCCGACAAATTTACTATGCCGCGGGTATTCGGATTCCCTGGAATCCGCTTATCAGCGGTTTTTTTGTACCCCATAACTGCACGCAGGAGTTCCTTATCGCCAGCAAAATGAATAATCGTCGCAAAAGCTTTAACCGAAGCCGTGAACCGGATATCCGATATAATCGGTATATTCGGGCCCGTGAAGTCCGTTTGATCGGACCTAACGGGGAAAATGGGGGGGTGGTGGATACCCGTGACGCTCTGCAGAAAGCCACCGAGTTCGGTCTGGATCTGGTGGAGATTTCCCCCAATGCGGAACCGCCCGTGTGCCGCATCATGGATTATGGCAAACATAAATACGAGATCGACAAGCGGAAGAAGGACGCCAAGAAAAAGCAATCCGTGGTGAAGGTCAAGGAAGTGAAGTTCCACGCCAATGTGGAGGAGCACGACTACGAAACCAAAATGCGGCATGTGCGTGATTTTATCGAGGACAACAATCGGGTTAAATGTACCCTGTGGTTCCGCGGACGCGAAAACACCCACACCGAAATCGGATTTGAACTGTATGAACGCATCAAAACCGATATCGAGGATATCGCCCATGCGGAACAGGAACCGAAGTTGGCGGGGAAAAACCTGAGCATGTTATTGTGCCCGGGAAATAAAAAGAAAAAATAGGGTTGGTGATTTATGCAGGAAGCTGCGATCGAAAAGGATGAGTTGTACAAAATTCGCCATAGTTTGGCCCACGTGATGGCCCAGGCCCTCCTGGAAATGCGTCCGGGCTCTAAACTGGGCTTTGGACCGCCGGTTGACAACGGACTCTACTACGACTTTATTTTGTCGGAACCGTTGGTGGAAGCCGATTTCAAGGAACTGGAAAAGCGGATGCGTAAAATCATCAATCAGGACCAGGTCTTCGAGGAGGAAAATCTCTCCTACGACGAGGCCATGGCCCGGATCGAGGACATGGGCGAACCCTATAAAAAGGAATACGCTCAAGAATTGTTCGAAACGAAAAACCTGGAAACCCTGCGTTTTTATCGGAATGGACCCTTTCTGGACATGTGCGAGGGGCCCCATGTCGCCTCTACCAAAGTCATTCCCGCAGATGGATTTAAAATCCGCTCGCTGGCGGGCGCTTATTGGCGGGGCGACAGCCGCAATGTGATGATGACCCGGATTTACGCCTGGGCCTATCCTTCCAAGGAAGAATTGAAAGCCGCCATTCAGGCCCACGAGGAAGCGCTCAAACGCGATCACAAAAAACTGGGCAAAGAGCTGGGTCTGTTCAAGATCGATGAACGGGTCGGGAAGGGGCTTCCCCTCTGGCTTCCCAACGGGGCGGTGGTCCGCAATCAGTTGGAACGCTACATGGACGAACTGGAATTCCGGGATGGCTATCACCGGGTGGCCAGCCCCCATTTGGCCAAAGCCGAACTCTACAAGACCACCGGCCACCTTCCCTATTACAAGGATTCGATGTTTCCGTTCATGGAAATCAAGGAAACCACCCGCGAGGGCGGCGAACTGATCGAGGAATACGTGCTCAAACCCATGAACTGCCCGCATCATCATCTGATCTTTGATGCACGCAAGCACAGTTATCGTGACCTGCCGGTTCGCTACGCCGAATACGGACACTGCTACCGCTATGAGGATTCGGGTTCCCTTTCCGGACTGTTACGGGTTCGTGGCATGTGCATGAACGACGCGCATATTTACTGCACGGAAGAGCAGATTGAGGAAGAATTCCTGAAGGTCATGGAAATGCACAAGACGCTGTATGCGAAATTGGGCATTAAAAATTACTACATGCGCCTCTCCACCTGGGATCCGGACGATCCAAAGGGCAAACAGAAATATGTGGAGAATCCGGAGGCCTGGGAACGCACCCAGAATCTGGTCCGGAGCGCCATGATTCGTTCCGGTCTTCCTTTCACCGAGGTGAAGGGCGAGGCCGCGTTTTATGGTCCCAAAATCGATTTTCAGTTCAAGACGGTGACCGGACGCGAGGAGACCGCCTCCACCAACCAATTGGATTTCGCGGTTCCGGAGCGCATGAACATCACGTATACCGACGCGCAAAACGAAGAACAGTTTCCATACGTGATCCACCGCGCGCCGGCGGGAACACACGAACGCTTTATCGCCTTTTTGATCGAGCACTTCGCCGGAGCCTTTCCCACCTGGCTGTCACCGGTTCAGGTCAAAGTGATCACGGTCAGCGACGACTTCAAGGAAGCCGCGGACGCCCTGGTCGCGGATTTGCGCAACGACCTGATTCGGGCCGAATCCGATCCGGGTCACGACACCATGGGCAAAAAAATCCGCAATGCCATCAAAGCCAAAATTCCGCATGTGCTGGTGATGGGCCAACAGGAAGTTGAAAACGGAACCGTCACCGTGCGCCGCTACGGATCCGAAGAGCAACATACGGTGCCCGTGACTGAATTCAAAGCGGATCTGTTGCGCAGAATCCGCGACCGCGAACTGGATGCCGCCCGTATCCACGGCTGAGTACCGGGTTCATGAAGCACCGGCTTGAGTATCTCCTGTTGTGTATCTTCCGGCGAATTGTCAGGGTGTTACCCCCGGGAATGGCCTATCGTTTCCTTGAAGGGGTGGCGCTGTTTGCACATGAAGTCTGTGGCTGGCGCAAAACCTCCGCCCGTAAGCGTATCGCCCAGGTCTGCAAAGACCGCAGTCCCGCGGAGCAAACCCGGATCCGCAGGGAGTCGGTGCGGAATCTGGCCCGGAACATTACCGAGTTGATGTACCCGGACGGAACCGCGTTTAAAAAATATGTGGACTGCGAAGGGACCTTTGCCGCCTTCCGGGAGGCGCGCGGCCGCGGGAAGGGAGTTCTGCTGGTGATCGCACATTCCGGCAATTGGGACTTGGGAGCGTTTCTTACCGCCAAAGCCGGTTTTCCGGTGTGTTTTATCGCGCGTCAGCAGAAAAATTCACTCGCATACCGGGAATTGATCCAAGCCCGGGAGGCGGGGGGGGGGACCGTCATTGAACGGGACGATCCGAGACTGATCCGCAAGCTTTTGGCCTTTCTTGCGGACAACGGCATTGTGGCGATCTTCATCGATATTCGCGCGCGTCAGGCCGGGGACAGCTACCGCTTTCTGGGTGAAAACGCCTGGGTGGCAAACGGACTGGGCCTGCTGGCCGCCAAATCGGGTGCGGAAGTTGTCCCCGTCTATCTGGGACGCGAAGGCCGCAAAACGCAGGTGTGGAAGCCTATGGCGCCCAGACGATTAGACCCTGAAGACACAGGGAAAGAGGAGCGGAAGCGACTTCTGCAAAGTTGTTTGGACGATTTGGGCGAGGAGATCCTTAAAACCCGCAGAGTTATTTCTGGTTCAATAAGCGTTAAAGCTGAACCCCTTTCAGGAGTAAACATCTCTAGCGCTCAAACCCCGCGTCCGGTCGATCCGACTGATCAATTTTGCTGGCCGGAATCAATCCATTCGTTGATGGGTGCTGGATACCTTGGAATCCAGGGCATTTTGGGAGTGAAATACATTTCCGCCCCCAAAAGGATCATGGCCATGGTGAGACTGCGAATGGGGCTGGCATCGGCAAAAACAATCCATACACGAAGGCGTAGGGAGGCAGAAAAAACGCCAGGACCCCCTGAAGCAAACTGGAGCTAAAGGCCTCACATCACCAATATCACCCAAAAAGCTACTCACCGTAACCCTGGGCGGTGTCGGTTTGCGGTCTGGTCAGAATCAAGTCATGCCGGTGGCCTGGATGATACAAAAAGGACCCAAATATCGCGGAGCCAATAAGAAAGGATCCAAGGCCTGGCCTCTCCAAAAGCGCACTCCAAAAAAACGCCCAGACGCCGCCTGGGTTTGGGCCTTCGTTTTTCGGTTTTAAAGGCCTGGCGCCAATCGTACTGAGCCGGTTTTGGACTCGGCGCGCGGGTCAATGGAGGGGTGGATGCTGGTGTATCCCTGTGGGTTATCGCTCTATATCCTGACGGTGCTGGGGCGTGCGGGGGGCGAATGTAAAGAAAATGAACAGCCGGGAATCAGCGGATCTTCAGCTCCAGAGCTTCCGACAGACGGGAATAAATTCTCAGATAGATAACTCTGGCGGGCGGACCACTGCGCCGAGAGGTCTGCCAACCAGTCGTCGAACCCACCATGCGCCCGGGAGTAAACGATTTGCGCCATTCGTCCAGGCCGTTACAGGGAAACCAACAGGCAGACCTGCAGCGCCCTTCCATCCTTTTTCTAAACAGGTCTAATCGAATGAGGGAGGTGGCTGGCGGGCCCCCGAACACCGCGAAATGGCCGATCTTGTCGATGCCAGCTGAACCTGGCGGCCACTCTGGATTGAAGCGGATACCAGAAACACGGTGCCGATAATAAACAAGGGCCAGTAGTAACTTTGATCTATTTCATGGTCGACAGCCTACTCTACGCAACACGCGTTCGGCAATCGAAAATGACACTCGTCATGGGTCAGTGACCAGTGACCAGTGACTAGTGACCAGTGACCAACTTGTCCCGGCGTAGCTCGTAGAGCGAAGACGGATGACTAAAACCTTCTCCGAACCAGTTCGATGAGGCCGTTGGCGACGGGGACTTTGGGGACCAGGACATCGGCGGAGTCCCAGTAGTCCTGATGAAAATTACCCGTCCTTCCCGTTGAAGCGCAGGTGGCTGATCCCGATTGATCTCTGAGAGACCGGTTTACCTGGCAGGACCATGGTCCAGGGCAGATAAAAATTGATACCGTCGCGCACTGCTGGGAAAAAATCAAAGGTCACTCCCGGACTCATCTCCGCGGAATCCCGCATGTAGGTGACCAGGGTTTCCCGGTCGGTGAAGGTATGAAAGGCGTCCCGGAAATAGAAGGATTCCGCGTAGGCCAGGGGAAAATTCGCTTCCACGTTTTCCACCGTGAAGGTGCCGAAGGCGTCGCGGACCTTTTGAATCCACGCTGTTTCCTGCCCGGTTCCCTCTTCAGGCTCGGCGGCGATATTCGCGGTTTTATCCAGCCATTCCAGGTAGAGAGGGTTGGGTGCGGTCGCTTCGTGACGGGGGCTGACACCCACATTGTGAAGATACCCGAACAGCACCAACATTAAAAACAGCATGACGATCATTCCAAATACAAACGCTTTCATGATTCCACCTCTTCTTGAAGTTCCTGGAGTTGTGAGCGGGTGAATTCACCCGTTTTGATAAGAATGTGCATACTACCATAGATCAGTCCCATCCACAAGGGCGCAGAGAGAAGCCATCCGCACATCGCGTGCACAAAGGTCATGGCGAATTCACCCAGGGTCTGCAAGGGCGCCGCCTGAAAGCGGGAGGTGAATTCCGGTATGCTGAGAAGAAAAGGCGTTCGGGTTTGGAACATCCACTCACCCAGGCGAATGTAGGGAATGATCAGAATAAATTTCAGGGGCGTGACCAAATAGTTGAAGCCCTGCAGCACCGCGTGATTCAATTTCCAGATCCATCCCATCACCGCCAGCGTCGCCGTGGTCACCCCGTAAATAGGGAACACCCCGATGGTCACCCCCCAGGCGGCGGACCAACATACGTCGGAAGGCGACCAGCCCTGCTTGAGGGCGGTCACAATGCGTTGGCGGAGTTTGGAGAACAATTTCTTCATAACCACGGTTCGGTGTCCCTGTCTTTGACTTACAGGTGTATGCAGGTTGATGACCGACGAATGAACACAAATACATACAAATTTCAGTCTTATGTAATTCGAGTTTATTCGTGGTTTTTAAGGGACTTCCACCCTCCCCGAGATCAACTCCCAGCCCTTTTTGCGCAGAGCGGCGGATACTGTTCCGGGTGTCAGCTTTAGTAGAACATCCAGATCGCCCAGATGATCCAGGGTAAATAGAACGGGTTCGGGTAACAAAACCGCCTCGTCATTCAAACGAACTTCGGCGACCTGTCCTTTGTGAATGGTCAGGTCTATGTTTCCACGTCCGGGTAGCTCAAGGGTAGTGTGGAACCGGGGGGTTTGACCCCAAATCCACTCGGCGGAGGCCTGGTGAATTCGCTCGTCCTCCACCCGCGAATCAGGGAGAATATTTGCGGGAAGGGGGCTCGCGAGTCCAAAGGTCTTTTTCGCCTCCTCTTGCAGCGCCTCCAACACGCGCTCATGGCTGAGGTCGGGATATCGGGTATTCAGATTCAACACCGCCGCGGGCAAACTGGCCACCGCGTGGGTGCGCATCAGCAGTCGCGGCGGTGACAGCGATGCTTTCAAGCGGGCCAGATCCGCGTGCAACAACAGCGTTCCGTGATGCAGCACTTTTTCTTTGCGGTAACAGAAGGCGGAGCCGGCGATTTTTTTCCCTTCCACCCGGAAGGCGCCGCCCTTGCCTGCCTCCGCCGGTATCCCCAGCCGGGAAAGCGCCTGAATGAAAAGATCGTACATGCGCGGCGGGGAATAATCCTCCCGGGGGAGAATCCAGGAAAGATTGAGGTTTCCGGTATCGTGATACACCGCCCCTCCGCCGGAAACGCGGCGGGCGAGCTTGAGGTTCAGATCCCGGATCACGGTCAGATTGCATTCCCGCCAGGGATTCTGGTTTTTCCCCATCACCACCGCCGGCTCCCCGATCCATCCGAACAGTATCGGTTCGGTGATCTCCGAATGATTCAACAGGCACTCTTCAATCGCCAGGGCGCGATATACTTCCAGGGGTTGATCCGGACAAAGCAGGTACATCCGCGGTCAGGACTCCAGAAAGGGCCGGATTTTCGGCCACTCGAATTCAAAATTCGGAGTGAAGATTCCGGACCCGAGCGCGGCCTCGATTTCGGACAGTGCCCAGAATCCTCCGTCGTCCAATTCTTCGGGTTGCAGGCGGAAGGGTCCCTCGTGTTGCAGACGGTACGAACGGATCAGTTCGGACTCGACAGGGCTTTGCCACCGATAGGAGTAGAGAAATTCCGGTTGTGCACCAACGATACCCAATTCCTCTCCCAGTTCCCGCCGTGCCGCTTCATCGGCCTTCTCGCCCGCATCCACATGCCCGCCCACCGAAGTGTCCCATTTTCCCGGCTGCACGTCTTTTTTCTGCGACCGTTTCTGCAAAAACAACTCTCCGGCCCGGTTGACCACAAATATATGGACAGCCTGATGAAGAAGCTTCGGATTTCCGTGACACTCCGAGCGCAGGGCCCTTCCGATGCGGTTTCCTTCCGGGTCCACCAAATCAAAATACTCCGCCATCAGGACTCCAGTTCCATCAGTGGAGGCGGAATCACGATATCGTGATTGCAGCGTAGGCAGCGGGTACTCATGTTTGCCCATTCCATCGGTACCTTCAGCTTTTGACCACAGCGGTAACAAAAGAATTTGAACGTTGGGACTTCCACTTCTTCCGGCGGGATTTCTTTCGGACCGGGCTCCACCTCTTCCGGCTCTAGGGGAACCTGCTTCACCGGGTCCTTGATGGTGGAACTGTTCAATTCCACCGCCATCGAATCCGAGGCGTCCAGTATTTCGTCGTCGGGATCTTCGATGTGAAAGGTTTGGGAAGATTTCGGGATCCCGGAACTTTCAGTGGAATCATCCTTCTCCGGTTGAGACCCGGGTTTGGAAATTATCCCTTTCTTTTTGGCTACAGCTTCTTCCGCTTCCCCGCTATTCTGGCCGGATTTTTGCACATTTTTTCCAACTAGGGTCACGGGCGTTTTTTTACTTTTTACTCGAATAACTTTTTTACTGGCCATTTTTACTCCTTTCACTGGTTCAGGTTGATAGATTCTCTTTGTTCCGCAGTCGGTTTCCTAAACGGAAGCCGGCTTTCTCCGCCAAAACCGCAGCTTGTGCCAATGCCTGCTCGAGGGGCAGGTGTTGATGATTTGCGGATTCGGCTTCGGTAATTCCGGCGGCATCCCGTTCGTCAGGGGTGAGGGTGCAGGAACCGGCAATGATCCCCACCCGGGTGTTGGCGGACCGTGCGACCTTCAACACCCCGCTGAGTACCTTTCCCTCGAGGCTTTGGCGGTCGACTTTTCCTTCACCGGTGATGACGAAATCCGCCGCAGCCATTTTTCCCGGTAATCCGGTAAGTCGCATCATTTCCTCCACGCCACTGACCAACTCCGCCCCGAAGCAGGCCACCGCCACTGCGGGAATTCCGCCCGCAGCCCCGGCTCCAGGCAGATCCGCGACCTCCAAGCCTAGATCGCGTTTCACCACCTCTGCGAATCGGGTCAGCCCCCGTTCCAAGCGTTTTACATCCTCCGGATTCGCCCCCTTTTGTGGAGCGAACACCGCTGCGGCCCCGTTCGGACCGAGCAAGGGATTGGTCACGTCACACATCACCCGTAACTGAAAGTCCGGTGCGTCCGCCGGCGGAACGAGTCGGTGCAACCGCAGCAGTTCGCCACCGCCGAATCCCAATTCCCGGCCCTGCTCATCTTCAAAAGCCCAGCCCATCGCCCGGGCCATGCCCATGCCCGCATCCACAGTTGCGGAGCCGCCCGCCGCCAGGGTAATGGAGCGACAGCCCCGGTTAAGAGCGTCCAGCATCCATTCGCCCACTCCATAGGTAGTGGTGATCAGCGGATTGCGTTCCGACTCCGCCAACAGAGGAAGTCCGGCACACAGCGCCATTTCAATCAGGGCTTCGTCAGATTCGGGCCAAAACAAATAGGCATCCTCAATCCGCTGGTGCGCCAGCGGACCCTGTACCTGCATCATAATTCGTTGTCCCGGCCGAGCCTCCGCAACCAGGGCCGACGTCCCCTCTCCTCCATCCGCCAATGGCGACAACAGGATCTCCGCGTCGGGAAGAGCCCGTTGTAAACCTCCGGCAGCCGCGAGACAGGCATCCATGGCCCCCAATGAGCCTTTCCAGGAATCCATGCACATCACAATCTTCATGTTCAAAAAATCTCCAGATCCAGACCCAGCATTCGGTCGCCATCAAAAAGAAACGAGCCCTCCACCCGCTTTCCATCCAGGAAATGGGGCAGCCACAGTACATCGTCGGCCCACATTTTCCGGTAGGGAATCCGATCCAAAGGGGTCCACAGCGGCACCGCCTCCTCCGTTTCAACCGCAACCCCTTCGCAGCCCGAGGCCATGAACACATGTGCTTGCAACGCATATCCGTTGGTAAATTGAAAACGTAGCACTCCCCGCTCCTCGGGGTTCAGAGGCGTGACGCCCAGTTCTTCCTGAGTTTCGCGAATGGCGCATTCCCGTGCGGTCTCTCCCGGATCAAACTTTCCTCCAGGTGCATTGATTTTTCCTTTGCCTAGTCCCCTTTTCTTCTCTATTAGCAAAACCTCTTCTTTCCGCAGTATAAAACAGAGGGTGGCCTGATCGGTCGGGATCCAGTTTTTCCACTGGACCGCGTCGAATCGGGGATGTGCATGAGTAATTTTCATGTGCTAAAACCTGCTGTTCTATTCCACGCTTACAAGCTTAAATCCAAAAATAGTGAAACCATGACCACATCCTCCACTCGACGAACCCGCATCATTGCCACCCTCGGTCCCGCCACCGAATCGCCGGAAATGATCCGGCAACTCATTGAAGCCGGCGTGAATATTTTCCGGCTCAACATGTCACACGCCACCCACGACCAAGTTCGGGAAGCGGTCAAAAACATTCGGGAAATCAGTGCCAGGCAGATAACCCGGGTAGGGATCATGATGGATTCGCGGGGACCGGAAATCCGCACCGGGGAAGTGTCGAACGACCTGAACCTGACCGCCGGACAGACCATAGGACTCACCGTGCGCGGCGAAAAATCGGTGGAGGAATGCAGCGTGGATGTAAACTACGACCAGTTGGTGGAGGATTTGAAGGAAGGGGACGTGGTCCTGATCGATAACGGCACCATCGAGCTGAAAGTGGAGAAGAAAAAACACAATCAACTGGTATGCAAAGTGCTGACGCCGGGGACCCTGAAAAGTCGGCGTCACGTCAATCTCCCCGGAGTGCGGGTGAACATGCCCTCCCTCACCCAGCAGGACAAAGAGGATATCAAGCTCGGTATCGAACTCGGCATCGACTGGTTTGCGATGTCCTTCGTTCGGGAGCCCGAGGACGTGAAGCAACTCAAAGCCATTCTGGATTACCACAATGCCCCTCAGAAAGTGGTGGCCAAGCTGGAGGATCAGGAGGGCATCCGCAATTTAGACGGGATCATTGAAGCTGCCGATGCTATCATGGTCGCCCGCGGCGATTTGGGAATCGAATGCGCCTATGAGGAATTGCCCATCATCCAGCGCCGAATGATCAAGCAATGCGCTCTGCAGGGCAAACCCGTGATTGTGGCCACCCACATGCTCGAATCCATGATCGAAAATCCTTCTCCCACCCGGGCTGAAGTGACCGATACGGCCAATGCGGTGTATGAGCAGGCGGATGCCATCATGCTCAGCGGCGAAACCAGCATCGGAAAATATCCGGTCAAATGTGTGGAGATGATGAATCGAATTGCATCCCGAATTGAGCGCAGTGGCGGTGCAGGCTATTACGAGAAGGTGAAAATGCAGAGCAAATTCGCCAAACTGGTCAAATCGGCCGCCGTACTGGCGGAAGAATGCAATGCGGATGCCCTGTTTGTGTTCACCACCAGCGGCAGAATCGCCCGCAACGCCGCCCGGCTCCGCCTGGTGTCCACTCCGATCTATGCGTTTTCCAATGACGAGCATCTCCTCAATCAACTTCCTATGTACTGGGGAATTTACCCGTCCTTCCTGGAAACCACTGACGACCCGGAGGACAATGTCAGCCGGGCCATCGCCAAACTTGTAGGCCGGGGACTGTTGAAAAAAGGCAATACCGTGGTCGCAGTTACCGAAGTAAAAATTCATGACCGCCTTGTCGACACCATCATGATGGAGCAGGTGGAGGGCTGATTACTTATAATTTTCGTTGGATTCATCTTCTGGCCTATTCTCGGTTTCGGGGATGCACACTACCAGGCCGCAGGGCCGGTATCCTGATCTTTACCCATCCCCGGCTTCATTCGGCCAGATGTGTCCAGCGGCCGGGTCCTGAAGACGTCGGAGCATTTGGGATTGCTCCTTTTCCATGCTTCAACAGATGCAGAATCAGCGGAAGCGACAACAAACAGGCAGCCCCGATGCGCAGGGCCAAGCCGCTTTGCGCACTTAGTCGGGGAAGCGGCCACAGCGGCGGGGACGGAAAAAGCAGGTGTAACAGCAGTAGCCCCACCGGAATCAGCAACAATGGCAGCAGCGGTTTCAGATTTCCGCCCCCGGTCCCCGGAGCCAAAAGCCCCCACCACAAAGCTCCCTGTATTACCCACACGATATACAGGTATCCCAGCGGATAATCGCCCCGCCAATCCGGCATCAAGGAGGACCACAACGCGTGGGTGAAAATCCAGAATGCGGCCTGACGATGAAACCCGTTCTGTTTGGACATCAATCCGCCCACTACACATGCACCCAGGACTCTCAAGCCGATCTGAGACCACGAAAAACCGCAAAACACATCCCCGATCAACATCCCCGGTAACAGTGCCAACATCCAGGTTCGCCCGCCACGCAACGTGATCAAAGGCAACATCAGCCACAGCGGATCCAAGGCCACCGCGCCCGGAACCGGGCGGAGAGGGGCCAGCAGGATCCGCAGAACCAGATACCCGGCGGCGATAAATAAAGGTGAGTTAAGGAGTTTCATGATGCAGGAACATACAATCTCCATAGGAAAAAAAGCGGTAGCGACGCTCAATGGCTTCCTGATAGGCCGCCAGCAGTGCCTCGCGGCCTGCGAAGGCACTCATCATCATCAATAAGGTGGATTTGGGCAAATGAAAATTGGTCAAAATCGCATCCACCGCTTTAAACGAGTAGGGTGGGTAGATGTAGAGTCCGCTGCGCCCCCGGGCGGCCACGAAGAGACCGTCCGCCCGCACCACAGTTTCCAGGGTGCGCACACTGGTGCTGCCCACCGCCACAATCCGTCCCCCCGCCCGTCGGGTCCGATTCAGAATGTCTGCACTCTCTTTGCTCAGCTCGTACCGCTCCTCGTCCATATGGTGGGCGGTGACCTCCTCGACCTTGACCGGACGAAAGGTTCCCGGGCCCACATGCAGGGTCACTTCCACCACCTCCACCCCGGCGGCGCGGATACGGTCCAGTAATTCCGGGGTAAAATGCAGGCCGGCGGTGGGTGCCGCCACCGCCCCGGGCCGGGAGGCATACACGGTTTGATAGCGCTCCGGATCTTCTTCACACAAGGACTCCCTCTGAATATACGGCGGCAACGGCGGCTCCCCGATTTGTTCCAATGCATCCAGCACCGGTTCCGATCCCAGCGCCCGCACTCGATTCAAACCATCGCTTCGATTTTCCAACACTTCAAGTTGCAGTACATTGGACAGGGTAATGATCGATCCCTCTTTCGGACGATGACTGCTTTTCATCATCACCAGCCATTCCTCCTCCGTGTTGTCAACCGGCTCGATAAACAGACATTCCACCCGCCCCCCCGTAGATTTCACGCCATGGGTGCGGGCCGGAATCACCCGGGTATTGTTCAACACCAGCGCATCCCCGGGGCGAAGATAGCCCGGAAAATCCACAATAGATTGATGGTGCAGCTGTCCGTCCTCCACCCGAAGTGACAGCATCCGGGCCTCATCCCGCCGCATCGCCGGATGCTGCGCAATCAATTCGGTGGGGAGTTTATAATCAAAATCAGCAGTTTTCATTTTTGTTGATAATGTCCATATACAAAGAACGGGAGTAAATCAAATCTTACGCCCACATCCCTACGACTCCGGCTGGTCAATCTCCTAGCAAAATACAGGACAAAGGAAAGCATTTTAGCCTGGCCGGGAAGCAGGCAAAATTTGGACACTTCACAAAAAACACGGCTGATCGCTACTGGTACCAGAATCTATCAATGGGTTATTGCAGAGGGTGCCAAAAATGGGACTACCTCTTTCAGAGGGAGTTCCTCTTTCCCACCGTCTTGTCCCGGCGCGGCTTGGCGTGCGAAAACGGAAGTTCAAAAAGAAGAGTAAAGAGTACACCAAACCACGAGCTTGCTCGGGGTTTGGAAGTTGATCATAAACAGACATCGGAATCTACGGACCCTTTCTGTCAAAATCCCCTTCACACTGGGTTCTGTGAGTCGTTCCTCAGCCTAGGCTTACCGCGGTGCCCGAGGCTTGGGGAACGAAAACCCCCGTTTGGACTTTAATGTAAACTTTGGTATAATTTTAGGTTTACATATAGAGGCGCCCCCGTTATTGCATGGGTCTTATGAACAAATACCCCTTAACTCTCGTTGTTTCCCTCGCCCTTTGGTTAAATCTGCCTGCGCAGGAGCAGGTGACGGAGGGGGCGCCGATGCGGGTGTCGGAGCGTCCGCTGGCCAGTGTGCAACAGGTGGGACAGGATGTGAGCATCGCCACCAGTTTGCAGTCGCTGCCGGGGGTGGTGATTTTGTCGCAGGGTCAAGCGGTGGGGCAAAGTGACATCAGTATCCGGGGATCGAGCTTTTCGGGAGCGGGGCTAAGTATCGCGGGGCTTTCGCTGCGCAATGCCCAAACCGAGCATTTTCACACGGAACTCCCCTTTCCCGCCTGGTGGCTGGCCCAACCGGAGGTGCTGACGGGTGTGTCCCAGGCCGCGCAAACCGAGGGTCATCTGATGGGCACGGTTTCTCTTTCGCCACTGCTCATCCAAAATCTGAATCGGGTCTCGGGCGGAGTGGATAATAAGAGCGGATATTGGGTAAACGGCGGTTCGCAACAGGTGCGAACGGGCGAAAACGGGGTGCGGACGGGGGTGGGAGTCTTCGCGGGTCACAGCGAAATTCCGGGGGTGGATTTTCCGGATAACGATGTGAAGGTGTCCAGGGGCGGGGCGCAGGTTCAACATCTGTCGGACCGGGGCCAGGGCGATCTTTGGCTGGGTCACCAGGACAAAACCTTCGGAGCTCGCGGTTATTATGGGGTGAGCGACGCATTTAAGGCGGAAGAGCGCACGCAGGACACCATGCTGCTGGGGAGTTGGCAGGGAAGGGATCCGGGTCGTCCGTATTCCGCGTCCATCCTGCTGCGTCAGTTTGATGACGACTATAAGTTGTGGCTGCCGAGTGGCTTGTTTCGGAATCAGCATCGTACCCGCACCGCCGCCACCCAGGTGAGCCGCCTTTTCTTGCTTCAGGAAGGTTTTCGGGTTCAGACCCGACTGGCTGCGGATATCGAGGATATCGATAGTGACAACCTGGGAGATTTCTCCCGTTCCCGTGTTGCAGCCACGGTGATGCCGCAGGTCGATCTGACCGACTCTCTCACCCTGTCGGTGGGGGTTCGGGGAGAACTTTTGGAGGGGGATTCAAATCAGGTGCTTCCCCTGGCCCGGGTGGATCTGACTTTGCGGGAGGATTTGGTCTTTCACGCGGAGGCCAGTCAATCGGTGCGGCGCCCGAGCTATACAGAACTGAACTATGAATCTCCCGGGAGTTTGGGAAACAGTGGTCTCGCTATTCAGGAACAAAGCTCGTTTGAGGGCGGGCTCACCTGGGATGCTTCCACGCAGACCCGTCTGCAGGCGCTGGTGTTTCAACATCGCACCAAGGATACGGTGGACTGGATTCGCCCGGACGAGGACGCTCCCCGCTGGTTGGCGGAGAACATCGGGGATGTGGACACGTTGGGAACTGAAGTAATCCTGACCCATGCCTTCCACCCCCGTTTTCAGGTGACCACCAGTTACATGTGGATGGACAAGGATGCGGACAATCCTCCCTACGCCAGTCGCTACAGCCTGGATTACGCGAAACATTTTGTCCGCGCCCAGATCGACTGGACCCTGCAGGACTGGCTGCGGCTGGAGCTGTCCCAGTGGTATCGGGATCAGGCGGACAACCCGCTGCGGACGGAGGGAGGCAGTGAGCAGTGGCTCAGCAATGTCGCCGTGCATATTCGGTGTCCGAAATATTCAGCGATTCAATTCAGTCTGATGGCGAGCAATGCGACCGACGATGACTATCGGATCTTCCCGGGCCAAAACACCGTCACCCAACGCCGGGTATCGGCGGGGGTGACTGTGGATTGGTAGTTACGCACTCCAACAAATACACATCATAGGCCTGTCCGTGGATGCGGAAGGCTCCATTCTCGCGTCCGATAATATGAAATCCACAGCTTTCGTATAGACGGAGCGCGGCGCTGTTGTTGACTTCCACGTTCATCTGACAGCAGGAGGTGAGGAAGTACTCCTGCAGATACAGGCGTGCCTGCTCCAGCAGGCAGCGTCCCTGTCCCTGTCCGCGGTGGGTGGGCAGGACGTACATACTGAAAATGAGTCCGCAGGCGGTCGGATGCTGCCGTTGAATACGCAATCCGGCGATGCCGACGAGATTCTGCTCCTGCCAGGCTCCCAGGATGGCCGCAGTGCCTCTCAGCCTATAGTGAAGGATCTGGCGACGATAATATCCGCTGCCTTTCGCCAACTCGATTCCCGGAGGGGTACCGAAGTTCCACGGACATTCTTGAATGGCCTGATGCCGGACCCGCATCAGGGCGCTCGCATCCCCGGGCCGCAGTATCCGGTGAGTACAGGCGGTCTGAAGGGTTAAGGGTTCGTCGCTGATATCGGTCATCGTATCGAATCATAACAACCCGGACTTCATCCGCAATCGAATTGTATAGTGGAAAATGAACCGATCACGGATTTCATTCGCAACCGAAGAAGGTATATAGACGGTATTCCTCAATGGTTAGGACCACGGATAGCGATGCCAGACCACGGATGAAATGCATTGGAGACCGGAATTATTCCAAGCGGCACGGAGGAGACTACAGGATGGGTTCAAAAGATATTTTCTTTCTTCTATCCGTGGTCCGGCAAGGCTATCCGTGGGACACTACTCCAAAAAACAAACCACTAACCCCATATCGCTTGATTTGTTGCATAAAACTCATCCATTTTTCTAAAGTATCTTTCTCTGGGAAAATCAACAGGCCAAATTTGAAGCTATTAGGGTACAAATTTGTAGGATTCTGAATGACTCGGGGCGATAGAGGAAAAATTTTACTTGTGTGATTCCGCATAGGCGATTACAAATTGGGGCCCTTTTGTTCCCAACCTGAAACGAAGGTTGAGACCAGGCACATAGCACCTGTCCTGAACGCATCACGGCCTCACGTGTACTGCAGATTAAAGTTAGAGAGAAAAAATTTATGTCCAATCAAGATCAATACCGCCCGGCAAATTACCCGAAAACCCAGGGATTGTACAGTCCCGAGCAGGAGCGCGACGCCTGCGGGGTAGGCTTTATTTGCAATATGAACGGAAAACGTTCGCACAAAATTATTCACCAGGCGCTGGAAATTCTGGTACGACTGACCCATCGCGGCGCAGAGAGTTCGGATAACCGGACCGGGGACGGCGCCGGAATTCTAATTCAGATTCCGGATGCGTTTTTCCGCCGGGAATGCGCCGTTTTGGGGATCAACTTGCCGGCGGCGGGTGCCTACGGCACCGGATTGGTATTTTTACCGAAGGACGAAGCCGAACGCTCCGCGATCAAAGCGCAGTTTGAGAAGGAAATTGTTGAGAACGGTCAGCAGTTTCTGGGATGGCGCCAGGTGCCGGTCAATTCCAAGGTGTTGGGTGATTTGGCGGCGAAATCCGAGCCGGTTATGGAACAGGTGTTCATTGGCCAGGGAGAGGAAACCAAGGATCAGCGCGGGTTCGAGCGGGAGATGTACATCATCCGCAAGGGAGTGGAGAAATTCGTAGCCGAGAACGAAACCCTGAAGGACAAGCAGACCTTTTACGTGCCCAGCCTGTCTTCCCGCACTATGATTTACAAGGGGCTCCTGAAACCGGAGGACTTTGAACCGTACTATCAGGACTTGCTGGACAAGGATGTCGAAACCTGCCTGGCTCTGGTGCATCAGCGCTATTCCACCAACACCTTCCCGGCCTGGCGCCTGGCCCAGCCTTTCCGCCTGCTTTGTCACAACGGCGAAATCAACACGGTTCGCGGCAATGCCAACTGGATGAACGCGCGTCAGTCCCAGTTTCAGAACGAGGCCTTCGGCGACCGCATGGATAACTTGCGGCCCATATGTGTGCCTGGCAACAGCGACTCCGCCACCTTGGACAACACTCTGGAGTTATTGTACCACACCGGACGCGACCTGCCCAAGGCGATGATGATGATGGTGCCGGAAGCCTGGCAGAATCACATGACCATGTCGGATGAGAAAAAAGCCTTTTACGAATATCATTCCTGCATGATGGAGCCTTGGGACGGTCCAGCGTTGATGCCGTTCACGGATGGTACCTTTGTCGGCGCGATTCTGGACCGCAATGGACTGCGTCCCGCCCGTTATCTGGTCACCACCGACGATCAGGTGGTGATGGCCTCGGAAACCGGGGTGGTCGATATCGACCCCGCCACCATCGTCAAAAAAGGACGACTGGAGCCCGGCCGCATGTTCCTCATCAATCTGGAGGAAGGCCGGATCGTCGAGGATGCGGAGATCAAACAGACCATTGCCAACAGCAAGCCCTACCGAAGCTGGTTGGATCAACACATGATCAGCATCCATGACCTGCCCCCGCAGATTGATCCCATTCCCCTGCGCGGTCCCAACCTGATCGAGCGGCAAAAGTTGTTCGGCTACAGTCTGGAAGACTTGCGCATTGTCATGAAACCGATGTACGAAAAAGGCATCGAAGCCCTGGGTTCCATGGGCGTGGATATTCCCATTTCGGTTCTGAGCGACAAGCCGCAGTTGATGTACAACTATTTCAAGCAATTGTTTGCGCAGGTTACCAATCCTCCGCTGGACGGGATTCGTGAGGAAATCGTCACCTCCCTGATCACCAACATTGGCCGCGAACGGGATTTGTTTAAGGAAACTCCGGAGCACGCGCTGTTGTTAAAGCTGGAACAGCCGATTCTGAACAGCCGCAACCTGGAACGTATTCGCCGTTCCTCCCAACCGGGGGTCAAGGCGCAAACCCTCAAAATGCAGTTTGACGCAACCCAGGGCGGTGCGGCTCTGGAAGCGGCCGTGGATGCGCTGTGCCAGGGCGCGGAAACCGCGGTGGACAATGGTAACACCATTTTGATTTTGAGTGACCGTCATCTGGAAGACACTTTGATGCCTATTCCGGCTCTTTTGGCGACGGCGGCGGTTCACCATCACCTGACCCGCAAAGGGAAACGTACTCAATGCGGACTGATCGTTGAAACGGCGGAAGCCCGGGAAGTGCATCATTTCTGCTGCCTCTTCGGCTTCGGTGCCGGAGCGATCAATCCCTATCTGGCCTTGGCCACCGTTCGAAATGAAAAGGATCATCTGGATCCCACCAGCCACTCGGCGGACAAAGCGGTGCAGATGTACATCAAGGCATTGAACAAAGGGCTGCTGAAGGTAATGTCCAAGATCGGGATCGCCACCCTGCATTCCTATCGGGGCGCACAGGTATTTGAATGCATCGGACTTTCCCAGTCCATTGTGGACCGTTACTTTTATGGCACCCCCACCCGCATTGAAGGGGCGGACATGGATGCCTTGGCGCAGGATGTGCTAAAGCGCTACCAGGCCGCCTACCCGTCCAAGGATATTTCCGAAAATTTGGAACTGGACGTGGGCGGAGTGTACCAGTGGCGTCGTCAAGGGGAGCATCACTTAATTTCCCCCATGTTGGTGGCTCTGCTACAGAAAGCTTCCAAGGTGCGAAGCAAAGACGATTACAAGGCCTACAGCGAGTTGGTGAACGATCAAAGTCGCAAACTCTGTACGCTACGCGGATTGATGGACTTCACATTCGATGAGAGCAAATCGATCCCGATTGAGGAAGTGGAGCCCTGGACCGAGATCGTGAAACGCTTCAAAACCGGGGCGATGTCCTACGGATCGATCAGTCGGGAGGCGCATGAAACCCTCGCGGTGGCCATGAACCGCATTGGCGGAAAGTCTAATTCCGGTGAAGGCGGCGAAGAGGAACATCGCTATGAACTCGATTCCAACGGGGACAACCGCAGTTCCGCGATTAAGCAGGTGGCGTCCGGACGTTTCGGGGTCACCAGTTACTACCTGACCCAGAGTAAAGAAATTCAAATCAAAATGGCTCAGGGAGCCAAGCCGGGTGAAGGCGGACAACTTCCGGGGATCAAAGTGAACCAGACCATCGCCAAGGCCCGCTTCAGTACGCCCTACGTTGGACTGGTCTCCCCGCCCCCCCACCACGATATTTACTCGATCGAGGATTTGGCCCAGTTGATCCACGACCTCAAAAACGCCAACAAGTACGCCCGCATCAATGTGAAGCTGGTATCCGAAGTGGGCGTGGGGGTGGTGGCAGCCGGGGTGGCCAAAGGCAAAGCCGACGTGGTGCTGATCAGTGGCTATGATGGTGGAACCGGAGCATCGCCCGAAACCTCGCTGAAACACGCCGGACTTCCCTGGGAGCTTGGGGTGTCCGAAGCGCATCAGACCCTGCTGTTGAACAACCTGCGCAGCCGGATCACGGTGGAATGCGATGGCAAACTGCTTACCGGTCGCGACGTGGCCATCGCCTGTTTGCTGGGAGCCGAGGAATTCGGGTTCAGCACCGCGCCCCTGATCACCATGGGCTGTATCATGATGCGGGTCTGTCACCTGAACACGTGCCCGGTGGGGATCGCCACCCAGAATCCGGAATTGCGTAAGAAATTTACAGGCTCACCCGATTCCGTGATTAACTTTTTCCATCTGGTCGCGGAAGAGTTGCGTGAAATCATGGCCAAACTGGGCTACCGTACGCTCGATGACATGGTGGGCCACAGCGAACGACTGAACATGCGCGAGGCGATTGACCATTACCGGGCCAGAGGCCTGGATTTCAGTCGCATCCTCCACAAACCGGATGTGCCCGCGGACTGTCCCCTGCACAAAACCATTGAGCAGGATCACGGATTGGAAGACGCTTTGGATAATGTACTCATTGAGAAATGCGCCAATTCTATTGAGCATGCCGCACCGGTGCATCTGGAGATGGCCATCAAAAACGTAAACCGGACGGTGGGCACCATGCTCAGCGCGGAAATCAGCCGGAAATATGGCGAGGCCGCATTGCCAGAGCAAACCATCACCGTGGATTTCCATGGCAACGCCGGACAAAGTTTTGGCGCCTTCCTGGTCCGTGGGGTGCATTTCCGTCTGAACGGCGATGCCAACGACTACTTCGGCAAGGGCCTCAGTGGCGGCAGTCTGATTGTGAAGCCGCCGAAGAACTCCTCGTTCCGGGCGGAGAAAAACGTGATCATCGGAAATGTGGCCCTGTTCGGCGCCACCCGTGGCGAAGCCTACATCAACGGCATGGCGGGCGAACGCTTCTGCGTGCGTAACTCCGGTGCCCTTGCGGTGGTGGAAGGCGTGGGCGACCACGGCTGCGAATACATGACCGGCGGACAAGTCGTAGTGCTGGGCCCCACCGGACGCAATTTCGCGGCCGGTATGAGCGGCGGAATCGCCTATGTACTTGATTACGCCGGGGACTTCGACGAACACCACTGCAATCACGAATTGGTGGACCTGGAGGATCTGGTCGATCCGGAGGATGTCGAGCAAGTGTATGACATGATCGATAAACACCACCGATACACCGGTTCCACCCTTGCCCGCAAAGTACTGGATGACTGGACCGATTTCCTTCCCAAGTTCGTCAAGGTTATGCCGCGCGATTACCGCCTGGCCCTGGAACGACTCGCCCGCGAGCGGGAAGAGGCGCAGCGCGAGGTGGCCGAGGCCTCCGAAGAACTCCACTTGAAACAAAACTAATTTAAATAGGAAAACCATTATGGGTAAAATCACCGGATTCATGGAAGCCACCCGGGAGCTTCCCAAAAAACGCCGTGTCGAAGAACGTATACGGGACTATAAAGAACTCTATCTCCCCGTTCCCGAAGAAAAAAAACGGGAACAGGCCGGACGCTGCATGAATTGCGGCATTCCGTTCTGTCACACCGGCTGCCCGCTGGGGAACCTGATTCCCGACTGGAATGACCTGGTGTACAACGGAAATTGGAAGGCGGCACTTGACGAGTTGCACGCCACCAATAACTTTCCGGAATTTACCGGACGTCTCTGTCCCGCCCCCTGCGAGGAAGCCTGCGTGCTGGGTATCAATGAACCGGCCGTCACCATTGAGGAAATCGAAAAATCCATCATCGAACGCGGTTTTGCCGAAGGCTGGGTGAAACCGGTTCCCCCGGCATCCCGCACCGGCAAAAAAGTGGCGGTGATCGGGTCCGGTCCTTCCGGCCTCGCCTGTGCCCAGCAACTCAACCGGGCCGGACATTCTGTGACCGTGCTGGAACGCTCGGACCGGATCGGCGGTTTGCTTCGCTACGGTATTCCCCATTTCAAAATGGAAAAGTGGGTCATAGACCGTCGACTCGACATTATGGATGCCGAGGGAGTCGAATTCAAAACCGGAATCGAAGTCGGCAAAGACGTTTCCAAAGCGGATCTGGAAAAAGACTATGACGCGGTCGTGTTCTGCGGTGGCGCCACCCAATCGCGCGATCTCCCCATCGAAGGACGGGAACTCGAGGGAGTCGAATTCGCCATGGAATTCCTCCCGCAATCCAATTCCCGGGTGGAGGGAGACGATGTGATGGCGAAAGGGGTCTGGCAGAAAGAAATTCTGGCTACCGGCAAAGATGTGATCGTGATTGGCGGTGGAGATACCGGATCGGATTGCATCGGCACCTCTATTCGCCAGGGCGCGAATAGTGTAGAAAATTTCGAGTTGATGCCGATGCCGCCAGTTGGCCGTCCGGAGAGTCAGCCCTGGCCCTTCTGGCCGATGAAATTCCGCAGCAGTTCCTCTCATGAGGAGGGTTGTGAGCGTCACTACAGCGTGCTCACCAAACGGTTTTTGGGTGATAACGGAAAATTGACCGGACTGGAAACCATCAACATTGAAATGGAAACCCCGGAAGGCGGCGGACGCCCGCAACTCAAAGAAATCGAAGGCACCGAACGTACCTGGCCCTGTCAATTGGCGGTGCTGGCGCTGGGCTTCCTGGGCCCCGAAACCGGAAGCATTGTCGCGCAATACGGCTGCGATCTCGATCCCCGGGGAAACGTGAAAGTGGATGAAAACTGGATGAGTTCGGTTCCCGGCTTTTTCGCCGCCGGTGATTGTCAACGCGGCCAATCCCTCATCGTCTGGGCCATCTCCGACGGCCGAGAATGCGCGGTGTCCGTGGACGAATATCTCATGAAAAAACCCTCGGAACTCCCCCGAAAAATGGGGGTGGATTTGCCGAGGGTTTAGTCACTCGTCAATGGTTAGTCGTCATTGCTCCAACCAAAGAAACCACTCACTCGCAAGCTCCGTGCATCTCCGTGCCCTCCGGTTTTATATGAATGAAAGCAAAGGCTCAACAGTCGGGCATTGAGTGTTCATGCTGTCAGTCCCACCATCCCGCAGGTTTCTGACTTTACGTCCTTATAATTTATCCTTACTTTATAGGTATGATTGCAACGCTTACTTCCAATACCGCCATCGATACCTCGGTTTTATTGTTAATTCAAAAGCGGCAGAACTTTACACAAATCCTTCTGGACACGCGTTTTTACCAAGGATCCAGTTCGAATGATGCATATGGATGGATTCAATGCGTCGCGTAGCGACGGGCCCACGCGTAGGCGTGGATTTCAATCCACGTTTTCGGTGCAAAAGCTAAGTTTTCGTCGCGTAGCGACGGTTGACGGACCTGGAGGTTTTCTACCTCCGATGTGGAGACACCGGGATTGAAATCCCCATGTCCCTCAGGCGACGCTACGCGGCGCAGCATCCCATCTCTCTGCTGAGAGACGTGGATTGAAATCCACGCCTATGCGTCGAATGTCGCTACGCGACAGAATCGGAGGTGCCAAAACCCCTCAAAAAAAGGCCCCTCTGAGGATTCAGGCTGTTCTTGTGCAAACTCGTGTCCAGAAAAAGATGTGTGTAAAGGGCAGCCCTTGCGGCGCGGGTGAATGGCATCCTCGGCTATCGACACGCATTTGCTTCTGCGACGGAAAAGACGGGTTTTACTCTTTAAACTGAGGCCTGTACGTCAGTTCCTGTTCGGTCTGCTTCTCGTTGGTTACATTCCCGGACACCGGAACCACGCCGATGGTTTCACCTGCGTCGTTGTGAATGGATACCGATGGACAAGAGTAGAATGAGTGAAACCATGTCGCCTCGTAGTAAAAATTTCTTTCACTTCTTCAAGACGTTTGAAGCGGCCCGAAGCTGTTCAAGGATATCCGATCGGGTGGCGGCTTCGCACACCTTGGTTCGCACCTCTGCTCGCAAGGTCTTGGCAATTCCCTGTAATAGTTGGATTTGGGCATCCGGTTGATCTTTTGGAGTCAAAATGAGAAATACCATCCGAACCAACTGGTCATCCGCGGTGTTCCAGTCAATTCCCTGGAGACTGCGCCCGAAAAAGACCACCGGCCGGGACAAGCCTTCCAGTCGGGCGTGAGGCGCGGCCATGCGTTCCTCCAAGGCCGTGGACATTTGCCGTTCGCGGGTCAGCACGGCTTCTGTCACGGCTTCCACATCGAGGGGTTCCAACGAAGGACCGGCATACTGGCACATCTCGCGAATCAGGCCCTCCGGATTCCGACTCTTCAAATCGGGCAGCACATGGTCGACAGGTAAAAAGGCCAGCCAATCGACTTTCTCGATTTTGTGCAGGAGACGGCCCATCAGCGGGCCCGCCAATACGGAGGTGGCAATCGCACCGAAAATGATGGCCACATACACGCGTTCGCTAATAACACCGTATTCAAGGGCCAGCATCCCGATGATAATCTGCATTTCGCCGCCGGGGACATGCGCATCGGCAATCAGGCGACTGTGCAGGGAGGGTTGTCCAATCAGGCGCCCCCCGACATAGGCCCCGATATAACGCCCGGCAAATCCGATGACAAAAATGAACCCGACCAGTAGCAAATCAAAGTTCCCGAGGAAATCGAGGTGCAGGCCGATGGACGTAAAGAAGATCGGCACCAGCAGAGCCTGCACCATTTGATCGAAAACATGGCGGGTTCTTTCGGAGAGCTGCTGGGATTCGCCCGCCATAATGCCGCCAATAAAAAATCCGAAAAGCGCGTGAATCCCGATCCAGGTGGTGATGGCTCCCCCGATGAGCCCGCAAATAAACACCAGGGTCAGGGACCCGGCCGGTTCGGGCACCCGGCGGGTTTTAAAAAAGCCCAAAGCCCGGTTAAAGAGATGGGAGCCAACGGTCAGCGAAAGGGTGGAATACACCAGCGTGGCCACCAGCACGAACGCCATTTGACCCAAGGACATTCCCGCGTCCGAAACCACACCCAGAATCATGGCAAACACAATCCAGCCGGCGACATCATTGATGGTGAGCGCGGAGATAATCAGCAGCCCCAGATCCGTCCGGTAAATTTTGAGATCCTGCAGAACCCTCGCGGTAACCGGCAACGCACTGATGGTCATGATCACGGCGACAAACAGGGCGAAAATCATGCGATTCCCCTCGTCGCCCAGATAGGCCTCCGGAAGGAAGTAGCAGGGAATAAAGGCGATCAGCATGGGAATGATTAAATCGGAAAAGGAGAGGGTCATAGCCTGATTCCGCTGCCGCCAAGCGGTGGCGAAGTTCGTCTCCAGTCCGGCCTTCAGCAAAAAAAGGAGGATGCCGAGCCAGGCGACAGTTCCCAGCATATGCACCTGTATCGGGTCCTCGGGAAAGAGTCGCGCCTGAAGCTCCGGGGCCATGCGACCAAAGATGCTGGGTCCAAAAAAGATCCCCACCAGAATTTCAGCGGTGATCGACGGCTGACCAAAGCGGCGGAACACCTCCCCCAACAGCCTGGCGCAACCCAGCAGCACGGCTATTTGCAACAGAAAAATCAGAATATGGCTTTCCGTCATTAAGTGCATCCGCAAAAAGTAAATGGGGCGGCGTAAAAAATCAAGATCTATTTCTGATCCAGGAGTTTCCCCATTTTTTTGACGGGATCAAACTTGCCATGGCGGATTTATTTTTGAGTAGACAGGATCTCATGGATTTTTTTCCAGTTTACCGAACCATCCCGCACATCCTGTTATCCTGTCAAAAAACTTCTCTTCGAAGCCTTTTATTTCTTACCGTCCCTGAAACTCCCGACTGCTTCGGGCTTGCAACCCCGCGAGAGCTTTTTAGAGTGTCACCATGCTTCCGATTACCGACAATGTGCTGATTTTTACCATGATCATGTCCGTGATCCTGTTTTCGTTGCTGGTCGGCGCGAAACTCAAGATCCCGGATCTGGTCCTGCTGTTGATCGCGGGTGCATTCATGGGTGAACACGGCTTTCACGTGCTCGAACGTTCCAGCGCCATTACCCTGTTCGGGGAAATTGGACTTATTTTCATCATGTTTCTGGCGGGATTGGAGATTGATCTCTACCAATTCTCACGCACCAAAAGCCGCAGTGTCGGCTTTGGTTTGCTGACCTTTATTTTTCCACAGGTGCTTGGAACGATCGCAGTGCGGTACGCGCTGGATTTGAATTGGACCGCCTCGGTGCTCATGGCCAGTATGTTCGCCTCCCACACCCTGCTGGCCTATCCCGCCGCGGCCCGACTGGGCATTCACCGTACCGAGCCGGTGACCATCAGCGTGGGCGCGACCATTATCACCGATACTCTAGCGCTTTTGGTCCTGGCGGTGGTGGCCGACGCCGCAGAGGGCGAAGTTATGAACCCCCTATTCTGGGGCGGACTCATTCTGGGTCTGATCATCCTGGTCGTGGTGATCACCCAGTTGATCCCCCGTCTGGCCCGATGGTTTTTCCAACATGTCACCGAGTCGGGTGGCGCCCAATTTTTGTTTGTTCTGGCCCTGGTGGGTGCCTGCGCCTATCTTTCCGAATACGCCCGCATGAAACCCATCATTGGCGCCTTTCTCGCCGGAGCGGCCTTCAACCATCAAATTCCCGAACACAGTCCGCTCATGAATCGGCTGGCCTTCGCGGGAAACAACCTCTTCATTCCCTTTTTCCTGATTTCCGTGGGCATGATGGTGGAGCCGAACCGCCTGATCGGCGATTGGAAAACCTGGGAAGTGATCATCGCCATGGTAGTGCTGGTGATCATCACCAAAGGAATTGCCGCCTGGGTCGCCGCTAAAATATACGGGTACAATTCCGATGAACGGGGAGTGATGTTTGGCCTCACCGTGGTCCAAGCCGCCGCTACACTTGCCGCAGCTCTGGTGGGCTTTGAAGCGGGAATTCTCGATGAAAACGCCCTCAACGGCGCCATTGCCATGATTATGGTCACGGTCCCCCTCGGCACCTGGGTGACCGATCGTTACGGACGCCGAGTAGCCATGGCCGCCAAATCGTCCAAACGTATCACCAAAATCACTGAACAACGCATGGTGCTTTCCGTCTCCAATCCCGTCACCGCCGCCCGCCTCACCGATTTAGCCTTTCTCATGCGCGACACGTCGGTACCGGGTGCCGTTTATCCCCTCACCATCGTCCGCGAGCAAACCGACACAGAAGAGGCGGTTTCCAGGGGTGAGAAGCTCCTCGCCCAGTGCATGACGCAGGCCTCCTCCGCCGATGTCAGTGTGGAACCCCATGTGCGGGTGGACCTCAATGTATCCGACGGCATCATCCGGGCGGTTCGTGAACTGCGGGGGAGCACCGTACTGGCGGGTTGGGGCGGAGACCATAACCGGGGCAGCCGCATTTTCGGCACCATAAACCAGAGCCTCACCCAAAATTGCCCTTCCCGCCTGATCCTCTGCCGGATTACACGCCCCCCCAACACCACCCGGGTCTTGCGCTTTCCTTTTCCCCCTCTCGCGGAACATCGAGAGGACCTTGGCACCCTCATCCGGGAAACCAAGCTCCTTGCCAAGCAAATCGGCGCCCAGCTCCATGTCTACCTCTCCGGCAAAGCCGCGGTGGAATTGGAGGCCCGAATCGAAAAAACCTCTCCCGGTTGCGACACCACATACATTGTCAAAGACACCTGGACTGAATCCAGAAAACGCATGTTTGAAGAGGTGCATGAGGACGACCTCATTGTCCTCCCCCAGATCCGCCGCAACACCCTGCTGTGGACACCGACCCTAGACAGCCTCCCGGAGTTGATCGCCCGGCACTTCCCCTACACCAAACTGCTGATTGCGTATCCGGGTCTGTCCTCCAACCCCATTGGCGGATCCGCCCCTGTCGTACTCCCCGCCACCAGCAAGTTTCCCGCCGTTCACGGTGTCGACCTTCCCCCCGAACTCGATGGATCCGAACGCATCCAACAACTGCTCGACCACGGGTTGAGTGATGACCCCGATATGGCCGACGATGCCTATCCCCTGCTGTTGGATTCCGCCAAACTCAATCCTATTGAACTGACTCACGGCGTTATCCTGATTCATGGCCACTGCGGACAAAAAGAGAACTCCGTGCTTCTGGTCGGCTGTGGAGAATCCGATCAGCCCTTCCTGAGTCTGCCCCACACGCCTAAAGTGATCGTCGCCCTCATCAGCCCCAGGGGAGACACCCCTGAAATCCATTTGCGCGCCCTCGCTGCAGTGGCCCGCCGCTTCCGGGATCAGGATGTCACCCAGGCCATTAATCAAGCTGGCAGCGCCCAGGAGATTTGTACGATACTTTCGCCCAGGACCGGCGAGTAAAGTAAAGGGTCTTATGCCTCGAGCTACTCTGGGTTTTAATATACTCCTAATTAACCTTACTCTAATACATCATGAAAACCTTCCTGCTTTTTACCCTATTCGTTCCTCTGTGGGTATATGCCCAGTTGAGCCTGCCCAGCATTTTCTCCGATCATATGGTACCGCAACGGGATCAACCGATTCAGCTAATGGATCTGTTGAACGCGGCCAAAGATGAGGAAATCTAACGTGCATTCCGACAGCAACCCAATCGTGAATGATATGCGTTTTGCCATAGAAACACATAAAAGACGCCCCCATAACCATTCTATGTATTTTTTGTGGGGGTCTGTGGGGGCATTTGTGGCTAGACTCGTTACCTCCATCCTTTTGTTGCTGATCATCCAGTGCCCCGCCTTTGCTCAACGCAAATGGAGGGAGCTCGATGGAGTCCGTCTGGTGGAACACGACGCAAATGACGGCGACAGTTTCCATGCCCGACGCAATCGGACCCGCTATTTGTTTCGATTGTATTTTGTGGATACCGCCGAAACCGATCTCCGCTTCGAGGATCGGTTACAGGAGCAGGCGGATTACTTCGGGGTGACGATTCCGGAGGTGGTGAAAGGTGCCGATGACGCCACCGAGTTCGTCAAAAACCTCCTGAAGGATACGGATTTCACCGTTTACACCCGCTACGAGGACGCGCGCGGAGCGAGTAACATGAAACGCTATTTTGCCATGGTCAAAATTGGAGACCGATGGTTGTGCGAACTATTGATTGAAAATGGTCACGCCCGGATTTTCGGCAAACCGTCGGATCTGCCGGACGGAACCCCGGAACGCATCCACTGGGCGCGCCTGCGCAGTCTGGAGTCCGAGGCCAAGGAGGCCCACCGCGGCACCTGGGGAATCGCCTCGGGAAAAATCGCGGTGGATCGACTGGAACCGGGTCAAACGATCACGCTGCCCTCCCGCACCGCCGTGTTTCAGATCAAACCGCCACATCAATTGGTGGGACATTTGCCGGAAGGGTGGAAAGTCAAAGCGGGCTCGACCACCCGGGAAGGTTTTCGGGAGATTTCTTTCACCAGTCCCGGCGGGTCGGAATTTACCGGAGAAATTCAAGAAAGCTCGCTCCAATAGCACTCTAATCCACTTCCGCGATTTTACGATAGTTCTTCAAAAATTCCTGCCGATACGCAGTGAAGTGCCCTTCCCGGATAGCCTCCCGGGTCTCGGCCATCACCACCTGCATACAGTGCAGATTATGCAGGCTCAACAAGCGATACGCCAACAACTCGCCGCAATTGATCAAATGGCGCAGGTAGGCCCGGCTGTAGTTTCGGCAGGTGTAACAGCTGCATCCCTCCTCCAGCGGACGCGGATCCTCTTTCCAGCGGGCGTTTTTCACTGGAAATCGCCCTCTGCGGGTGACTGCGGAGCCGTTCCGGGCGATTCGCGTGGGCAGTACGCAGTCGAACATGTCCACCCCGCGGGCAATGGACTCCAACATCTGGTCCAACAGCCCCACTCCCATCAAATAGCGGGCCTTATCCTCGGGGAGATGGGATACCGAAGCTTCGACGCCCGGCAGAATCAACTCGTCGGGCTCCCCCACGCTCACTCCGCCAATCGCATACCCGTCGAACCCAATTTCCACCAGTTCCGATGCGCATCGCGCCCGAAGACCCGCATAGGCTCCCCCCTGCACGATCCCGAATTGAAGTTGTCCTTGCGCCCGCGGCTGCGCTTTGCAGACCCCGGCCCAGCGCAAGGTGCGGTCCACCGCCTTTGCCGCATACTCCGGGGTGGCCGGATAGGGAATGCATTCATCGAACAACATGGCGATGTCGGAGCCTAATTCCCGCTGAATACGCATCGATTCCACCGGCCCCATGAACTGTTCGCTCCCATCCAGGTGGCTTTTAAAGGTAACACCCTCTTCGGTGATTTTGTTCAACTGTGCCAACGACCACACCTGAAAGCCCCCGCTGTCGGTGAGAATCGCCCCTTTCCAATTCATGAAACGGTGCAACCCCCCCATGCGCTGCACCAGATCCGACCCCGGTCGTTCGTTCAGGTGGTAGGTGTTGCCCAGCAGGATCTCGAAGCCCAGTCCCGACACATCCTCCGGAGTGAGGGATTTCACCGTGGCCTGGGTTCCAACCGGCATGAACACGGGAGTTTGCACGCATCCATGGGCGGTATGCAGACAGCCGCACCGGGCGGAGGAGTCCGGGTCGCGGGCGGTGATTTCAAAAAGTCCGGGAGTTGTCATATCCGCCACTCCCTGCCTGAGATCGCGCCCTTTGGCAATCACTTACAGTCCCAGGAATTTCATACGAAGGAAATTCAGCGGTTAGAGGGGAGAGGTCAGATTTCCCAAATCCCCAATTTCCCATATCCCCAATCAACCACCCTGTCCCGGCGTAGCTCGAAGAGCGAAGACGGATCAACCACCCACAAAAAAACCCTCTCCATATAAGGAGAGGGTTTGGAAAGTGGCACAGGCTTCCAGCCTGTTTACTCTAGGGGGCAGGCGGAACGCCTGAACAATAAAAAACCCTCTCCTGCAAAGGAGAGGGTTTGGAAGTAAACGGAAGATCCGATTACAGCGTGAAGCCGATCGTGGCGAAGACGTCTTCGTCAACTTCAAGCACGTCGTCATCCATTTCCACCACATAGCTGATGCCAATGCTGATGGAGTGGTCGGTTTCGGGAATTCCGATGTCCGTACCCACGCTCAGGGTGAGGTGGGAGAAACCGGATTCACCTTCGTCGGGATCCACATAACCGAGTTCAGCACCCAGTCCGAGGGAGATATTCTCTGCCACGTCGACAGAGGTTCCGGCGGAAAGGCCAAGATACAGGGTTTTGTCAATCGCACCGTCAATACCATAGGCGACCAAAAGTCCGAGTTCAATGCCCTCGATTTCGGTGCCCAGGCTCAGGTAGGGTTCACGGTCCGCGTCGCCTTCCGCACCCGGATACGCGTATTCGGTGTAGCCGATTTCAACTCCGACAGGTCCGTCCAAAGGAAGCGGAATGCCGAAGAAATAATCGATTTCGTCGAACTGAGACGAATCGGTGTTGAAGTTGGCCCAGGTGCCGACAGAAACGGCACCACCCAGGATTTCGGTATCGAAACCGGGCTGGATGTTTACTTCATCATTGATCGTTCCCCCACGGAAGACATAGGCGGAAGTTACGTCCACGGCGACCTGTGCGGAAGCAGTGAGGGCAACGGCTGCAAGAGCAGCACTGGTTAAAGCAATGAATTTCTTCACTGTCATGGTATTCTCTCTCTTTTTTGGTTTTCGTTCAATGACCCCACCCTTGTTGGCGGCGGCCATGTGTAGATTTTATGTTAGGACTAAGTTATATAATGATTAGAGTATAAAATTTGTAAAGGTTGTTTTTAGGGAAAAACGATAGAAAATAAAATGCTATCCAACAGCCTCTTCCCCTTTTTCACCGGTGCGGATGCGGATACAATCTGACATTTCCATCACGAAGATTTTTCCATCCCCGATCTTACCTGTCCGGGCGCCCGATATAATCGCATCAATGGTGGTTTGAACATAAGGTTCGGTCACCGCAATTTCGACACGTATTTTCTTCAGCAGGTTTACCTCAATACCTGCCCCCCGATAGGTTTCATGATAGCCCATCTGCTGACCACAGCCCAGGGCGGTGGTGACGGACATTTTGACCACTTCTTTTTCAAACAACGCTTGCTTCACCGCGTTGAGTCGGTGGGGTTGAATATAGGCAATGATTAATTTCATGGGTGAGCGTGCAAATCGGTTTTCAGGTGTGGGTGAATTACTGGGTTAAAAAGATCTGAAAGCCATTATAGGCCTCCATACCATGTTCCCCTATATCGAGTCCGATGAGTTCTTCTTCTTCGCTCACTCGGATTCCAATGGTGATCTTCAGGAGGAAAAAAATCAGCATCGCACAACTAAAGGAAGTGATTCCATAGGCGACAACCCCCAAAAGCTGAATAGCAAATGAGGCCTGATCGGGTGCGAAAACCCCCACCGCCAGCGTGCCCCATATTCCGCAAAGTAAATGCACCGACAAGGCCCCCACCGGATCATCCAATCGCAGTCTGTCAAACAACGGCACTCCAAAGATAACAATTACGCCGCTGACCATTCCGATCACGATCGAACTGGACACGCTGACGAGATCCGCCGATGCAGTCACTCCCACCAGTCCGGCCAAGGCCCCGTTCAACGCCATGGTTAAATCCGGCTTACGCGAGAGCAACCACGACATCAGAATGGCGGTCATCATCGGCTGCCGCCGACATGGAGGTCGTCTGGCGCCAGCACCGACCGCTTCCGAGGTTGACACTCCTTGCGATCCACCGTTGAATCCGTACCAACCGAACCACAACAGGAACACCCCAATGGCCGCCAGCGGCAGGCTATGTCCCATAATCGGTTTCAAACTGCCGCCTACATATTTTCCAATCCTCGGCCCCAACAGGATCACCCCGGCCAGCGCGGCCCATCCCCCCACCGAATGCACCAAAGTGGAGCCTGCGAAATCATGAAACCCCCGGTCATGCAGCCAACCGAATCCCCATTTCCACGAACCCAGCCAGGGATAAACGAACCCCACAAAGATCAAGGAAAACAACAGAAAGCTACTCAACTTGATTCGTTCGGCGACGGCCCCCGAAACAATGGTGGCCGCCGTCGCCGCGAACATAGCCTGAAACAGAAAATCCGTCCAAAAGGTGTAGTTTCCTCCCGCATAGGTCACCGGATCATAGTCCGCAGGGGGTTCTATGCCCCACCCCGCAAATCCGAACCATTCGTTTCCGGCCGCCCCCGCCTCGGCTACCACGGTCGCATCCTGACCGTCAATAAACCCTGGGTACATCAAGTTGAATCCGCACAAGGAAAACGTCAGCAGGCCAATTGCCAGTACTCCGGTATTTTTAAACAAGATGTTCACGGTGTTTTTGGAACGGGTTAATCCGGACTCGAGGGTGGCAAAGCCCAAATGCATGATAAAGACCAAAATGATCGATACCAACATCCAAGTGTTGTTCGCCTTCAAGTTTAATTCCGCCAAGGTCACATCAGCGGCGTAGCCCTGCGTGGAGGAGAGGGCCAGTATGAGGGCTGGAAATAAGAAGGGCTTCATGTATGGGGATTCGTGTTCGTTTGTATAAGGTACGGTTTTTTATCCGCATTAGTGGGTAGTGAACAAACAGCAAAAAAAATGCCAACTTTCATATTTTGCGGAAATTAATAATAAACAGACATGATTTCCATCAAAATCATCCATGAATCCAATTTACGTACGGGAGCAGATCCACACATTTGACCACATTATTGTTGTTTATAAAATTATAAAATACAATATTGTTTTATTTATATTCAGGAACCTGCGAACGGATCGCTTCTTATCTTCCACCCCTTGTCCGACAAAGCCATCCGGTGGTAAAAAATTTTCATGTATTCTGTTCGGTTGCGGTTGAAATCCGCGTTAGGTACTGGAAGTCCATGAAAAATATTCTCCATTACTTTTACGATCACTCTTACTCCGTTAGAGGCATCGGATGGGGGTGTATGTGGCTCCTGGGCTTCGGGTTGCTTTTCATCTCTCTTTCCTCTCTGCTGGCACAGGTCTTTTTTCCCTCCGGAACTCCGTCTGCGGGCACCACATATATCTATATCCTGTGTCTGTCCCTGTTTGCGGGGGTTATTTGGACGAGACTTCTGCTTAGCCTGTTTCCCGGACGCCTACACTGGCGGGTGGGGATCATTGCGGCGGGTGCGTTGGTGCTGGGATGGTTGTCTACCGTTCCCACCCTCGCCTCCATGCGCTGGCTGGACACCCGATTTGACTTACATGAAGGACACGATTTTCTATCCGCATTCCGGTATCATCTGCTTTCGGTGGGACTCCGGGAGGAACTTTGTAAACTGCTCCTCTTCACTCCCATGTTGATTCTGGTGCTCCGCAAAAATCGTGACCTGGAGGCCTTGATCTTGGGGGGGCTGGTGGGGCTGGGCTTTGCTATTGAGGAAAATATCACCTATTACATCCTCTATCAGCACTCGGGCGTGGCGGTCAGCCGCTTTGTGAGTGCGAACCTCCTTCACGTCACCCTCACCGGTGTAACTGCATTGGCCCTCGCCCGCGTGCTACGTGATCCGAAGACGTGGTGGCTGGACTCGCTGCAAACCCTGATGTACGCCGTTGCTCTCCACGGCATCTACAATGCCCTGCTCTCCCAGCCAGTCCCGGGCTTCGGGGAGATGTCCTATTTTTCGGGCGCGGCTCTGGCCGGGTGCGCCTATCTATTTTTCAGGGAAGCACATACCCTCTCCCCTCTCCCTCAAAAGGGGATATCTCGTACCGCACTGTTTTGCTGGGGTTTTTGCCTGTTATGTCTGCTCGAACTTCTGCTCGCCACCTTCACCCTGCCTTTCGATCTCGCATTGTACCTTATCGGTCAATCCGCGTTGGCCGGCGTCTTCACGGGATATATTTTTGTGCATCAGGTCCGTGAACCTCTGGCTCCATAGACTTCTATAATTTTAACCGCAAGAGCAGACCATAATCCAAATCGCCGATTCGGATATCGCTAAGGTTGGAAAAGCTTGAAAACGGATAGAAGGCGTGAGCGCCAATTTGGATTCGTTGCGAAATCGGAAAATTCAGGCCCAACTGAACCTGATAATAGACACTTACCCAATCGGTTTCATCCCCGGTGTCGACATAATCAATCAATGCCGATACGCCCGCCTCCCAAATTCCATCCGTGGCAAGCAGCGTCACTTCAGGCGTAATCACACTGTCGGCCTCGCCGGCACCACTCAACCCGGACGCATAGCTGGCTCCGAGCCGCCAGGCCCCCATTCCCTCGTAAAAATCGACATAAAGTCCATAGGAGATGTCATTTTTCCCATACGGCCGCTCGTCAAAATTCTTGCCGCGGTCATCGTATTGCTTCACCAGCCCGGTTACCATGGGTTGCGCAAATAAGGGCGAAATTATACAAAGACAAAGGATTATACAGCATTTCATAGGTCATTCCATAGGGTGAAAGAACCTCCTTCATGACAAAGCTGCTCCGAATAGCAAGCGAGAAGCAACATTCCAGGCTTGCAATCCTGTTTTGAATACGATGAATCGTTATTGTCAGCTCACTTCTCTTTTTTTATGAAAAAATTACTCATCTCTCTATCCCTTGTGTTCCTTCACTGGCTCTCGTTGAGCAACGGGTTGGCGCAGCAACAGTCGGATTTGAATGTTGAAGCCGATCAACTCGATTTCGAAAACGAAGCGAACAGGGTCACCGCCCGAGGCAATGTTCTGCTTCGCAAAGGGGCGCAAAGCCTCCGCGCGGACGTGGTTACTTACAACACCGTGACCGAGCAGGCCTTCGCCAGGGGCAATGTGGTATTCACCAATCAGGACCAGATATGGAGGGGCGATACCCTTCAATACAACTTTATCACTGGTAAGGGAAGTTTCCCGGATCTGGAAATGAAATCGGGTCCCTTCACCCTCAACGCCGATTCCGTGGACCGAATGAGCCCGGTCCAAACCCAATTGCAGGGTGTAACCGTTACCACCTGTCCTGTTACGGTGGATCCCGAATTTTTGATTTCTGCATCCAAAGTGGATGTGTATGACGAGTCGATTTTTGTGATGCGTAATCCGGTCTTCCACCTCCACGGCATCCCTTTTTTCTATTTACCCCGTTTGACCCTGGATCAGGAGCGCCAACCTACAAATATTGATGTGATTCCAGGTTACGGATCCCGCGATGGCTTCAGCCTGTTAACCTCCTATAACCGCTACCCCTCCGATGGCTACCGCACCAAAACCCATCTGGATTACCGCTCCGAACGCGGTCCCGCGCTGGGGCAGGATTTCTTTTGGTACGAACCCGGAAATCACCATCAAAACCTCACCTCACTCAAATTGTACGGCATGATGGATGACGCACCCTACCGGGATGAGAAACAGAAGACCCGTCTAAACGAACAGGGAATCGAAGTTGAAGAGGAGCGGTACCGAATCCAGGTCCGGCATCGCCAGCAGATTACCCCCACCGACACCCTGTGGGCTAACGCCTCCTATTTAAGCGATGCCAAAGTTGTGGAGGAGTTTTTCAGAGACGATTTCCGGCAGGAACCGACTCCGGAAAACCGACTGGTCTACAGTTCCTATGGAGATGGCTGGAATGCGAATATTGAACTGAACCGTCAGTTGAACGATGATATGTTCAATTCTGTAAACCGACTTCCGGAGGCAAGCTTCAATATGCCGCTTCGACAATTGGAAAACATCGATCTTCTCTATGCGGGATCTACCCAGGCAGGATTCCTGGAACGGAGCTACTCATCGTTTGACCGCGGTCAGGGAAATGAAAAATACGACAGCCTGCGGGTCCACACGGACCACATGCTGTTCTACCCCACCCGGCATTTCGGCTGGCTGAACGTGATTCCCAGAGCCGGGGGGCGGGCAACCTACTATGGGAACACCCGCGAAACCCAAACCCGGATCGTGCCGGTTTCCACCACCGACGAAAACAATATCATCACCACCACCTTCAAAGAGGAAACCTTTGAAACCTCCGAATCGGCCGATATTCGGATTCTGCCCGAATTGGGACTGGAAACCTCCTTCAAGGCCTTCGGGATTGTACATGACCAACCCACCGGCCTCGGACGCGGTCTTCGACACGTGGTGGAACCCTTTACCAACTACACCTTCATCCCCGAACCCGATCTCACTCCGGACAAGATCTATCAATTTGACGAAATTGACCGCTTGGGTGAGCAACATAATATGGCATTTGGTGTGCGCAATAAATGGCAAACCCGCAGAACCCGAACAGATGGAAGCTCCTATATTCATGACATGGTCAATGTGGCCGTGAGTTCAAACTACGATCTGCGCTCCGAAGCCGATCCCAACCTGGGCAATATTCGGGTGGATACAGAACTGCGTTTGGTGGATTGGGCTCGCGCCCGGGTCGATTTTCAGTACGACACGGATGAGGGTGAGATCAATACCGTGGATACCCACCTTCGGTTTGAAGATCCACAAAGCAGAAGCTGGATCAGCCTTGATCAACGCTTCCGGGTAGACAACACCCATACCATGCAACTGACCTATCGACTGAACCCCCGCGGCAAACTGGGATTTGAAGGGTATACCCGGTACGAACTGGAAAACGACGGGTTTGAGGAACAAGATGTCATGTTCACGTACCAAACCGACTGTGTCGGCTACGGAATCGGAGGTAGATGGATAAAAGGCGACACCTTCCAGGATGGCACCCGCGATGACGACGACTACGAAATCTGGTTTCAAATCTGGTTAACCGCCTTTCCCCGGGCTATTTTGGGTAGCAGAGGACGATAATGAAAAATACACACACACATGGATTCTCCCTGATCGAAGTCTTGGTCGCCCTGGTTATCATTGCCATTATGGGCTCGGTAGTGGCCCTGAATTTGGTGGGAACCACCGACGAGGCTAAAATCACCAGCACCCGGGCCGAAGTTAACACCCTGGCCAGCGCCCTCACCCTCTATCAATCCCAGCAAGGTACTCTTCCCACCCAACAACAGGGCTTGGAAGCACTGGTACGGAAACCCGCAACGCCTCCTATCCCGCCCCGATATCCCCAGGGCGGCTATTTGGTCAGTCGCGAAGTCCCCACGGATGCCTGGGGCCGACCCTATGTGTACCTAGTCCCGGGACGTGAAAATGAACCCTTCGAGATCATCAGCTATGGTGCCGACGGGCTGGAGGGAGGTACCGGACCCAATGCGGATATCAGCAGCGCGGACTAAAAAAGGGTTTACCCTCGTTGAGGTTCTGATCGCCCTGTTGATCATCGCCATTCTGGCCGCCCTCATGGGCAGGATTCTACAGGGTTCCCTGCTCAGCCACCAAACACAAAAGCGGGCGCAGACAACGTACGGGGAAAACCGGAACGAACTGAATCTTCAATTTGCCGGAGAACGGGAAGAAGAACCGATTCTCATCCTTGAAGAACGGATTCCTTAAGCTAACTCTCGAAACCAACTTCGTCGGGCTGGCAACATGGAGTGACGGCGCCCCCGCCGTCTTCCAGACCTCAGTTTAAACGGCAAAATAGCGGAGGGGCATCGCAGATTCAAATGCTATTCATCAACCAGCAAGTGTCCGCGAAGTCCGTGCCGTCCGCGGTTGTTTTTTTATTTGCTTGGGATTTTATCAACCACGGACGGCGCGGACCCCACGGACCCATGCGGAAG
>JAGYLC010000030.1 GCA_018401235.1 Kiritimatiellia bacterium
CCTTGGTGTCGCCGGTCACCAGCAACACCCCGGCTTCGTCCGCGGCCGCGCGCATGCTGTGAACGATGCGCTCGAGGTCCGCCATGGGCAGGCCCTCCTCGATGATCAATCCAACCGAGAGATACAGGGGCTCCGCGCCGCACATGGCGAGATCATTGACGGTGCCGTGTACGGCCAGCGATCCGATGTCGCCTCCCGGAAAAAATAGGGGATGGATCACGTGGGAGTCGGTGCTGAAGGCCAGACGAACGCCCCCGATGTCAAACACTGCCCCGTCGTGCAGGGGTTCCAGCAGGGGGTTGCGGAAGCAGGGCAGGATCAGGTTCTCGACCAGTTCCCGGGTCAATTTGCCCCCGCTGCCATGGGCGAGGGTGATTTCACGGTGTTCCCGCAGCGGAAGCGGACAGGCGGCTCCGGGAACAGTGGGAGAGGCAGGGACGGAATCGGAGGGTTTCATGAGGTTTGGGAGGACAGGGACGGGGATGGGGCAACATTACCACAGGTAATTTATTTCTCCCAAAGGCATACGGTTAACATGAAATATACTTTGTGGAACTTTTCACAAAACAAAAGCCAAAAACGTCCCGGCTTCACGGGTTTTTATGGTGTCTGCAGGAACTTTCCCACGCGAGAGCTGCTGAAATCCCGGAACAACACCTACTTCGAGGATTTCGGCGTGGCGGCGGGGGTGGCGACGACAAGCATTGGCGGAACACGTACAGGAGATTCCCGCTATGTGACGGCGGTGATTTCGTAACCGGGGACGCTGCTGCTGGTGGGTCTGGCGGTGTTGGCGTTGCGCTTCGCGCAGAAGATAGGAGATAGAAGATAGAAGATAGGAGTTCGGGGAAGAAGGGAGAACGTCGAACGTTGAACGTCGAACGGGGCGAAGGGGGACAGGAGCGCCAATCTCCGCATTGGCCGGGGCGAAGGGGGAGGGAGGGGTGGGACTTCCGCATTCAATGTTCGGGGAAATCCATGGTCTCGATATGAGATGGATGGACTTGCACCAGATCGTGGAGGGCGATGAGCCGTTCGATGTCAGACCATCTTTGGGCAAGTGTTTCGATGAGCTTTTGTTTGCGAAGATTACCCAGGCGTACCCAGATGACTTTTGGGGGTGGGCCGCTTAGCAGAAGCCGGTCAAAGAAATCGGTGTCTTTTGTAAAGAGGGTGATTTCGTTGTTTTTGGCGTAAATCCAAAGTTCGGTGTCGGTGGGTTGCTGGGAAACGCGGGTTGCGTGAAGCGAGTCGATCCGGAGGGTCTGGCCAAGCTGATGGGGGAGATTCTCGTCGATGAGAAATCTCATGAAGCCATTTCCAGATGACTATGGATGTCGCCGAGGCGGGTGGCGTACTCCAGGCAGGCGGTGAGGTCCTCTTTTTGCAAGCGGGGGAAGGCATCGAGGATGTCATCGAAACTGTCCCCGGCACTGAGATGGGCAAGAACGGTTCGCACCGCAATGCGTGTGCCCTGGATAACGGGCTTTCCGTTGCAGATATCAGGATGGGTTTCGATGCGGTTCATGCCAGAATGATGGGCGGAAAGTATGGCTTTGTCAAAGAATTTGTGCGGCGAAGTACAATCGAAGCTCAAACCTCCAACGCCGCACCTTTTCCGACCACCTGAAAAAGCCAATCCTCCTTTTCCAAGTTCGGAATCATCTCCATCCCGGGTGGATCATGGATGTTCGATTGGTGTTGGATATGGTTTTGCGTTTGCAATGGGATTCGAGGTGGTCGGAAGACCCTCAAAACCCTGTTCTGAATATGGGATTTCATCAAATAGGGGGCGGCGCGTCCCGCGCCGGAATCCTCAACAGGAATGATGGTCACAAAAAGGGTCCACGAAAACCCGGCGAGGGATGCGCCGCCTCAGGTATGAATATGAATTCGCCGGAGTTCCGCGTTCACGCGGATAGTCATCAAGGGCCATTTATGGACCGGTTTCAGTGCCCTGAGGTCATATGGCTTCCATGCCTTTGGGGCCTTTTTGCTCTGCGTTCCCGCTCCCTGAAGGTCGCTCTGGACTATCCGCGTGAACGCGGAACTCTGGCCTCGCGCTAACCCGCCGCCTCCCTTCCCAGGCAAGATGCCTGCGCTCCCGGGGAGGACTGCAAATAGCGGCCGTAGGCGTAGTAGGCGGCGCAGGCGCCTTCGGCGGACACCATGGTGGCCCCGAGGGGATGTTCGGGGGTGCAGGTGCTGCCAAACGCGGGGCAGTCGTGCGGTTTTTTGATTCCCCTCAGAATCTGACCGCTGATGCAGACCGTGGATTCCTGGGTGTGGATGGCTTCAACCCCGAAGCGGTGCTCGGCGTCGAAGGCCCGGAAGTCGGCGTTCAGCCGCAGACCGCTTTGCGGAATTATGCCGACGCCCCTCCAGGCCCGGTCGCAGGGTTCAAAGACCTCGGCCACCCGCTCCCGGGCGGCGGGATTGCCGTCGCGCCGGACCACCCGAGGGTAATGATTTTCCACCGTTGCCCGCCCGGATTCGAGTTGGCGGACCGCCATCAGGATCCCCTGCAAAATATCGAGGGGTTCGAATCCGGTCACCACGATGGGCACGCTGTACTTTTCCGCAATCTTTTCGTATTCGCGGTATCCGGCCACGGTGCAGACGTGTCCCGGTCCTAGAAACCCCTGCACCCGGTTGCCGGGGGTGGAAAGGAGGAGTTCCATCGCCGGCGGCACCAGCACCTGGGACACCAGCAGGGAAAGATTCGGAATCCCCTGTGCCCGCGCCTGCCAGGCCAGCATGGCGTTGGCCGGGGCGGTGGTCTCGAAGCCAATGGCGAAAAACACCACCTCCCGCTCCGGATGCGCCCGGGCGATGCGCAGGCAATCCATGGGGGAGTACACCATACGCACATCCGCGCCGCGGGATTTCAGGATCAGCAGGTCAACCTCCGAACCGGGGACCCGGAGCATGTCGCCGAAGGAACAAAATATCACTTCCGGCCGTTGGGCGATGGCGTGGGCCTTGTCGATCATTTCCAGCGGGGTCACACACACCGGACAGCCGGGCCCGTGCACCAGTTCCAGCTCGTCGGGAAGCAGGCGGTCGATTCCGTTTTTGACAATGGCGTGGGTCTGTCCGCCGCAGACCTCCATCAGGGTCCAGGGTCGGGTGACGGAGGACCGGATTTGACCGAGAATTTTCGCGGCCAGCGCGTTGTCGCGGTATTCGTCGATGTACTTCATGACGAAAGCTCCGGGATATCAAGCTCGTCCAACTGACCCAGCTCGCGCAGCAGTTCAAAGGTTTGTTTGGCCTCCTCCTCGTCCACGGTGTTCAGGGCGAAGCCGACATGCACCAGAATATAATCGTCCACCTTTGCCTCCGGGGTGAATTCCAGACAGACCTCTTTCACGATCCCCCCGAAGGTGGCGCGGGCCATGCGGACCCCGTCCGCGTCGGTGCGAAGTTCAATTATTTTACCGGGAATAGCGAGGCACATGGTTGGGTCTCCGTTTGGGTGGGTTCTGAAAAATTGCGCAGCTCCCGCACGGCGCCCGCGATTTGTCCGGCGGAAATACCGCCGTCGTTGGGGGGAATCCGTTGGTGCCAGTAGGGCTTGAGTCCGTGTGCCCGGAGTTGTCGGTCGCACTGCTCCACCAACAGCCGGTTCTGAAAGCATCCACCGCTGAAGACGACCCGGGGGAGGCCGGCCCGCAACGCCACTTGCACGATCGCCTGCACCAGGGTCTGATGGAAGCGCGCGGCCCGGACAGGGACCGGCGACGGGTCGTTGATTAGCGCTTCGATCATCGGCTGCCAGTCCACCACCGTCCCCACTGGCACCGGATAGGGCGACCCCATGCCGTCCCCGGCCGCTTGCTCCAGTTCCATCGCGGCCTGGCCCTCGAAACTGGAGCGGTCACGAACACCCAACAGCGAAGCCACGCCATCGAACAGGCGTCCCGCGCTGGAGGTCCAGGAAATTAGGCCCTGGCAACATCCACTGCTGCAGGGCAGGGAGGGGTGGACATCCCAGTGAAAGCAGCTTCCCGTGAGATTTCATAGAGTCCCATCGCCGCAGCACCAGGAGCTCGCAGGCGGCCCTCCCCCGCCCGGCAGGCGGAAGCGCCCTGTAAGTGGGCGACACTTGTTCCCAGCGGTTTTCCTCCACCAGCAAAAACTCCCCGCCCCAGATGGTTCCGTCGGTGCCCAGTCCGGTCCCGTCCCAGGCCACTCCCAGCACCGGCGGATCGATTTCGTTGTCCAACATGCAGGAAAGAATGTGGGCAAGATGGTGCTGCACCTCGACGCGGGGGAGAGCGGATTGACGGGCGTGGTCGGATGAGCTGTAGTCCGGGTGCAGGTCGCAGGCCAGCACCTCCGGTTCCGTCCGGTAGAGCTTCGGCAGATCCTCCGCGGTGGCGAGGAAGGCCGAAAGGGCCTGCGGGGTCTCCAAATCGCCCAGGTGTTGGCTGACGAAAATGTGACGGCCCCGGCTGAGGGCAACCGTACTTTTCTGATGCGCGCCCAGCGCCAATACCGTGGGCAGGGAATCCCGGACGCGGAGGGGCATCGGTGCAAAACCGCGCGCACGGCGGAGCACACATTCACGACCCAGGAGGACCCGGACAATGGAATCATCCACGCGCCGGAGAATGGGTCGGTTGTGCACGAGAAAACCGTCCGCTATGCCGTGCAGGCGCTCCAAGGCCTCGGTTTCGTCGATGCAGACAGGTTCGTCCACCCGGTTGCCGCTGGTGGCGACCACCGGGAAGCCCAGATCATGCAGCATCAAATGATGCAGGGGGGTGTAGGGCAACATCACCCCCAGACAGCGGTTTCCCGGAGCAACTGAAGGAGCAACAGAGGGGGCCACAGAGGAAGACGTTGAATCATCCGTCCGTTCCAGCAGGACAATAGGTGCTTCGGGGGAGGTCAGGAGTCGGCGCTCCGCCTCCGATACCGCACAGATCTGTGTAACCGATTCGAGGGAAGGAAACATCAGCGCCAGCGGTTTTTCCTCCCGGCATTTTCGTTCGCGCAGGCGGCACACCGCCTTTTCGTCACGCGCGTCCACCATCAAATGGAACCCGCCGAGTCCCTTCACGGCAAGGATGCGTCCCGTTCGGATCAGATCCAGGGCGCAGAGCAGCGCGTCCTCCCGTTCTGCCTGAGGTTGACCGCGCTCATCCCAAAAGCTCAGATAGGGGCCGCAGTCCGGACACGCGACGGGCTGGGCGTGAAAGCGGCGGTCGGAGGGGTTGTGGTATTCCTGTTCGCAGGCCGGGCAGAGGGGGAATCCCCGCATGGTGGTGCGGGGGCGGTCGTAGGGCAGCGATTCCAGAATGGAGTAGCGCGGACCGCAGTGGGTGCAGTTGAGAAAGGGGTAGCGGTAGCGACGGTCGACGGGTTCGAACAGCTCCCGGCGGCAGGCGTCACAGGTGGCCATGTCGGGAGAGATCAAGGCGCTCGGAGCCCCAATCCCGCGACTTGGGCAAATACTGAATTCACTATGGCCTTCGGGATCGTGATGGGAATGCTCCAGGCTCTCGATCACCGCTAGGGGAGGTTTGTCCGAGACCAGACGACTCAGGAATTTTTCCAAAACCGGTGCGGGTCCCTCCACCTCGATTCGAACCCCTTGGGGATCGTTGCACACCCAGCCCGTCACTCCCAGTTCGGCAGCCAGGCCATGGACAAAAGGGCGGAAGCCGACACCCTGGACGGCACCGCGGACCACGACCTTCCGCTTTTCCTTCATGCCGGTGGCGATGGGTTTACGGGAAGTTGTGTCTGCAGCCAAGTCAGCCATTCCTCCATCCCCTCGCCGGTGCGGGCGGAGAGCTGGAACACCTTCAGGTCCGGGTTGACCCGGCGCGCGTATTCCAGGCAGCGCCCCACATCAAAGTCCACGTGCGGCAGCAGGTCGGTTTTGTTCAGGATCAACACCTCGCTTGCGCGGAACATGTAGGGATATTTCAGGGGTTTGTCTTCGCCCTCGGTGACCGAGACGATGCAGACCTTGCACATCTCCCCGAGGTCGAACAAGGCCGGGCAGACCAGGTTGCCCACGTTTTCGATCAACACCACCGAGTCGGTCGGGGGGCGCAGGGTCTCCAGCGCGTGGGCCACCATATGCGCGTCCAGATGACAACCGGTGCCGGTGTTCACCTGCACCACACCGCAACCAGTTTCCGCGATGCGCTTCGCGTCTTCGGAGGTTTCCTGGTCACCTTCGATCACGCCGAAGGTTAGTTCCTTCCCCAGAGCTTCCAGGGTACGGACCAAGAGGGTGGTTTTGCCCGCGCCGGGGGAACTGACCAGATTGAGCGCGAGGATGCCGCGTCCCTCGAACCATCCGCGGTTGCGCTGGGCCAAGAGATTGTTTTTGGCCAGCAGATCCTCTTCCAGCGACACCGTGGTCCCGTGGGAATGGGAATGCCCGTGGTCATGATCGTGTGAATGGGAATGGCCGTGAGCATGACTGTGCGCGTGGTCATGCGGGTGTGCCGCGTGATCCGCCTGTCCGCGGGTCACCTTGGTGATCCGCACGTGTTGGTCATCCGAACATCCGCAACTTTCGCACATCAGGCCACCTCCATTTCTTTCATTCGCATTTCCTCGCCGGCGATCACTTCAATCCGCACCGACCCGCATTCACATTGTCCAAAGGGTTGCTCCAGGGGCACTTCCAGTCCGCAGACCCGGCAACGTCCGCGTCCGGGGATCTCCTCGATGTCGAGCCGGGCCCCCTCCGCGGCGGTGGAACAGGCGCAGACATCGAAGCAGAAGCGGATCGCATCGGAGACGATGCCGCTCAACTGCCCGATGACAAGCGCGATCCGGGTCACGCGGCGCCCCCCCGCTTTATCAGTCGCAAGGTCCACGATTTCCCGGGTAATGCTCAGTTCGTGCATGGTGTGGTTAAGGAGAGTAACTCGCTTTCCGCGCGGAAGCGCGAAGCGGCGGAGTTGGAGTGGCTATGGAGAGTATTAGTAAAAGGTGTCCGAACTCAGGCCGGGAGTCAAGGCGAAACTCCTAGAAACTGGCAGCCCGTGCTCGCAGGGACGGGGTGATTTTCGGAAAACGAAAGCTTGGGGGTGTTTAGCCCGCAGATTCCTTCGGAAGCCCGCGGATGGGAAGAGAAGAGGGGGATGACCAACGGATAGCTTCGCCGGACAACGGATAGAAAGAAGGTGCCCCGAGAATAAATTTTAGGTTCTTGGGGTATTCCGACTCTTATTCGATCCGCAGGTCGTTTCACTCTTCTTTTCACCTATTTCTATTTTACATGGAGGGATGATTCCTCTAGGTGTGCTTTGTGCCAAGATAATTACTACCGGAATCCGCATGAACCAACCGAGCCGTCAGCCACGACACTCCCGCATCCGCCGCGCCTGCAGCGCCCTGGTGGGCTTGTTGTTGGTGGGCTACCTGTTCCAGTGGGAACTGGCCCAGGTCGGCGCCTGGAGCAATATGCTGGCGGAGTTTTCCCAAACCGAAACCGTGGCGCGGGCGATTCAAGACACGTTCAGCGGAAAGAAGCCTTGTTCGATGTGTAAGACGCTGACCGCGCAAAAAATTGCTCCCGACTCTGAAAGCGCTCTCGCAACTCCCGTCCCGCCGCGTCCGGTTCTGTTTGTTCCTGCGCTCCTCCGACTCACATTTCCGCTGCCACATCGAAGCGGGTATCACTTGAGAGGCACCCTTTCCCGCGTCCTTCCCGTCCCCGAACCTCCGGTGCCCCCTCCACGATCGTTCTCCTGTTGACACCACCGCCCGGTTTCCGGGCTTCTTTCCTTTTTCAACACGAGAATCTTCATGAATTATTTTGTATCCCTCGGGATCGCCTGCTGTGTGTCGGCGATTTCCGCGCAATCCCTTGAACCACACGTCTTATCTGAACTGAATGTGCGCACCTACGCGCTGCCGCCCTCCGGACTTCCGGACCAGGCTTCCCTGCATACCCTTCACTCTGAACTTGGATCCGCGTTGAGCACCCTGCCGGGCGTCGCACTCCGCACCCAGGGTCGCCATGGCGGCGAGCCGGTCGCAGTTCTCGGCTACGGACGGTGGCTGACCTGCCGCAACGGTTTGCATCGCCTGGCCAGGCCTGTCCCTCGCATGGATCCGCCGGCAGATTTTGTTTGCCGCCCGCCGAACAGAACGGTATCGGTCAAGTTTGGCCTCTGTTGGTCCATGGCCCTGTCCCCACTGGCGGCAGAATTCAAAACATCTCAACCTGGCACTTTCATGGAACAGCCTCGCCCGAAACGCCGGAAGTAGCGGGGAGGTATCCATAGGTGGCGCCGCGACCATGGGGCGGCTTCGCTGGAGGGCAGCGGGGGCCGGATGCCCGCCTGGAGATCAGTGGCGGCATCCGCCGCCAAGGTGATGTACAGGCGGGTGATGGCACCCGCGTGCCCGCCTCCCGCTTCACCCGCGAGGCGTCGGCGGATCTGACCCGGCGACTTTCTGATTCATTGGTTCTCCGCGGTGGCTACCGCTGGGTGTACGAGAAGGACATCGACTATGTCGCCCTTCCCATGGATACCCGGTACGGCAAAACCGACACCGCCACCGTCGGGCTTGAATGGAGCATCGAGCACGACGCTCTCCGCTCTGTCGATCTGGAGGCGGGGTGGAGCGTGGTGGACCATCTCATGGACAACCGCGACAAACCCAACCGCGGCGTACTGCAGGCCTCGACTCCGTCGGAATCCGACAGCCGCAATCTCCGGTTGCTCAGCCGCTGGTCGCTGGCCGCCGGCGAACTGCGCGCCGGTGTCGACACCTCCCGACTGGAGCGTGAGGCCACCCGCACCCGCACGATGGTGTCCACCGGCATGACCTTCCGGGATCCGCTGTGGCCGAAGGTCGAACAGGAGCAGGCCGGCCTGTTCGGCGAGTGGGAGGGTATGCTGACCCAACAGATCGGACTGCGCGCCGGACTGCGCACCGACTGGATTCGGACGGACGCGGCCCACGTGGACCGTCGCATCGTGCCCGGACCCGGTGCCGGCCCCACCACGGTTCGACAGGCCTACCTGGATGTGGGCGGATCCGATTCCGACGATGTGGAGCGGGAAGACAACTTGTTGTCCGGAAACCTGACCCTGTCCATGCCGCTGTCGGAAACCTGGACCGCCCAACTGGGACTGGGGCGCACCGAGTCCGTGCCCAACCTCACCCAACGCTATTTGTCCTTTGGCCCGGTTCCCGGGGGATTCGGCGTGGGCACGCCCAGCCTCGATCCCGAGGTAAAAACCGGCGCGGAACTGCGCACCGAAGGCGCGGTCGGCCCCCATCGGCTTGGATTCGCGGCCCACGCATCCCGCATCGACGACTTCCACCTCGCCACCACCGTGGCGACGATGGACGTAAACGGCGACGGCCAAATGGATCGGGTCCGCGGCACCCGTAACGAGGACGCGGAACTCTGGGGGCTCGAGGCCGGCGCAGTTGTGATTCCCGCCACCGATTGGGAGATTCCCCTGAGCCTCGGTTGGGTACGCGGACGAACCATTGACGATCAGGAGGATCTACCGGAAATGCCTCCTCTGGAGATCCGCTGTGCATTGCGCTGGGTACCGGAGCGCCCCTATCATCCGACTGCGGAGATCGGCCTGCGTTACGCCCACAAACAGACCCGCATCAATGAGGACTTTGGTGAGAACGCCACCCCCTCCTTCGCGGAGTTGCATCTGCAGATTGGCTTCGACCCCGCACCGGGGTGGAGCGTGGAGGCGGGCATCGACAACCTGCTCGACCGCAGGTACCACGAACACCTCACCCGCGAGGCGCTAATGCCCGTAGGCGATCTCCGCCCCGGGGACGAGGTTCCCGCAGCCGGCCGCAGTGCCTACCTCAACCTCGCCTACCGCTGGTAAATCCTCCTTTCCGAGCTTCGGAACCGCCTATGCGGCGGCTTCCGAAATCTGGTTGAGGCTTGTGGCTCACAGTCATTGTAGCTAATTGTTCCTATTAATTATGCGATTTGCATGCCACGTATGAATTCATATGATTGGGTGGCATCCTGCGCCGGAATCTTTGTCGGGATAGTGGTTTTTGTACTCCAGCCTACAACAGCCCCCCCGGGGGAGGGCTATGTATTCATTCGATAAAACCAAAAGCCCAGGTGAGCATCAGATGATAGCCGGGAAGCAGGGTCAACCAGGAGATAAGTGAAAGAAAGTCCACTGACTTCCATCCCCCGTCCCAGCGCCAGCCCGCCCCACATCAGGATCAACACATCCCAATCAAGATTTTTGAAGGCCTCTTTATCCAGCAGATTAGTGGCCGCGTAGAGGCCGGCGGCCAGCAACCCGATTAAAGCCTCGGGAATCCCATGCTGCCCGGAGGTCAGCCAGAGAATCACCGTAAGCAGGGCGATGACGATCACGCCACTGCTGCATCGGTCCAATTGTCGTTTCGGGGAAATACTCAGATCGACCGTTTTATGTTTGGGTCGGAACATGAAATGCAGCACCAGGGCGACTATTGCGAGCAAAACCAGCGCCAGGGGGACCGCCATCTGCATCCAGTCCAGAAAGCGAAGATGGATGTCGTGTTGCTCATCCACATGGACAAAAAAGCGGTGGTTAGCATCATGCCCGTCATGACCCAGAAAGGATTCTGACCAAAGAGCTTCACCAGGTGACGGGCAATCAGCCGATCGAGTTCGTATTTGTGCATCACCGTGGCCAGGACAAATCCCCCAAAGAGCAGTTGAAAAGAGATTTTCCCTTTCGCGTAGGACTTCGAACACTGTCATGTGGATACGCGCAAGGCCTCACTGAGGTGATACCGGAAAAGCATAACAGTCAAGTCTGTGTTTTTTTCCTCGCTAGGAAGATGGCGACGACAGGGAAGCGGCTGAGTTCGTTTTCCTGGTCCGCCCAGTCGTCGCTGTAGTAGGGAACCCGTTCGTCGGTTTCGGCTTTTGAAAGGAGATGGACGGGGAGGGCGGGGGGCTCGCGCAGGTCAAGTAGCTCCAGGCCGGCAGCTTTGATCCAGCGGACACATTCGGACAGGGGGTAGGCAATGGCCTGGACCACGGAATCGTTGCCTTCGCGGACATCGGGTCGGGGATAAAAATAGTTGGACAGGAAGATTCCTTGGTCCTCGTCGAGTTCCAACCACTCTCCGGCAAAGACGGGATGCCCCATGCTGAACAGCAGGTGTCCGCCGGGAACGAGCATTTCCGCACAGGTGCGAATGAGAACTTCAGGATTTGAGGAAAAGGGAATCCCGTAGGCGGAGTGGATGAGTTCGAAAGGCTCCTGAAAGGTGGGGAGTTGATCGAGATCGGCCTGAAGGAAGTCCACCTGCAGTGCTTCTTTTTGTGCGAGGGCTCGTCCGAAATCCAACTGGGCCGCGCTGATGTCGACAGCAGTGCAGAGAGCACCCTGTTTGGCCAGGAAAAGGCTGTTCTGTCCAGCTCCGGCGCCCAGTTCCAGGCAGCGGCGTCCGGCGAGAGGTGAGGGGAGGAGCTTCAGTTCCCGGTCACCCGGGATCAGGGGGCCGTAATGGAAATCGGTGATGGAGATTCGGGTATCCCGCTGATACGGCTCCGCTAACTCGTCCCAGAATCGTTCGTGCGCGATTCCCGCTTCGGTCCAGGTCGACGCCGTCATTCCCGGGTCAGGGTTCCCAAGCCCTTCTGAATAAGGCACTCTTTCAACTGGAGGCGGGCACGGTGGAGGGTGACCCACAAATTCGAGGGGCTTATTTCCAATGCCTCACAGATTTCCTCCGCGTCCTGATCCTGGAGTTCCCGCAGCACATAGACCTGACGATGGCGCTCACTTAACTTCCCGAGACAAGCGTTCAGATGCTTCCAGAATTCCTTCAGTTCGTAGGCTTTTTCGGGTTGGGTAATCCAGGCGGATTGACCCAGGGTCCAGTTTCCCTTGCGGTCTAGAAACGTCTGGGGGTCCTGTTCCTTAAGTTCCAAATCCTCAGTCAGAAACATGCGGTTGTGCTTGCGGAAGTGGTCGATAATTTTGTGCTTAAGGATGCCAATCAGCCAGGTGCTTTCTTTTGCGCGGCCGGAGAAGGACTCCGATCCTTTCATGGCCGCAAGAAAGGTATCCTGTACCAGATCCTCGGCTGTCTGCGGATTGCGTACGCGTCCCAGTGCGAATCGATACAGAATATCCCCATACTCGGAAAGCCAGCGGGATGGGTCAAGTTCTCGATCATTTTCCATAGCATCTACCCTATGGGTAGGGTATCGATTAGCAATCTTAAAGTGCTGCGGACGTTCGGCCCGTATGGCTGATTTTTCTAAATGAAATGGTAGCTGACATTTTCGGATGTAGTACGCGTTACTTCACCCTCTGGTTGTTTTCTGATTCTGGAAACTCATCACGTCCCCACTCTTCCCGTTCTCCCAGATCCCATCCTTTATACCAGGTTGCCTTGCTCAGTTCGGTGGCTTTTTTCAGTTCCCGGGTCAGTTTTTCGGCTTCCTCGGCGGTGACCAGAACTTCCGGACTGATCAGCACCAATAATTCGGTCCGCACATTTTCCGTGCTGGAACTTCGAAACAAGGCTCCAAAAATGGGGATGCTTCCAAAGAAAGGTACTTTGGTTTGAGATTCACGTTTGTTCTCGCGCACCAGGCCGCCCAACACCAAGGTTCCCCCGCTGCGGATGGCCACGGATGCCTCTAATTCCCGGGAGGTGATGATGGGTACTTCATTGCCATCGATCCGGGTGGTGCCTCCTACATCCTCCGTGGACTGGTTGATTTCCATGATTACCATTCCCTGGGGATTAATGCGGGGAGTGACCGTCAACTGCAGCCCGATGTTTTCATATTCAAAGGAGGATTGAATAGATCCACCGATAGTGGTGGCGGTGGTGGTGGGAATGGCCCCGCCGTTCGCCCACCCGAATGGAGGCCTCGGTATTGTCGGTGGTGACAATAATAGGAGTGGCGATGACCTTGGCGTCCGAACTTCCCTGGGCCATGCGCAGAACTAGATCCAGATTGAAGTCATAGAGGGTGGTGAAGTAGGAGAGGCTGCCTGGGGACAATGAAATGTCCCGCCCGACATCGGCGCCATCCCGGAAGCTGGTGCTGGTTGAACTCAGATTTTGTCCACCCCCAAACGCCATCACCGGTTCTCGAATGGGAACTCCGTTGATAGTTTCCACATTGTTGACCGACAGGGACCGCTGCAGCCAGTCAATGCCGTATGAAAAATTGTTGTTCAGGCTGACTTCCATGATCACCGCCCGAACCGCCACCTGTGCCAGCATGCGATCCAATTGCTCGATTACTCCTTCCAACACATCTAAATCCCGGTTGCGCCCCATCAGAATCAGGGTATTGGTGCGCACATCCGCAAGGATACGGGTGTTTTCACTGAGGCGGCCAATACTGGCCACGCCCGGGGTCGCATCGGGGCTGGGGCTATCCGCCCGGGTTTGAGCTTGTTCCCGAATAAAATCCCGTACAGTTTGACCTTGGCGGGTTTCGGCATCGGTTCGATTTGTTTGCACTTGAGGAGCCCGGGTATCCCTACTGGCCGCTCCGATCAACTCATTCAGGGTGCCCGCGACCTCTTCCGCACCTGCGAACTGGAGTTTGTAGATGCGCACGGTGACTTCCGGATCCACTTGTTTGTCGAGCACCCCGATCATTTCCTCGAAAAAGCCGTCATTTTCGGGTCGGCTGATAATGATCAGCACGTTGGTACGCTCATCTGCCACAATTTGTACTTTTCCCCGGACTAATCCCGGGGTGGGGCCGCCTCCTTCCACTGCTGCGCCGGGAGGTGCCGCCTGGGAGGTCCCACCCGGTCGAATGATGCCGCGCGGAGTTTCGCGGGTGGCTGCGGCAGGTGTTCTCCGGGGAGCCTCCTGATTCTGCTGACTTTCTTCAATCAGTGCCTCCAGTCGGGTTTTGACATCTGCGGCGGTAGCATTGGACAATTGGTAGATTTTCACGGATTCACGCACATCGGCTGGTCGATCCAGAAGTTGCATGATTTTCTGAATGCGCCCAATATTAGCCCGGGTGTCGGTAAGCAGTAAGGAGTTGTTGCGCTCCATGACTTGCACTTTGGCGTTGGGGCTCAGTCGTTCGGTGATCAGGGGCTGCACCTCGCTGTAATCGAGATGCTTCAGGGTCAAAAGTTGACTGACAATTTGGGCGTCATCTCCCTGTTGCACTTCTGTATCCAATATTAGGGGGGCACCCGCACGTTCCACCCCCTGGGCGGGGACCACATTGATGAATTGATCCCGAAAGGGTACCAGAGATATGTTGTGCATGGCCAGCAGGTTTTCGGCGGCTTTCAGGAATTCATTTACCGGTATGGGGTTTGTTATGACCAAGGTAATGGAAACGTCGCCGACAGAGGGGTCGCGCAGCATGATCCGTCCGGTTCGGTTTCCAATTTCCTGCAGGAGAATATCCAGGGAGGTGCCCCGGTATTGAAGCCGCATGGGTTCGTCGGCGTTGGGACCACCCCCGACCGCTTGCAGGAAGGGGGTGTCGGCTATGTTCACAGGGGCTTCCTCCGGTGATTGAGCCCGCAGTTGCAGACAGGAAACGAGCAGAAGAGTCAAAAGAATTGTTTTCATGGGGCTGGCCTATCATCAATGGATTGGGGCGTGGTGTCAACTGTTGGATTCGATTCACTGACCGGAATCCGCGAGTAGACGAAATCGAGGGTGAAAGTGCCGGAAAGCGAATCCGACATGCCGGTGCGGTTGCGAATACGCAGTTCGCGAATGTCCGACACCGCACCGAGTTGGTGAAGACGGTGCAGAAAAGAGAGCAATTGTTCGGAAGTTCCGCTCCAGGATCCGCGAACCGAGGACTGATACAGCTTGAGTTCCTCCAGGTACGCCTCGTCCTCGGGGGTCAGTCCGATCAGGCGCAACCCGCTTTGGGAGGAGAGGGACTGTACTTGCCGGGCAAATTCGGATTTAAGATCGCGACCCTCCGGATGCCGGGGCAATTGCCCCCGGATGGTCTCCAATTCCTGGATCCGTTGTGGCTGGGTGCGCAACAAATGTTGTTGGCGGATTTGTTCCACCTGCGCGCTCGAGTTGAGTCGTTGGAAATCACGGATCTTGACCAGTTGCGATTGCACGAACAGATACGTCATCCCCAGAATCAGGACGATTGCGGTGAGAGCTGCCAAACGAATTTCTCGTGAACTCAAGGATCTCATGAGTCATCCTCCCTGTGCAGGGCGAGCCACTCCCAGCGCGCATCCACCGTGAAGCTGAACCCTTCCCGGGTTTCCCGCAGATTGTAGCTTCCGACCCGCAAACGTTCATCGCCCGCGAGGTTTTCGAGAAACTGATAGAAGGGTTGCACATTTCCCGCGGTTTTGCCGCTGAATGAGATCCCTTCCTCTTTGCGGTACTGGAAATCATCCACTACCAGGGTACCGCTTCCCGGGGTGGCCTCGGCCAGAATGAGCATCGTTTCCAGGGCACTGGAACTGCGGTTGGTGAATTGGGAGAGGGATCGGACCTGATCTGTTAAGGCCTGAACCTGATCCACCGCCGGGGCTTTCTCCTGATTTTGCCTTTGCAGGTTGCGGGTGGACTGACGATGAATTTCGCCCCAAATCAGGATTCCCAGCATGAAAACCGCCCAGATGCCGAGACCGATGGATGCGGTTCGCATCAATTTCCGGCGATTCTGTTTGCGGGCCTCTTCCCGTTTCCAACTTTGAGGAGCCAGATCCAGTCGGCAATTCTTCTCACTGCGAAGCTGCACTCCGGTTTCGAAGGGGGGCAGGTCCGCCAACGAGTGGAGTTCGGGTGTCCATTCGCCCAGAGGAACGGTTGCCCAGTTAGGTGCTTCTCCGGCATGCCAAAGCTGAAGATCCCGGTATTCGCTTTCCGGGTGTGCCGACTCCAGGGAAAGGCAGGCCATTTCCAGTTCTTCGGTCACCACCACCGCAGTCAAATCCTGTACCTCGCCCAGGGTGCGGAATAGAACCGGCTGATTTTCGTGCCAGGCTACTACATACACGGTGGAGTCTTGCGCAATTAGGAGAAGGGTCGATGCCTCTTCCGGCAGCACGCCCTTTGATAAAAGAAGTTCGAGTCCTCCGAGCAGATCCACATCCACCCGGCGGGGCAGGGGAAGTTGTTGGGAGGCAAACTGTTCGTGAAGCTGATCCAGTTTTTGCAGTGCGCAAAGAACCAGAAGCACCTGACTGTGATTACCTGCGGATGCCAGCAGTTCCCAGGAGTGGGACGTGCGTTCGGGGGGGTAGGGGGAGAGCTCCTCGGCCTGCAGGCTGATCATTCCATCCAGTTCCGACACATCGCTGCTGGGAAGAGTCAGCACCATCATCAGCACATCTTTGGCCGGGAGAATCGCGGTCGGAGGCGGAGTGGAGGCTTTAGAAGTCATCGAATGGCTCCTGAACCCATCCACCGTGAATGGCCGTTGGCTGATGAATAAATGTTTCCACGGATTCCGTGCGAACCTGATCGCTCCCGCCCCAGGTTATATCGGTGCTCATTCGATAAAAACGATCCGACTCCGCGCCCTCCTGCGCAAGGACACGGGTCCATTGGACCCGACCGTGCTCGCTGTGGGTAAAACTGCCGCGAAGCTCCCCTGCTCCCAAATCGCCCAAATCCAAGGGTTCCCGCAGATCTAATTCACTGAGCAGCCCCCGGGAAATTTGATAGTCCCGCGCCTGCGTCACCACCGCGAGTCCCTGATTGGTCGAAGAGAAAATCACCGTCAGGGTCAGTCCCAAAATCAGCACCGCGAGCAGTACTTCCATTAACGAAAATCCCTTGCGGAGAGAGGGGTCAGTCAACAAAATCGATCTCCCCGGTGAGTCCGTTTACGCGAATGCGGTGTGAGTTTCCCTGTGGATCGACCAGTTCCACTTCATGCGAATCCGTGGTGCCGTTGGTCTCGTAGATCACAAAAAACGAATCCACTTCCCGGCGGGCACCTTTCACTTCGCGGATGCGAACGTAGTCGGGCAGGGTTTTGGAGCGAATGGGTATTGATCCCGAAGTACCGGTCTCTTCCTCGTCCGGAAGTTGTATACTGGAAGTTGGGCCGCCTATAAACTCCTCCGCAAGCAGGTCGCGGTTGGGCGGAAGCGAGAGTGCGTGCAGGCTGTGGTCTTCGGTCATGTAGATGACTGCCACCGGACGCTGATCCAGCATGGCGCGGGAGCGGGCGTAGCGGTTCAGGGCGATGGTTTCGCGAAGGGCGGATCGGGTGCGGGCGTTGTCCGCAGTATTCAGCGCGGCCGGGAAAAACGCGGCGGCGGCAATTCCGATGACCAGAATCACCAAAAGGATTTCCAGCAGGGTAAACCCGCGGTTGGCTGGGGGCTTAGAGATCATTGCTGGAGATGGGCCCTCCCTCCGTTCCCCCGGCCTGGGAGATAATTTCAAAGCGATTTCCGCTGGTGGTGAAGGTGAAATCGTCTCCCCATGGGTCCTGGCGGAGCTGCATCAGGTAGGGACCTTTCCATCCGCGCACGCCGGGATCGCTTGTGAGGGCTTGAAGGTTGGCGGGCATGCGCCCGACATCAAGATAATAACTGTTCACGGCGGTGCTCATTTGTCCGATGAGCGATTCGGTGGCGGTGCGGCGGGCCTGGTCACTGCGTCCGGCGATGTCCAGATTGTTCATGGACACTACCGCGATGATGCCCAGAATCATGATGACCAGCATGATCTCGATGAGTGTGAATCCGGAGCGGCTGCCGGAGCGGTTGCCGGAGCGGTTGCCGGAGCGTTTGGAAGTGTGAGTGCGGTTCATATGGGTTCTCCTGCGAGTGAATAGTGGTGAGAGTATGGGAAACTAAAGCCCCTGTGTCAACTGAAAGAGAGGAAGGAGCATGCTAATGGCGATGAAGCCCACCGCCGCCGCAATAAATACCATCAATACCGGTTCAATCACGGTGGTGACCCGCTTGATATTCCGGGTCAACTCCTGATCATAGCGCCGGGCGATCTGGGCCAGAGAGCGGGGCACCTGTCCGGCTTCCTCGCCCACGGAAAGCATATCCGTAAATAAATCCGGGAATACCCCGCTTTCCGCCAGCGGACCCGACAGGGACGATCCATCCGTCACCCGCTCCTTCAGGGAGCCGATTTCCTTCTCCAGCACCGCATTGTTGGCGGTCTTTTTGACGATATCCAGTGCTTTGAGTACCGGCACCCCGTTCACCAGCAGATTCGAGAGGGTACGGGCGAAATTTGCGTAGGCGGCCGAACGGATCAATTGACGGAAAATCGGTACCTTCAACAAAAACCGGTGCCAGGCGAAGCGACCCGCCTCCGTTTGCCGCCAACGATTGAAGCCGATCATGGAGAGGAAGATCCCGATTAGAAAGATCCAGCCAAATTTCAGAATAGAATTGCTCATGAAAATAAGCATTCGGGTGGGCAGCGGCAGCACCCGGTTCAGATCGAGAAAAATCTGGGTGAAGCGCGGAATCACAAAAATTAGACAGAAAATAATCACCAGGATGCCGAAAACGGCCACCAACAGCGGATATACCAAAGCACCTGTCACCTGCTCCTTTGCTTCGGAAGCACGTTCATAATGCCGAACCGCGTTTTCCAGGGCGTCCTGCAGTTGACCCGACGCCTCGCCGGCCTGGATGAGGGAAACGTAAAAATCAGGAAAACTTTTAGGATATTTAGCCAGGGATTCCGATAGGCTGACCCCCTGCACGATGTCCTCATGGACTTGGGTAAGCACTGCGGACCGCTGGACGTTGCCGCTTTGCCGACTCAATTTTTGAATAGCCGCTCCCAGGGTCATTCCCGCCGAAAGCAGATCGCGGAGGTCGGTGGAAAACTGCAGTAGCACCTGCAGCGGCAATTTATGACCGGCTTTAAGAGTGCCACTTTTGAGAGGTTTTGCTTTCACCCCCTGTTTGGGAGCGATTTCCATGACCGAAACCGGAAACCATCCCCGCTCGCGCAGCGAAAGCATCGCTTCCCGCCGATCTGTTGCATGTAGCTCGCCGGAGTGAGCAGTGCCCTGTCCATCGCGGGCTTGAAAAGAGAACGTGGGCATGTTCGATTACAGCGATCAGGGTTGTATAACCACGGTGGGTGGTTGCACCGCTTGCGGTTCGGGTTCGGGTTCGGGTTC
>JAGYLC010000031.1 GCA_018401235.1 Kiritimatiellia bacterium
AGGTAAGAATGCCTATCTCACCTTACTCGGACCTCTGACTTCTCCCAATCTGACCGCTAACATGCGGTTTCTGCTTGGCAGAGGGGGAGGTACTAGCGTAAAGGGTGTGCCTTATGCCAACATCCGCTCCCTTTATCTCTATTTATTTTGGCCTGGTGTTGCTGGCCGTGTACGGGTTCAGCTTTGTGAAGCCGAAGGCGGCGTTGGCCGCGTTTCGAGCGTTTCCCCGATCCGTGTGGCCCGCCCGGGTGCTGGTGGCGGTGTGTCTGGTGTGGTTTGCGCTGAATTTGAATCAGGTGGATTTGGGCGGATTCAATGTGACAAAACGGCTGTTGTGGGTGGCGGTACCGCTGGGGTATTATTTGGTGACGACCTTTATTCCCGATTTACTGGCGTTGCGTGGGCTGTGTACCTTCTGTCTGTTGGCGGGAAATTCGGTATTGATCGCGGTGCGCTGGCACGGGTCGCCCGCCCACTACGCAGTAGCACTTCTGGTGTACCTGATCTTGGTAAAATGCATGTTTTTGGTGGTGTATCCTCATCTGTGGTTCAGGGGGCTGAACTGGCTGGAGGCCGCTACCAAGCGCTTGAAGATCGCTTTGGGCGCAGGGATGGGGCTGGCGGTGGTGATGATTCTGTGCGGACTGATTTCACTGTAGGAGGGAATACATATGAGTTTCGCGGATCAGGTGGATGTGCGCCAACACCTGCTGAACTTGGAGAAGGGTGCGGTTGTCAGTTATTCGTTTGAGTTGGAGTGTTTCCCCTCGGATGTGGCGGTGAACGCGGAACGGCTGAATGAAGCGGAACGACTTCGCTATCACCGATTTTCCACCGATTCCAGTCGTTTCTCTTTTCTGGCTTCTCGCTGTGTAGTGCGCTCGTTTCTGGAGCTTTCGGTGCCGGCGGGTCCAATTGTCATCGACCTTGAAACCGGTGGTAAGCCGATTTGTCCGCATCCGCAGTCACCCTGTTTCAATCTGAGTCACAGCGATCACTGGCTGTTCATGGCGTTTTGTCAGGATCAAGCGCTGGGGGTGGATGTGGAAGAAACGAATCGGGCGAACGACGTGGATGCATTGTCGGAACGCTATTTGTCCGCTGCGGAACGTGAGAGGGTGGATTTGAAGGGGCGTGACGAGTTTTTCAGGATCTGGACGCGTAAGGAGGCCCGGCTAAAGGCATCGGGTGTGGGGCTGCGGGTTCGATTGTCCGAGGTGGATACTCTGGCGGAGGAGACAGAGGGGCACTGGCACTTTGATACGATGAACCTGTCGGATGGCGTGGTTGCCAGCCTTTGTTACGCCGGGGAACCCCGGGAGCATATTTATACCCGGTGCTGAGACCCGGTGATGCCCCGCCACAGTTCGGTCATGGCCCGTTGAATTCCGTGCTCCCGGATATGAGCCCGGTCGCCGCCTACTTGAAATTTGCGGACCTGCAGGTAATCGGGTCCGGCGATACCGACAAAGAACAGTCCGACGGGTTTTTGCCCGCTGCCCCCGCCGGGTCCGGCAATTCCGGTAATGCTCACGCCCCAGTCGGTTCCCATTCGGCTTCGGATTCCCTGTGCCATTTGGGCGGCCACGGGTTCGCTGACCGCTCCTTCCCGTTCCAAAACGTCAGGATTCACCTTCAGTTCATCGCGTTTAATCGCGTTGGAATAGGCGATGATGCCGCCAACAAAATATGCGGAGCAGCCGGGAACCGAGCTGATACGTTCCCCGATGCCGCCGGCGGTGCAGGATTCGGCCACGGAGACGGTTTGGGATGTTTGCAGAAGCCGTTCTCCGAGTTCGACCTCCAGCACGTCACCGGTTTCGTTGAGCACATCCCCCGCGAACACCCGCAGGGTCTGGTTCCGGAGTTCGTCCACCCGGTCCTCGGTGCCGGTGAAGCGCAATTCCACGCTGCCCGGGGTGGCGCAGTAGGCGATATCCACTTCCCGGAAATTGTTCATGCGTGAGACTTTCTCCTGAATCTCGGATTCGCTTTGGCCCACGATTCGGAAAATTCGCTGATGGTGGTCCCGCCGGGTAATGGCTGTCGCTAACCAGGGTCGCATAGCGCTTTCCAGTAGAGCCTCCAATTCACGCGGGGGACCGGGAAGCAGCCAGAGATGGCGGCTGGCGCTTAGAGTCAGGCGTTGTCCGGGAGCGATGCCGACCGGGTTCTGATAGACCTCGGCGCCTTCTATCACCCGCGCCTGTCGCTTTTGTTTAGGGGTGGGGGTTCGGCGGAGTCGCACGAAATACTCGGTGAGATGATCGTCGGAGGGGGTGTGTTGGATCACGTTACGGTGAAGTCCTTTGGCAACGGCTTCGCGGGTAAGATCGTCGTCGGTGGGCCCCAGACCGCCGGTGATGATAACCAGATCGCTGCGGCTGACCGCTTGTAATACATGAAATTCAATGGCGTCCGGGTCGTCGGGTAACACGGTTTCCTGCACCATCGAAATGCCAAATGAGGTAAGCAGGGCGCCGACCTTGAATCCGTGCTGGTTGAGGGTGCGCCCCTGCAGGAGTTCGCTGCCGGTGGTGATCAGTTCGGCGCTACGGATGATGAGTGGATCTCCGGGATCGGACACATGCAGGCGCTCCACCCAGCCGGTAATGAAGCGTTTTTGTTCCACAGTGATGTTGGTTTCCATGTGTGACTTCACCAACTCGATGCATTCTTCGATTCGGTAGTGTTCCAGCACCGCCACTAGGCAGGCCACCACCACGGAGGTGCGCCCCACCCCGGCGTGACAATGAACGGCCACCCGTTCTCCCTTGCGCAGTCGATCGGCAAGTTCAGGAATCAGTTGATCCATATCCCCGTGTCCCGGTTGCAGAAAATCCACCATGGGGAACTGGGTGACGGCCATGTGGTGCTTTTGGTAGAGCTTTTTAAGGTCCCGTTTGCAGCGCTTTTTGATTTCGCGGTCACTCAGCAGGATCACCACCCGTTGGATTTGCTCCTGTTTAAAGTATCGGAACACCCGTTCGCTGTCGTAACGTCCGTAGGGCATAGGGCTTACATACAGCTCACCTGCCACCCGCAAGGGGATGCGGCAAAAACTGGTATTCGAAGACGCGATGGACTTGAACATGTCCCGAAGGATTAAGGTGTCGATGATTCAGCGGGCAGCGGAGTCGCGGTGGCTTCCGCAACGGGGGAGTCGACTTCGCCGTAAATTTTCTTGAGCAGACTGACATCACGGAAACTAAGCAGAATCATCAATGCGATCAGCACCACAACCATCACGTTGGCTAATCCGATGATAAGACGCCGATAAGGTTTTTTGCCGGTGATCCATTCGAACAGCGCCACCATGATGTGTCCACCATCGAGAATAATCAAGGGTAACAAATTGATGATGGCCAGATTCACGTTGATAAGTGCGGTAAACCACAGCGCCTGCATGGGATGAAACTTCACTTGGGAATGCATGCCGCTGAGAATCATCACCGGTCCACCCACGCCCTGTGCGGCCTTGCCCATTTCGCGGGGACGGGTGAAGGCCTTGAGGGTACGAAAAATGGACCCTTGAAAATAATGAATCTGGCGGAGGGGAGGGGGATGAACTTTTTCGAATTCCCCCTGCATGTTGATGCCGACCAGCCATCGTTTCATTTCCGCATTCCACTCCGGGGTCATCGACAGTTGTTTGGGTGATTGAGAGCCTTTGGACTGCACCCGCAGATCCAGTTCCGAGCCTTCGGATGCCTGAACCGCCTTAATAAAAACCGAACCATCCGATACCTGAATTCCACTGATTTCCAACAGGCGATCTCCGGCCCGCACACCCGCCCGGTCGGCGGCCGAGCCGGGAATGACTTGGTGAACCGCCACATAGAGCAGGTCTTTTTCTTCGGGTCCTACCCCTGTCAGTTGTCGGAAGCCCATGGAATTAACCGTGGTGGGAACGCCATAGAGGCGCACGACTTCGCCGTCTCGGGCCAGCTGTATGTCCAGGCTCTCGCTCAGCATGGCCGAAATCTGTAGGTCCTGCCAAAAATGAATTTTGTCCCCGTTGATGTTGCGGACCAGATCGCCCGCGCGCAGTCCTGCTTCGAAGGCGGGAGAGGATTCGGACACCCGTCCAATAACAGCCGGACCGGGTCCGGGATCGGCGGGCTTTCCCACCACCCAGACAATGGTGCACAGAATCAGCGCGGCCACCACATTCATGAACGGTCCGGCAAGGGCAATCACGATACGTTTCCAGGGTTCGACCGGCTCCAATTTTCCTGCGGCGGCATCGTCGTTTTCAAAAGCGGAGCCCGTGATGTCCATCTGGGGGAGGGCCACATAGCCTCCAATTGGCAGCAGACTGATTTTGTAAAGCACGCCCTTTACTTTTTTCTTCCAGAGGGCGGGGCCCATGCCGATGGAAAAGGCGTCAATGCGGAGGCCAAAGTGTTTGGCGGTGATGAAGTGCCCCCATTCATGCACCAGTACGGTGCCTCCAAACAGAAGGAGCACGGCTCCGATGGAGAGGACGTAGGAAAAGATGGTGGATAGAAATTCAGGCATAGGTTCTCTTTGACAGACGAGAAGGGAATATCCACACATTTTGCGTAAAATCAAGTTCTGCACCTGTTTGAAAAATTCTCTTTCTTTTTTTGTGTCAAGCTGTAGCTTCCCGCCATGGCCGAAATAAATGGAATATCCGACACCCAATTTGTGCACGATTGTCTATTCTCTTTGAATCCAGAAGGTTTTTTTCTCCTGGACTTCTGCGGGGCTTTCCAAGAGGTCAACCAGGCGTTTTGCAGCCTGACGGGATATGAGCGGGCGGATCTGCTCCACAAAACAATTTTTGATCTGCTGGACACGCCGGACAGGGAGGCCCTCGATTGCGACTGGCACGGGGGTGTGGATAGTTCCATAGAGAAAGCCGATGTTCGTGTACGTAAACCGGACGATTCGCCGCTAATTTTGCAGATGATGTTTCGTCAATCCTCCGACTCCGAATCGGCCAAGATATGCGTTTTCTGCAAAGATATTACCGAGGGTGTCGAACAAAAACAGATGATGAGACTGCAGACCCACGCGCTGTCTACGGCTGCGAATGCGGTGGTGATTACGGATGCGGATGCTCGGATTATCTGGGTAAACCGGGCCTTCACCACCTTCACCGGATTTACCCCGGACGAGGCCATCGGAGGCTTTCCCGGGCAATTGCTGAAATCGGGGCGGCATACGGAGGCTTTCTATCGGGAAATGTGGGAAACAGTCACCCGGGGAGAAGTTTGGCAGGGGGAACTGATTAACCGACGTAAAGACGGAACCCTCTATCCGGAGGAGATGACCATCACCCCGTTGTTTGATGAGGAGGGGGCTATCAGTCACTACATCGCGATCAAACAGGATTTAACCAAGCGCAAAGAACTGGAGCAATTATTTTTACGCTCACAACGCATGGAAAGCATCGGCACCCTGGCCAGCGGCATCGCACACGACCTGAACAATGTGCTCTCACCAATTGTCATGTCGGCCGATTTATTGATTATGCAGACGGAGGATGAGCGGACCCGGGAGATGCTGATGATGATCAAGGAAGGGGCCAAGCGGGGGGCGGACATTATCCGTCAGTTATTGACCTTCGCCCGCGGAGAAGAAGAAGAATTGGCGGAACTGCAACTGCGGCATTTGTTGAAGAATTTGGTAAAGGTCTATCGGGAAACCTTTCCCAAGAACATTGTTATCGAGGAGAGACTATCCCCTGATGTATTGTCGGTCATGGGAGAGGCGACGCAATTGCATCAGGTGTTCACCAACTTGCTGATCAATGCCCGGGACGCGATGCCGGAGGGCGGCGATCTTCTCATTGAGGCTGAAAATATTGCCGTGGATTCTAAATGGACGGAGCTTCACCCCCACGCCCGGGCGGGTCATTTTGTGCGCATTCGAATTCAAGATCAGGGATCGGGCATTCCTGAATCGCTTCAACAGAAGATATTTGATTCCTTCTTCACCACTAAACCTATGGGCAAAGGCACCGGACTGGGGTTGTCCACGGTGTTGACGATTGTCAAGGCGCACAAGGGCTTTGTTCTGTTGCAATCGACTGAACATGTGGGAACCACATTCGATGTGTACATTCCGGTTTGCCCCGATCAGCATCTCGACCATGAAATGCACAAGGAAGAAGAGGTCCCCATGGGCTCGGGAGAGCAACTGTTGGTGATTGATGACGAGGAGTCCATTTGTTTCATGTTGAGGGGAACGCTGGCATCGCTTGGATATAATGTGGCGATCGCGACCTCCGGTGCCGATGGGCTGAAATGGGTGGAAGAGAATCCGGGAGCTTGTCAATTGATTATACTCGATATGAATGCCCAAAAATCCCTCTTTCGTTTGTGGCTGGATACCACCCGTCCTAAAACCCTGTTCGCGGCCTTGGCTCCGGTACTCATGGGCGGCGCTTTGGCTTGGTCAAATGGACCCTTGAACCTGTCTGTCTGGTTGTTGACCCTGTTAATCGGGGTCTTGATTCAGATAGGAACCAATTTCTGTAACGATGTGTTCGATCACCGTCAGGGAGCGGATACCGAAGCGCGCCAGGGGCCTTTGCGGGGGTTGCATTCGGGTCGAATCTCCTATCGGGCCATGTGTGTGGCGACCGTGGCCTGTTTCGTGATGGTGGCCCTGATCAGCGTTTGCCTTGTCTCACATGGCGGCACCCCCGGTGCTGTGGTCGGGCCCGCCAGTTCCATTTTCTGCGGCATTTTTTATACGGCCGGACGCTATTCGTTGGCCTACACGGGGCTTATGGATCTATTTGTGCTGGTGTTTTTCGACCGGTGGCCGTATGGCTACGTATTATTCCAGGTAATTCCCCTCCTGTGGGCTGGCCCCCTTGGAAGTACTGGTGGCGGGTTTGGGGCCGGGCTTGATCGCCACCGCTCTATTGACCGTGAATAACAATCTGCGGGACGTTGATTTGAAGACCGTTCCAATCGCAAACGCACTCTGGCCGTCTGATTCGGACCCTTTAGTTTTCTCGGAATGCGAATATGGCGCACTGCATGGTGGGTTCTCCTGTTGACCTCGGTCCTGCCGCACCGTTGACGCGGCCAGCTCGCTGGTGGCGCGGCATTTTCCAAAGTCCCCACTGATACGCGCGGTGAATCGGGAAGTGCCACGCGCCCTGAATCCGGCAAGGCAAAACCGACTTTACGCTCTACGCTTTTCGTTACCATTGCCGTCACTACCTTCGGCACCGAATGCTCCATTGGTTTCATACCGCTTGGCACTGAGGCGCCGCTGGACGCTTCCGGGCGCGGAGGCGATGTCGCACCGATGCGCAGTCTTGATTCATAATCCTGAGGACGGAGGGTGGGGGGATGCCGCACCCTTGCCCTCGGATACTCCACCGAAAGCGTGGAGCAAGGATATCGGCGTTGGAACAGGGAGAGGCCTGCCACCTCTCTTTTCAGTTTGCGTTTCGCCCCGATCGCCATTCTTGCAGGCCCCACAACCTTGATGTCAGTGAACGCGCTGTGGGATTCCGAACCGTGAATCTTTGAAAGAGCTGTGGATAGCCGGCGGAATGGGAACTCTCGTCGTGAAAATCAACCGGGAAGGGAGCCGGATGTGCAGTTGATGCGAGAATTTCTGGTTGCGCGACTGGATGCGAAACTCCGTTTGGATGGGAATAGACAATGGAGCATCGAACAGTTTGATACGTGAGGAAAAGCCTCCGCGTGGAAAGCCTCGACTCTATCGAAGAACCGTTGAAAAATTCGATGACTATGCCCGACTGGACCCGGATGTGAATTGCCCGGATCGCACTGGACGAATCCCTGCTATCGGGAGGTGTGGCGTTGGCAGAGAAAACCCTATGCTGATTGGGCAGCGATGGCGCTGAAACCCACGTTACTGGGAATCAGCAGGATCGAGCGCATATTGGCCTGATCTGGCGCGCGCCAGATGCTCAACTGACCTGGAGCAGTGCATTCGAGAGCGGGGTGGGATTATGGCACCTGGGCCGCTTGGCGGAGGGTGGGGCGCCTGCGGGTTTGGATACTGGAAACATCTTCGTGGACGATGTGGTGTCGCCGCGTCCGCTGGCAGTGGCGGGAACTATTCACCCCACAGGAACACTGACACTGAATTCAATGGCGAAACCGTCGGATGCCGGCTTCAGCCGCCCTCAGCGGGTGTAGAATGAATCAACAACCCACAACCCACAAGCCGTTATGAATCGTCACGCACACATTATTGAAGTCCGCCTGGAGCACCTTGAAGAATACAAGCGCCTGCATGCCGCCGTCTAGCCTGAAATTCTGGATCGCATTCAGAAATGCAATATACGCCATTACTCCATCTATCTGTGTGAATTGCCCGATGGAGCCCATGGGATTGCTACCAGATCACATGAAGATCATAGTGTGCAATTTTTTCGTCACAGGAGATGAGTGAAGCCTGCTCGATCAGGGTTTGAGAAATCAACATTCGATCAAAAGGGTCCCGATGATGATAAGGAAGGGATACAATTCCTTCACAATGCGTGGAAGAGATGTCCAACCAGTGAAATCGATTCTTTTTCCGTTCACGTTCCAATGTCTTTTCCCACCCATCTCCCAGTCGCAGTTTCCCTTTGGATATTTTTAGGCATATTTCCCAATAACAAGCTCTGCTCAAGTAAATTTCACTGGATCGATCTTCCAGGATTGAACGCGCGGGCTCACTGAGTTTTTCAGTAGAATCGATGGCCCACAGAAACACGTGAGTGTCGATGAGGTACCTGTTAGCCTTCTTCGTCGAAGTCATTGATCTCGTCATTAAAATCTGCGGACATAAACTGAACGATTCCAGACGCCCCACCGAGTTTGCGGATGGGGAGGGTGGCTTTAAGGGGGATCAGTTTCACCACAGGTGTTTTTCCCTTGGAGATGATCACCTCTTCTCCATGAATCGCTTCTTGGATCAATTTTGAAAGATTCGTTTTTGCTTGATGGATGGTGACATTCATGTTGGCCGTTATTAGCTAAGTCCTAGACTAAGTCAAGTGTTTTAGACTTCAATTTTAAGTGGCTTTTTGCCAAAGCAGATCGAAGATCCAAATGTGTCACTTTTCGCAGGAAAATAAATCTGGTCCATCCTCTGATTCTGTCAAAAGGAAAGGGTTCTAACTTACAGACTGAATCTTTATATCACCTTGTAATTCATCTGTCCTAGCGGATTCGGGTATCCAGCAAGAGGAGCCGGAATCCATTCGATAGGGGTTCAACATTCGCTGTCTTCCTGAAACAGCTTCAACTTGGGAATGTCCTGAAGGTCGACCACTCCCACCAGCTTGCGATCCGCATCCACCACTAGTAAATCATCAATATTGTGTCGGGAAAAGAGTTTCAGGGCCTCGGAAGCCTCCGCATCGGGGGGGATCGATATAGGATCCGCGGTTATATGATCCTTGAGCGGGGTTAGATTCAAATCCACAGACCGGGTCAAGGTGCGACGCAAGTCACCGTCCGTATAGATACCCGTGAGCAGGTCCTGCGCATTCAACACCCCCACCGCTCCCGATTTGCAACGGGTCATCACCAGCACGGCCTGTTGAATAGAATCGGTTTCTTGACAGTGGGGGAGTCGATCCCCGCTTCGCATGATATCACGTACCCGCAAACTCAGGCTGTCGCCAATGGCACCGCCCGGGTGCAGCCGGCTATAGGCCTCCCGGGTGAAGCCCAATTCCTCGTGGACCAGCATGGCCAGGGTGTCGCACACGGCCAGGGTCACCAGCGCACTGGTGGTGGGGGCGAGATTAAAGGGACAGGCCTCCTTTTCGATGCGAACGCTTATATTCAGGTCGGCCAGTCGGGCCAGTTGATTTTCGTGGGAACCGGTCACCGCGATCAAATCGACCTTGGCCCGGCGCAACAGCGGCACCAACTGCAGTATTTCCCGGCTTTCGCCGCTGTAACTGAGCAGGAGCACCACATCTCCGTCGTTGAGAATGCCCAGATCGCCGTGGGGAGCCTCCGAGGGGTGAAGCCGCACGGAGGGGGAGCCGGTGCTGGTGAAGGTGGCGGCGCACTTGGCGGCAATATGATAACTTTTGCCCATACCGGTGAAAATCAGCTTCCGTCCGGAGCGAATCGCGTTGCAGATCACAGGAACCGCGGAGGCAATGGCTGGATCCAACTCGTCCGCTACCCGAGTCAATTGCTGGATGTCGGTTTGAAGATAGTGTCGGGCTTTCGCCATAATCGAGGATGGGTCGTTCATAGAAATCGGACCCTGCATGGAGAAAGCCGTTTGAACAATCTTTTTTTATATATGATCTTGCCATTCTTTGCTTAATTAGGATATGAGATGTCTCGTATGCGTTTTAATACCTCAAAACCGATAAGATCAAAGATGAAGCGGAGTCGTTCATGACCACGGCGCTACTGATAGCGGCGGGGTTTATGGCGGGCTTAGGGGTGATTCTGGGCATCGTGCTGGCGCTGGCCTCCAAAAAGCTGGCGGTGGAGGAGGATCCCCGAATCGATGCGGTGGAGGAGATGCTTCCTCACGCGAATTGTGGGGCCTGCGGGTATCCGGGCTGTCGTCCTTTTGCAGAAGCGGTGGTAAGAGGTAAAGAACCTCCTTCCAAGTGTACGGTGAGTTCGGCGGAAGGGGTGGCGGACATCGCCTCATTTTTGGGGGTGGATGCGGGTTCGTCCGAAAAACGGGTGGCGCGTCTGGCCTGCGCGGGAGGAAAAAATGTGGCCCGCTTCAAAGCTTCCTATCAAGGTCACCCCTCCTGTCGGGCGGCGGTTGCGACGGGGGGCGGGGGCAAGGCCTGCTCCTGGGGCTGTCTGGGCTTGGCGGATTGCGAGGTCTCCTGCACCTTTGACGCCATTCACATGAACGAGCAGGGATTGCCGGTGGTGGACGAGGATAAGTGCGTGGCCTGTAATGATTGTGTGCTGGCCTGTCCGCTGGATTTGTTTGCATTGCACCCGGTGAGTCACAAGCTGTTTGTGGCCTGCAAGAGTCTGGCGGAGGGGGAACAAGCGCTGGCGGAATGCGAGGTGGCCTGCACCGGCTGTGCCCGCTGTGCGGCGGACGCGCCCGGCGGCTTGATTTCCATGCGCAACAATTTGGCGGTGGTGGACTACGACAAAAATCAATTGGCCACCCGCTTTCCCATCGAGCGATGTCCCACCGGCGCGATCGTATGGCTGGACAACAAAAAAATTCACAAGGGCGCGGCGGCGAAGAAAATTATTCGCAAAGAACCGCTTCCCATCCTTTCAGAAAATTAACCCCTAATGGTAACACGACATGAGTAAACAGGCAGAATCGAAAGTCAAATATCCCGGCATCCCCGAAGCAATGGACGGCAACACTGCCGTGATTATGTGCGAACGCGAGTCAAGCGACGCGGCGGGCGCCTATCCCATTACGCCCTCCACCCAAATGGGGGAATACTGGGCGGAAGAGACGGCGGCCGGACATGTAAATGTATCGGGGCGTCCCTTGATCTTTGTGGAGCCGGAAGGGGAACACGCGGCGGCGGGGGTGACGGCCGGGATGTCGATGACGGGTCTGCGGGCTTCGAATTTCTCGTCGGGTCAGGGGATTGCCTATATGCACGAGTCGCTCTACGCGGCAGTGGGAAAACGACTTCCGTATATTTTGAATGTGGGGTGTCGCGCCATCACCAAATCCACTCTGAATGTGCACGCGGGTCATGATGATTACCATTTAATGGACGACACCGGCTTTTTTCAGGTGATGGCCAAGAGTGCCCAGGAGGCGGCGGACTTGAACCTGATTTCCCGCAAAATAGCGGAGTTGTCGCTTACCCCGGGCGCGGTGGGACAGGACGGGTTCTTGACCACGCATTTGATTGAAACCCTGAATGTGCCTGAGCGGGAACTGATCGAGGAGTTTCTGGGTCATCCCGATGATCTGATCGACACTCCGACCGCGGCGCAACGGATGATGTATGGTCCCAAGCGTCGGCGGGTGCCGGAATTGTGGGACGTGGACAACCCGGTGGTGGCGGGCTGCGTACAAAACCAGGATGCGTACATGCAATCGGTCGCGGCACAGCGTCCCTACTTTTTTGATCACATCCGCGCATTTACGGATCAGTGTATGGCCGAGTATGGCGAGCTGACCGGTCGCAAATATGCGCGGGTCAGCGGATACCGACTGGAGGACGCGGAGTATGTGATTTTGGGTCAGGGTTCGGTGGTGGGCACCTCCGAAGCGGTGGTGGATTACCTTCGGGAATCCCGTGGACTCAAAATCGGGGTGGCGAATTTGACCATGTGGCGTCCATTCCCCAGTGATCTGGTGGGTAGAATCATTCAGGGACGCAAAGGCGTTGTGGTACTGGAACGTACGGACCAGCCTCTGGCGGAAGACCTGCCGTTGATTCGCGAAATCCGCGCCACTATCAGCAAATGCCTGGAAAACGGCATGCAGAAAGATCCGACCTACCCGACCTATCCCACCTACAAAAAGCTGTCGGATGCGCCGGTGTTGTATTCGGGTTGCTTCGGTATGGGAAGTCGCGATCTGCAGCCGGAAGGGGTAATCGGAGCGGTGGAAAATATGCTTCCGGATGGTGCGCATCGTAAGTTTTTCTACCTATCCATTGATTTCGTGCGGGATCAGGGGGCGACCCCCAAGCAGGAAATTCACATGCAGCAAATCCGGGAAGGCTATCCGGAGGTGAAACATCTGGCGATTAAAGGCAGCGAGAACCCCGATCTGCTCCCTAAAGGCGCGATTACGGTGCGCATGCACTCCGTGGGCGGATGGGGAGCGATCACCACCGGCAAAAACCTGGCGATCACCCTGAACAGTCTGCTGGGATACGATATCAAGGCTAATCCCAAATATGGTTCGGAAAAGAAGGGCCAGCCGACGACGTATTATTTGTCCGCCGCGCCGGAACCGATCAAAATCAATTGCGAATATAACTACGTGGACGTAGTGTTAAGTCCCGACCCCAACGTGTTCGGCCACTCCAATCCGCTGTTTGGCCTGAAAGAGGGCGGGGTGTTTATCATTCAGAGCGATTTGGAAGATCCGGAGGATGTGTGGAAACGCATTCCGATTCAGTATCAACGCTTCATCAACGACAAAAAGATTAAAGTCTTTTACGTGGACGCATTCAAAGTGGCCCGCGAGGAGGCGAGTGATCCCGAGTTGCAATTACGCATGCAGGGAAATGCGTTCCAGGGAGCTTTCTTCAAAGCCTCTTCGGTGATGGCTTCAGTGAATATGACCGAAGAAACCCTGTTTGAAGCCATCCGGGAGCAGTTGACCCACAAATTTGGGGGCAAAGGTGCGCGGGTAGTGGAAAACAACATGAAGGTGGTTCGCCGCGGCTTCGATGAACTGAAAGTGCTGCCTGAATTTGAGATCAGCAAAGCCGCCGATGCTGACATCAAGAAAGCGGTGAACATGCCGATCACCCTGAAACGGATGAATGCGAGTTCGGATGCCAAGACCGACGTCCATCGATTTTGGGAGCAGACCGGCAGTTTTTATGCCGGAGGCAAACCCAACGACAACTTGGCGGACCCCTTCAACGCGGTGAGTCTGATTCCGGCGGCCAGCGGAGTATTCCGGGACATGACCGCGATTCGCTTTAATCATCCGGTGTGGGTGCCCGAAAATTGTACCGCCTGCAGCGATTGCTTTACCGTGTGTCCTGACTCAGCCATTCCGGGTCTGGCCTGCACCATTCAGGACGCTTTCCAGACCGCGGTGAAAGGGATGCAGAAGTCCGGGTTGGAAACCGGCAGACTGCCGCAGGCCTTGCGCACGGTGGAAAAGAAAATGCGCAATGTCACCTCGGGGGCAAACGGCTCTTCGGTGGATGTGGAGCCGCTGATGGATGAGGCGATCACCGCGCTGCTGGCGGAAACCGATGCCGGTGAACGCGAGGGACTGCGTGAGGAATTCGACGGATTCCGCAAGCACATGGGCGTTCAAATTCTCGTTGACCAAACCGTATTGGAATCAAAAGGAAAAACAACAGCCCGGCAGCGGCGGGCATTTTCGCCATCACTGTGATATCCTTAACCTGCAAGGGCTGCATGCTCTGTGGGACGTGTGCGATGACGATGCCCTGCGGGTGGCGCCTCAAACCACCGAGTCGGTCGATACCCTTCGTAAAGACTGGGATTTTTGGATGGATCTGCCCAACACCTCCTCCGATTTTATTCGAGTGGACGATATGGACGAAAAGATCGGGGCCATGGAGACCATGTTGCTCGATAAAACCGTCTACCAGTCCATGGCCTGCGGGGATGGGGCCTGTACGGGTTGCGGCGAAAAAACCGTATTGCATTTGTTTACTTCGACTATGACCGCGCTGATGCAGCCTCGGGTGAAAAAACATCTGCAGGAACTCAACGACTTGATTGCGGGATTGGAGAAACGGATTCGTGAGAAACTCGCGGACACCGTGGATGTCAGCAATCTGGAGGCGATCCAACAATCCCTGGGCCGCCATGCCGCGGGGGATTTGAAACTCTCGGATCTGGCCAAAGAACTGGATGAAGGACGTGCGGGCAGTCCATTGGATCAGGACTGGTTGAAGTCGATGACCCGGCTGATTGCCAAACTCAAGGATTTGAAATGGCGCTACGAAGAGGGGCCCGCCAAAAACGGGCGCTCGAATCTGGGCTTCATCAATTCCACGGGCTGTTCCTCGGTCTACGGGTCGTCCTGGCCCTATAACCCCTATCCCTTCCCCTGGGCGAACCATTTGTTCCAGGATTCCCCGTCGGTCGCGATGGGAATCTTCGAGGGGCACATGTGCAAGATGGCGGATGGATTCAAGGTGTTGCGCATGGCGAGGGCCGCGTTGGAAGGCGAGGTTAATTTCGGTCAAATGGAAAAAGATCTTCAATACTTCAACTGGAATCTCTTTACGGACGCGGAGTACCTACTCTGTCCGCCGGTATGCGCGGTGGGCGGTGACGGAGCCATGTACGACATCGGTTTCCAGAATCTGTCCCGGATGCTGATGGCGGGCCGTCCGATCAAGGTGATGGTGCTGGATACCCAGGTGTATTCCAACACCGGCGGTCAGGCTTGTACGTCGGGTTTCATTGGCCAGGTCTCGGACATGGCACCTTATGGGAAAGCCTGGAAGGGCAAGAGTGAGATTCGCAAGGAAATGAGCCTGATTGGTGCGGCGCACCGCAGTGCGTTCATCTTCCAGGGAAACACCTCCAATTACACCCACTTGATCGAAGGCTTTATCGACGGGATCAATGCCCGGCGTCCGGCCCTGTTCAATGTGTACGCGGTGTGTCAACCCGAGCACGGGGTTCCCGACGATTCCTCGGTGTCTCGCAGCCGCATGGCCTTGGAGTCGCGGGCCTATCCGCTGTTCCGCTTCGATCCGGACGCGGGGAAGGACTGGACGGAATGCATCAGTCTCGAAGGCAATCCCGCGTTGGATATCGATTGGCCACGCTATACCCTGGACTATGAAGAGGAAGACGGCACCAAACAGAAATTGGACTTGCCCATGACCTTTGCCGATTTCGCGGTGTCCGAGGCGCGCTTCCGGAAGCATTTCCGGGTGGCCCCGCAGGATACCTGGAACGACAATATGGTGATGCTGGCGGACTTCATGGAGCTGTCCGAAGAAGACCGCGAAGAGAAATTCCCGTTCATTTGGACCCTGGACAAGCACAATCATTTGATGCGGGTGCTGGTATCCGAGGAAATCGTGCGTTCCACCGAGGAACGACTGGATTTCTGGCGGACCCTGAAATCCCTGGCCGGGCTGACCCGGAAAGTGGATCCCGAGGAGATTGCAAACCGGGTTCGTTCCGAAACTGCGCAGAAACTGGCCCAGGGACTGATGTCCATGCTGGGCGGCGAAGGCTCGGTACTGAATACGCTGGTTGCGCCAACGGATGCTGCCCCCGCAAAAGACAGCGGAAATTCCGCAGCCTTTGAACCGGTCTGGATCGATCAGAGTCAGTGCACAAGCTGTGATGAGTGCGTGACCATCAACCCGAAAATCTTTGAGTATGACGGAGACAAAAAAGCCTTCGTAAAAGATCCCAAAGGAGGACCGTTTAAAGATATCGTCCGCGCCGCCGAAAAGTGTACCGGCCAATGTATCCACCCCGGAACCCCGGCGGACCCGGCGGAGAAGGATGTGGAAAAACTCGTGAAACGGGCGGAGAAATATAATTGAGAGGTCAGAAGGGAGAGGTCAGAGGTCAGGGAAACCGAACTTCTGACCTCCAACCCCTGACCTCATCTGATTCCCAACCCCTGACCTCTCACTTCTGACTTCTAAAATCTGACATCTCACATCTCACCTCTGACTTCTGACCTCTCTTCATGACCCACTCCCCCTTCAACTTGGCCCATTTTCTTCGCGGAAGTTTCCGTCACGGGATTCATCCGCAGGACAATAAGCATTTCACCGCCTCGCGGAAAATCGAGCGTCTGCCGTTTCCGCCGCAGGTGGTGCTGCCCTTGTCACAGCATGCGGGCAAGCCGTCGGTGTCGCTGGTGCGTAAGGGTCAGGAAGTGGCCAGAGGAGAGCCGATTGCCCGGGCGGATGGTTTTGTCTCGGTACCGCTGCACGCCTCCGTCAGCGGGGTGGTGAAGGATATTTGTCCTGTGCCCTCCATGAAAGGGTCTATGGTGGAGAGCATTGTACTGGATAATGTTTATGCGGGGGATCCGCAGGAGGGTCTTAGCCTTGGCACGGATGTGGATGTGGAGGCCATGGCTCCCCGGCGCGATTTCGTGTCGGCGGTTCAGGACACCGGACTGGTGGGCCTGGGGGCGCGAGGCACATTTCCCACGCATGTAAAGCTGGCGGTGCCTGAAGGTCATAGAGTATCGACCATTTCTGATTAACGGTTGTGAAGTGCGGGCGCACGACCGCGACCACCGGCTGATGGTGGGTGGGCAGCGGAATTGGTGGAGGAACCCGGATTGGTGCAGGCGATGAGGGCGTCGCAGGGGTGTGGCACCGAAGACAACAAACTCGACGGTGGAGCATTCAAAGATGCAGTGAAAGCCGAACGACACCGTGTCCGTGAAGGCGGTGCAGACAAAGTATCCGCAGGGGGCAGAAAAAATGTTGGCCAAGGCCTTGGTGAATCGGGAAATTCCGTCGGGTGGACTTCCTTTCGCCGTTGGGCTGGGAGTGTTCAATGTGGCGACTGCCACGCAAATCGGGCAATTGCTCCCACACAAACAGGGGGTGGTCGAGCGGGTGGTGACGGTGACCGGGCCGGGGATAGGACGTCCCGGAAATTTCATTGTGCCGATTGGAACCCCGATCCGGTTTATTCTGGAACAACTGGGTTTCGAGGGGACCGCGCGACATTTGATTATGGGGGGACCCATGATGGGCGGAACCGTGTCATCGCTGGATGTGCCGATCACCAAAGGTTGTGGCGGACTTCTCATCCTGAATGAACACCAGCTCACCAGCGAAGAGCAGATGAAACGCTATCCCTGCATCAACTGCGGGGCCTGTGTGGATGCCTGTCCGATGATGCTGAATCCATGTGAACTTGGGCGGCTTGCCAACAAGGCCCGCTATCAGGAAATGGCGGATCGTTATCATTTGAATGACTGCTTTGAGTGTGGCAGTTGCAGTTATGTGTGTCCGGCGGCAATTCCGTTGGTTCAGTATTTCCGCGTGGCCAAATCCGTAAATCGAACCCGGGCGGCGGCAGTATGAGTGAAGCAGTACAATTAAAAACTTCTCCGCATCTGCGGGGAACGCATTCGGTTGAGAAAATCATGCGGCATGTAGTGTACGCCCTCATTCCGGTCTGTTTGTTTTCTATTTTACAGTTCGGTCTGAGCGCATTGGCACTAGTGATCGTCTGTACGGTGGTGTGCGTGGGCACGGAACATTTTTTCTGTACCAGGTCCAAACGACTATCCACCATTCATGACTGGAGCGCGGTGATTACCGGGGTGCTCATGGCCTTGATCCTGCCTCCCGGGTTTCCGCTGTGGATGGCGGCGGTGGCCTCGTTTATTTCCATCGCGTTGGGTAAATTTTTCTTTGGCGGACTCGGATACAACGTGTTCAATCCGGCGCTGGTGGGACGGGCCTTTGCCCAGGCGGCCTTCACCGTGCCCATTACCACCTGGACCCCGGGCATGGCCCATCGCCGCTTTTATGAATTTATTCCCACCACGCTGACTCCTCCGTTTTTGGCGCCTGATTTCGAAGGCTTTGGAGTGTGGGTGGAGAATCTGCGGATCGACGGCTACACGGGGGCAACTCCACTTGCGCTGATGAAGTTCGATCACATGCAAACCGATCCCATTCAGTTACTGTTGGGCACGGTCGCGGGCTCGGCGGGGGAAACCTCCGCCTTGCTGATTGTGCTGGGCGGAATCTATTTGGCCTGGCGCAAAATGCTCAACTGGCGGATTCCGGTGGCGGTATTGGGAAGCGCTTTTCTGTTTTCGGGATTCTTTTTTCTGAGAAATCCTGACATCTATCCCAGTCCCTTCTTCACCCTGGTGTCGGGGGGCTTGATGTTGGGCGCGGTGTTCATGGCCACAGATATGGTGTCCTCTCCGGTGACCCCCATGGGGATTTGGATCTATGGGATACTGATT
>JAGYLC010000032.1 GCA_018401235.1 Kiritimatiellia bacterium
CTGCGATGCCCATCCGCTATTTTGCCGCAAAAGGTCGGAAAAATCCTTCCCTTGACCCCTGTTTCAGAACGGGGGTATAGGGGTTGAAATCTTCCTGGTACTCGGGACTGTCAGGCAGCAGTCCGTAAATGCGCAGGTCGTCGCAGAGATTCGCTTTGAGGGGATTGTACTTCGCGATCATGCAGGCATCGCTGGTGTTTATAAGATCAGGAGAAACAGAGGATTCCGTTTTCATACAATTACTTCAACGGCGCTTGGATAACACTTTCTGCTCGTAGGTTTCCATCTCGTTTATCCACTCCATTCCCACGGGCACTTGGGCCTGTTCACAGAGACGGTCCCAGACCGGACCAAAGGGCATGGAGGTGAATTCCTCCATCATCGCCAGCCGTTGCGCGAGCTTGCCTTCCCGCTCAAAAGTCTGGAGGGGACCCGTGGGATCCAGACGTGCGTAGAGCATGGCCTTGCGAGTGGCCCGGGTGCCGGTCACATACGCACCGATGCGGTTGATGGAGGCGTCGAAAAAATCGAGTGCCACCGTGACCCTCTCCCACACCCCGCCGCGCTGAATTTCCAGAAATACGTTTTTTAAGTCGTCGTTGAAGCGCACCACGTGATCGGAGTCCCAACGGATGGGGCGGCTGACGTGCAACAGCAGCTTCTCCATGAACTGGAGATGACTGGAAATCTTGCCGTGAATGGTTTCGGTGGGATGGAAATGCCCCATGTCCATACAAAGCCCCACGCCGCGGCTGAGCGCGTAGTCCGCACAGAATTCCGCGGAACCAACCACGTATTCCTCGGAGCCGATGCCGAAAAGCTTGCTCTCCAGAAAATCGACGCATTGGCTGCGGTCCACCGATTCGTCCGCGAAAATCTCGTCGTAGGAGGCGGCGAGGCGACGGCGGGGACCAAAGCGGTCGGCGGGCGCGTCCTTGGTTCCGTCCGGGGTCCACCAGTTGAGCACGCAGGGGGAGTCCTGCGCTTCCGCGAGGGCCTCGGCGATTTTGCGGCAGGCTTTGCCGTGGCGGATCCAGAAGGCGCGGATGTCGTCGTCGACATGGGAGAGCGTGTAGCCGTCTTCGGCCTTGGGATGGGCGAAAAAGGTGGGATTAAAATCGAGGCAGGTCCCCCGTTCCCGGGCCCAGTCCATCCACCGGGTAAAAGCGGAGGCCTCCAACGCGTCGCGCTCAACAACCTGGTCGGTTTCCGAGTAGCTGGCATGAATATTCACCCGCTGGGTGCCGGGAATCAAGGACATGGCCTTGGCAATGTCCTCCCGAGCCTCGTCGCCGTTCCTCGCCCGTCCTGGATAGTTGCCGGTGGCCATAATGCCGCCTCCGGAAAGCCCTTCGGGTTTGGTTTCGAAGCCGGCCACGTCGTCCGCCTGCCAGCAGTGAAGGGAAATGGGCACGGCCAGGGTCTGTTCAATGGCAGCGTCGGTATCGATACCGTGTTCGGCGTAGCGGGCTTTGGCGGATTCGTAGGCGTGGTCTGAATTCATGGGAAATTCCTCAGGGGTATTCGGGGTTGGATTGAAAATGGGCGGTTCAGCAGACCCTAATCGCGGGTATGCCCAGCAGGCGGGCGAGTTTTTCCAGGCTGCCCGCCAGATGGCCGACGCCGATGGCGCAGTGGTGGGCCGGTCCGGCCTCGTTCCAGCGGTTCATGAACTCGCGGGGGTCGAGAGCAAATTTGTAGCGGCTGTTGGTGTTGCCAATTTGCAGCACCGGACCTGGAACGGATTCCCCTTCGGCCATCAGCAGCGCCAATTTCCCGTCCGCCCGCTGTACCACCGACAACAGGGTGACCGGTCCGTTTTTCACGGTCATCTGAATGGAGAGACCTTTGCCGGGTTTTCCGTGGTACACGGAGAGGGGGACGAGTCCTACCGGACCCTCGGCGATGGCGAAGTGGGCGGGTCCGTCGTGGCCGAAATAGAGCACCCCGTCTTTGAAGTCTGCGAGGTAATACTCGGAGAACGATCCGCCCGCGCCGAGCAGGTCCATAATTTTCATGGCGTGGGCGTTTTTGATTTCGCATTCGCCCGCCACCGGGATGTTGCGTCCGGTCAGCAGGGTGTTGCCAGCGATCACCGAGGTGACGATATTTTCATAGGCGTTCCCCGGCTGTCCCTCGTAATAGTAGGCCATGGAGCCGAGATCGTGTCGTTCCACGAGTTCGTCCAGTGCCGCCGCGGTGCGGGCGGCGCGTTCCAGTTCCGAAGCTTCGCAATCCGCTGAGACATCGAAGGCCGCGCGAAAACCCCCAAGCTTGGCAGCGGTCCGCTTTTCGTCTACCGCTTCCCGGATGGCGTGCACTTCACACATTTCCAGCAGTTCAAAGTGAGTGCCGAAGACCGAGGCGTGGGTGGTCAGATCGCTGTACACGTCCAACATGCCGCAGTAGTAATGACCTAACACGCCCATGCGGTTTTCCCTTAGACCTTTGCGAACGGATACCGCTTGCGCCCAGCCGCCGATTTCCTCCCAGGCCGACTCCTCTTCCAGATAGCCCGTGACCTGATGAAAGGGTATGCCTGCGCGACTGAACACGCAGGCGATCTCCGGTGCGCAGCAGGCCTGACAATGCTCCAGCCACACCCCGGTCATTTTCCCCCGGTCCCCCAGCGCGTTGAAGGCTTCATAGTCCAATTGCGGCACTGGCTGCAAATTGAGCACAATCACCGGCACGCCCGCGCGCTGAGCCACCGGCAGCACGGTTGAAGACAGCGCGTAGGTGGTGATAAACAGGAACACCGCCTCCACGTTTTCGGAGCGAAAGCGATCGCCGACCGATTTGGCCAGCTCGGGGTTATCCACCAATCCGGCGTCCACCACCTCCAGACCGAGGGCCTGCAAACGGTCGTTCACCCGGGCCTGGTAGCCCAGGAGATTCTCCTTCAGACCCTCAAACTGGGGCCAGTAGGTGTCGAGTCCGATGCCGAAAAGCCCCACCCGGGGCATGGTAGGTGAAGAGGATGTTTTTTGCATAGTTTTCATAAAATACCAAAATCAATGAACAATATAAATAGACAATATGACCAAATATTTGTACTTTATGATTGAAGCTATCCCGCTCGTTCAACCACACGCCTATGCAAACCGTCCCCCAAACTCCGAAGACCGCTTTCGCCCGGTATCTGCCCACGGAACCGGACGACCTGGAGTGGGGGCTGCACGTGATTGACGCCGGTTACATCGATATTTTGCCCGGCCAACCCTATCCCCCGAAAGGGATACATCCCGAGGCCTACATGTTCACCTGGGAAAGGGGGCGGCGATTACACGAATACCAGTTGGTGTATATCACCCGCGGCGAAGGGGTGTTGGAACTGCGGGGAACCGGGTCGTTTTTCATTGATGCCGGCGTGGCGTTCCTGCTGGTTCCCGGGCAGTGGCACCGCTACCGTCCCGACGCCTCCACCGGATGGAGCGAGCACTGGATCGGATTCGACGGTGAAGTCGCGCACCGCATCGTACCCCGTTTTTTCGACCCCCGCCACCCGGTTCTGACCATTGGACTGGACGGGGAGCTTTTGCATTTGTTTCGTTCCGTTCCCGGGTTGATGCGCACATCCCGGCCCGGTTATCGTCAGATGATGTCCGCAAACACCCTGGCCGCGCTGGCCCGTGCGAGGGGCCTGGCGCTGCGCACCGGCGCGCCGCCGGATCCACACGAACAAACAATACAGAAAGCCCGCCAACATCTTTTGGAACACGCCACCCTGGATGTGGACTTCAAGGAACTGGCCAAATCCCTGGGCTGCAGCTATTCCCGTTTCCGAAGCCTGTTCAAAGAAAAAACCGGCATGGCTCCGGGGCAATATCAGCTTCAGATCCGCCTCAATCTCGCCTGCGACCTGTTGACCAACGACAATCGGAGTATCGGGGAAATCGCGGATCATCTCGGCTTTTCCTCGCTGTACTATTTTTCCCGTCTTTTCAAACAAAAGCTCCACGTCACCCCCACCGCCTACCGCGTCCAGCATTTAGCCCAAAGTCATAGGCACCTGTAACCCTTGTCTAACACGTATCCGTTAAATATGCCCCGGGAGTTTGACCCGTCTGTTTTTGAACACTCGATAGAAATAGGCGAGGTCATTGAATCCTGATTCATGGCATGCGTAGAGAATGTGACCGGTCTCGTCGAGCCGGCGGCAGGCATAGCGAATCCGTTCCTGGTTGAGATACTGGTTGAAGGTCTGCCCCGTATGTTGCTTGAACAGATCGGTAAAACGCCGGGGAGAGATCCGACAGCGTTGGGCGATGTCGGAGATCTGCAAGGGCTCGTAACAATGCGCCTGAATATAGGTTATTGCATCCTCCAGGGTGCGCTGGGCCGACTCCCGATGTTCGGACCGCACCACGAAGTAATTCCGCGCCAGATAGGTCAACATTCGGTCCACGACCGCCTCCAGCGCGGTCTCCCAACCCAACTCCTTCTGACCCTGCTCCCGCAGCGCCAAGCGAAACTGCTCCACCATGGCGCTCCCACAAAAGGCGGATCGTGCGCACAGCGGCGTGCCGGGCGGAAAAAGTTTCAAGGCCCGCCACCAAAGATCATTGGCCTGCCGGGCGGGCGCATCCCCGAAAAAGCGGTTTGAAATACACAGAATCACCAGCGTGAGCGGCTGACCCGGATGATCGATAAAGCGATGCGGCCACTTCGCGGGAAGCAGCAACAGATCATCCCCTTCGATGACGGTGCGACCCGCATCCGACTCCAACACCCCGCGACCAATCGCCACCCAGCACACTTTGTGAAAGGGCCAAGACCCGATCGGCATTTCAAAATCTGCGGCATGGTGACTCTCCAATCATGAGCCTGGTGTTTCAAACAGAAAAATGGTTGAAAGAAACCCTGTTCGATTGCCAGACCTGCGGACAGTGCATCCTTTCACACACCCGGATGATATGTCCGATGAATTGTCCGAAAGGGCTTCGCAACGGACCCTGCGGGGGCACGCTCGACGGAAAATGCGAAGTGATCCCGGAAATGGATTGTGTCTGGACCCGCATTGAAAATAAAAAAGGAAGAAACCCGCCCAAGGGTCTCCACCGGGCGCATCCCGGAATTGGTGTATGCCTGTTTCTGGTGAGTTGGATCCGCAAAGGGAGGATAAGCTTTCAGCTTGTCTCCTTGCCTCTCCGCGGAGTCAGGCTGAAAGCCTAACCTCCTTTTATCGCAAACCCGCCGGCATACACCAATTCCGGGATGCGCCCTCTGAGCCGGGATGCCGATTAGCGATTTTATCATTGACAATAACTTCCCAGTCAAGGTATTTTCTGTCAATGAAAGTGACGGCCGTGAAAAAACTGATAAATATGGATGAGTAAGTCAGCAGAATTTATAAGACCTTACAGGGGGAGTACTCTTCAACCCGAAATCCTGGCCACCGGGGCGATGATGATTTTAGGTTGTTGATTGTTGATGTTATATTTTCGGTTGGGTAAGGCGAAGCCCACTTACAACCCAATAGGAACCCCAACATGAACATTTTAGTATTACCCGGAGACGGAATCGGACCCGAAGTATGCAACGAAACCGTCAGCACCCTCGAACTTCTCGCCAAGAAAAAAGGTGTCGAACTGACCTTCCGCGATGATCATGCTGGCGGCGCGGCCATTGATCACTACCAGGACCCCATGCCGGATTCCGTGATCACCAAGGCCAAAGCCTCCGATGCCGTCCTCCTGGGCGCGGTGGGCGGCGAAAAGTGGGACCACCTCACCGGCGCCATGCGCCCCGAGTCCGGTCTACTGAAAATTCGCAAGGAATTGGGGGTGTTCGCCAACTTGCGTCCGGTCGCGGTCAGCGAGTCCCTCGCCGATGCCTCGCCCCTGCGCCCCGAAGCCATTGCCGGCACCGACATGCTGGTGGTGCGCGAATTGACTGGCGGCATCTACTTCGGCGAACCCCGCGGACGCTCCGGCGAACCCGGCAACGAAGAAGCCTTCAGCACCATGCGCTACACCACCGCCGAAATCGAACGGGTGGCCCGCGTGGCCTTCACCTGGGCCAAACGACGCGGCAACCGGGTCTGCTCCGTGGACAAAGCCAACGTGCTGGTGGTCTCCCAACTCTGGCGCGACGTGGTAAACACCCTCCACAAACGGGAATTCCCCGAAGTCGAACTCTCCCACATGTACGTGGACAACGCGGCCATGCAACTGGTGGTGCGCCCCAGTCAATTCGATGTCATTCTCACCGGCAACCTCTTTGGCGACATCCTCTCCGACGCCGCCGCCACCCTCGGCGGGTCCCTCGGCCTGCTCCCCTCCGCCAGCGTAGGAGGTCCGGTCGGTCTCTTCGAACCCGTCCACGGCAGCGCCCCCGACATCGCCGGCAAAGGCATCGCCAACCCGGTCGCCATGCTCCTGAGCGCGGCCATGATGATGGAAGAACTCCAGCACCCCGAAATAGCCGCCGCCATTCGCGCTGGAGTCGACTCCGCCCTCAACCAGGGCCTCCGCACTGCTGACCTCCACCGCGAAGGCAAAACCACCCGCGTCAGCACCCGCGAAATGGCCGACGCCGTCCGCGAAGCCGCCTTAAGCGCCCTGTAAAATGCCTGTATATGTATAGAAACCTCTTTTTGGGAAGTCCCACGGATAGCCCTGCCGGACCACGGATAAGAAGCAAAAATGACATGAAAAATTTCGAAGGATATCGATGCATACTATTTTGAAGGAGTCGATTGTTAATAGCTTTCTTCCATCCGTGGTCCGGCAGGGCTATCCGTGGTCCAAACCTCTATGTTAATTCCCTCCCCCAACGCCCGCCCGCTGCTGATCACCTTTCACTGCGGAGTGTATTTTCTGTACCTCTCCGTGTTCATGATGAGCATCGCGCATGTGGACTTGGAAGGACACTTTGAGCAGATGGGTCCCACCTTCATTCGAAACATGCTCATCTTCATGGGCATCGGATTTGTGGGGTACATCGGACTCTGGAACCAGCGGCGCTGGAGCATCGTCCTCCTCCTCTTGGTCGGTATCCCCTTCTGCATCTACGGATTTCACGTCGGCAAACCTATTCTGCTCAACTTCCTTCCCCTCATCGCCGCCATCACTTGTCTACCCCTTTGGCCGGTGTTGAAATAAATAGTGGTCAGAAGGAGAGAGCTTGCCACGCGGAACGCGTGGGTCAGAGTGTGAGATAGGTATTCTTGCCTGTCGGTTTGGGAGGATCTCTGTGACATTTCCACTAGAATAGGCGTGACCCTGACGAAAATCATGACATAAGGCAATGCCCCCGCCTCCCCGGCGGACTTCCGACGCTCGGAAAGCGCTTTTTCCGATCTTCCGACGCTCGGAAAACCCTATTTTGAAAGGAACTTCTTCTTATGAAACGTACTCATACTTGTGGCGAATTATCGCAAGACGCAATTAGCGGATCCACCACCCTCTGCGGCTGGGTGGACACCGTCCGCGACCACGGCGGCATCATTTTTATCGATTTGCGTGACCGCTACGGCATCACCCAAGTGGTTTGCGACCCCGACGACAACGCCGCCGCCACCGAAGTGGCCAAGTCCACCCGTCCCGAATTTGTGATTCAGGTCACCGGCACCGTGCGCGCCCGCCCCGCCGACATGGTCAACGCGCGTCTGGCCACCGGCTCTATCGAAGTGGTGGGCACCGATGTCACCATCCTGAACCGCAGCAAAACCCCGCCCTTCCCGCTCGATGAAAGCAAGGCAGAAAAAGTACACGAGGAACTGCGGCTGGAATCGCGCTACCTCGATCTGCGCCGTTCCTCCATGCAACAGCGTCTGCAAAAACGCCACAAAATGGCCATTGCCGTGCGTACCTTCATGGATGCCCAGGAGTTCATCGAAGTGGAAACCCCGATTCTCACCAAGAGCACCCCCGAGGGCGCCCGCGATTATCTGGTCCCCAACCGGGTGACCCCCGGAACCTTTTATGCCCTGCCCCAGGCCCCCCAGCAATACAAACAGTTGCTGATGATCGGCGGCATGGACCGCTATTTTCAGATGGCCCGCTGCTTCCGCGACGAGGATTTGCGCGCGGACCGTCAGCCGGAATTCACCCAGATCGACGTGGAAATGTCCTTTGTGGACGCCGAGGATCTCTACGGGATCATCGACGGTTTGCTTGCCTCGGTGATGGAGGCCTCCGGACATCCCGTCCCCGAACTGCCGCTTCCCCGCATCTCCTGGCACGAATCCATGGACCGCTTCGGCTCCGACAAACCGGACCTTCGCTTCGGCTGGGAACTGAAAAATTTGGCCCCGGTATTCGAAGGAACCGATTTTAAGGTCTTCGGCAACGTGCTCAAGAACGGTGGCTGCGTCAAAGCCATCAACGCTAAGGGCTTAGCCGGCGTGCCCATCCGTCAGATTGACGAATGGACCGAACTGGCCAAATCCCATGGGATGGGCGGACTCGCCTATATCCGGGTGCAGGAGGACGGAAGCTGGAAATCCCCGATCACCAAGTTCTTTTCCGAAGTGGAAATCGAAGGCCTCAAAAGCACCCTCGAAATCGAAACCGGGGACCTGGTGCTCTTCGCCGCGTCCGAATCCGCCTTGGTGGTCAACGAATTCCTGGGACGCCTGCGCATTGAAACCGCGAATCAGGCCGGCATCATTCCCGAAAACGAATTCAAATTCACCTGGGTCACCGAATTTCCGCTGTTTGAAACCAACGAAGCGGGTCGCTTGGTACCCATGCACCATCCCTTCACCTCCCCCCTCCCCGAGGACATGCATCTTCTGGACAGCGATCCTGCCCAGGTGCGCGCGGTCGCGTATGACATTGTGCTCAACGGGGTGGAACTGGGCTCCGGCAGTATTCGGATTCACGATCCGGTGCAACAGGGAAAAATGTTCGACCTGCTGAAAATTTCCGAAGAGGAAAAAGAATCCCGTTTCGGACATCTGCTCAACGCCCTTGCCTACGGGGCTCCTCCCCACGGAGGTATCGCCCTCGGATTCGACCGTCTGGCCTTGCTGATGGCGGGTGGCAACACCATTCGCGACGTCATCGCTTTCCCCAAAAACCACAAGGGCATCGACCTGATGATGGACGCCCCCTCCCCTGTGGATGCCAAGCAACTGCACGATGTCCACATTCAATTGGACCTGCCGCCCGAAGTGGAGGCGTAAGCCCGTTCCCACCTGATTTTGTATGAGTAGAGACCTGTCCCATATACGAAATTTTTCCATTATCGCCCATATCGATCATGGCAAATCGACCCTTGCCGACCGCATCCTGCAGTTGACCAAAGCGGTGGACCTGCGGGATATGACCGAACAGATGCTCGACGACATGGATCTGGAGCGGGAGCGCGGCATCACCATCAAGGCCCATCCGGTGTCCATGTACTACGACGCGGAGGACGGCGAGCGCTATCAGTTCAATCTCATCGACACCCCCGGTCACGTGGACTTCTCCTACGAGGTCACCCGCAGCTTGGCCGGCTGCGAAGGCGCCATACTGGTGGTGGATGCCGCCCAGGGCGTGGAGGCGCAGACGGTGGCCAACGTGATGCTGGCCATGGAACAGGAGCTGGAAATCGTCCCGGTCATCAACAAAATCGATTTGCCCAACGCCAACATCGAGGCCGTGCGCAAACAGGTGGAGGATCTGCTGGCCATCCCCATGGAGGAGGCCCTGTGCGTCAGTGCCAAAACCGGACTGGGCATCGAAGCGGTGCTGGAGGCGATTGTCCAACGCGTGCCCCCGCCCACCACCGACGAAACCCAGGGCACCCGCGCCATGGTGTTCGACTCCTACTACGATGCCTTCCGCGGGGTGGTGACCTATGTGCGGGTGTTCGACGGCGAGATCATCCCCAAAACCAAAATCCAGCTCATGGCCACCGGCAAGGAATTCGAGGTGAAAGAAGTGGGGGTTTTCGGGCCCGCCATGCGCAAGCTCCCCAAATTGTCCGCGGGCGAGACCGGATATATCATCGCCAATATCAAAGAATCGTCGGATATTAAAATTGGCGACACCATTACCCGCAAAGACGATCCTGCGAAAGATGCGCTGCCCGGTTTCCAGGAAGTGCATCCCATGGTGTTCTGCGGGGTGTATCCGGTGGACGGATCCGAGTACGAAAAACTCAAGTACGCCATCGAAAAGCTCTCCCTCAACGATGCCTCCTTCACCTGGATCGCCGAGTCCTCGGTGGCGCTGGGCTTCGGATTCCGTTGTGGGTTTCTGGGCTTGCTGCACATGGAAATCATCCAGGAGCGCCTGAGACGTGAATACGATGTGGACATCATCTCCACCTACCCCGGCGTGGTGTATGAGGTATACCTGAGTGACGGCGAAAAAGTCATCATCGACAATCCCGTTCATCTCCCCGACCCCACTACCATCGATCATATCGAAGAACCCTTTCTTCGCACCACCATCATCTGTCCCAACGAGGTGGTGGGCGAACTCATGAACCTCATACGCGACCGCCGCGGAGAAATCTCCACTACCGAAACCGTGGACGGAAACCGGCTGATTCTCACCTGCCACATTCCCCTCAACGAGATTGTGATTGATTTTTACGACAAGCTCAAAAGTCTCAGTCACGGCTACGCCAGCATGGACTATGAATACGAGGGCTACCGCGAAAACGATTTGGTGAAAATGGAGATCCTCGTTCATGGAGAACCCGTCGATGCCTTTGCCGCCATCGTCCACCGCGACAAAGCCGAAGGCATCGGACGCAACATCTGCAAAAAACTCCGCGACGAAATTCCCCGTATGCAATTCCCCATCGCGGTGCAGGCCGCCATCGGACGCAACATTATCGCCCGTGAAACCGTCCCCGCAAAGGGTGTGACTTCCCGCTGTTACGGCGGCGACATCGGCCGCAAACGCAAGCTCCTGAAACCAGAAAGCCGGTAAAAGAAAATGAAGATGGTCGGGAAAGTCAGCATTCCCAGGAAGCGTTCCTTGAAAATCTCAAAGTCGTCGGATTAGAAGTTGGGAGTAGGGATTTGGCAAGTTGGGGAAATTCGAACGTCCAACATAGAATGCTGAACGTCCAACTTCGAACCAAAAGCGTAGCGAGCTTTTCGAACGGGGTCTAGCTAGACCCTGTTCGAAAAGCCTTCGGCCTCTTTAACTTTTACCCTTCCGGCTCATGGATGTAGGATTCGAAGGAGGAGTGCGACCCCTTTGGGGGCGGCAGACAGATTGACGGTCAAACCAAAGAGGCGTTGCCCCGTGCTGACGGGTTAAACCCCTTTGGGCATGCGCGTCAAGCTAAGGGGTATATGCTATTACAAATGAATTACTTACATAAAATGACTTGAAGGAGCGTGTGGAAAAGTCGGACCGTATGATTCCTGCATCACCCAGCCCAGAACTCAGTTTAAAAAATTATATTTACGCTGAATTTGATCGCCAGATTCAATTGCTTCTTTTAACAGTTCCCTCCTGACAAGATGGTTGATTGTAAAGGCTGATCGTTCACGGTCAGACCCCCCGTCAGCGCTTGTCTGACGAATTGAACAGAACCTGCGGCTAGCCATCTCTCCAGACCTCAGTTTAAGTGATGAAATCCGCATTTTCAATCGCAGATACAAATGCGGGAACGGATCCAAAGTGAAGCCACTTGCCTAACATCCTTCCGCATGGGTCCGTGGGGTCCGCGCCGTCCGTGGTTGACAAAATCCGAAGCAAATAAAAACAACCGCGGACGACACGGACTTCGCGGACACTTGCTGGTGTAAGAACGGGAGCTCGTCGAAGGGAGCTTGGCGCGCCTGCCCGAAAGCAGGATGCCCGTAGTGAATTTCTCCGCACTCCGAGCGAGCTCCGAGTTTGGAAGTTGATCATAAACACACATGTGAATCTGCGAACCCTTGCTGTCAAAATACGATATAAACTGAGGTCTGGGGTCTAGCTATCCCGAAAATCGGGGAAGGAATGCGGAGCCTTAGTCCCCGGGGATTTTCCCTCGGGGACCGAGGCAACTACGATTGCGTTCCGCAGTTTTCCCTCGGGGACCGAGGGAACTACGATTGCGTTCCGCGGTTTTCCCTCGGGGACCGAGGGAACTACGATTACGTTCCGCAGTTTCCCCTCGGGGACCGAGGGAACTACGGTTATCCCGCCGCCGACTCTTGTGATACCGGCTGGGGCACGTATTGGAGCCGAAGGGCCTTGACCCGCGCTTAGTTTGGATCGCTTGCCGCCATCTTTCGCCTCCACTGCTCGAAGATTGCAGGGCGCCTGCACCAGCCACCATCTCCTTTATTCAGCTTGGTTTCGGCGTACTCCGCCAGATCCTCCCATCACCACTTCTACAAAGTGCATGCGATTACTCCATTTTTCCTTGCCGGAGTTTTCCGGTACGCCCCACTCATTTTACCACTTTTTAGACCCACTCTTCTTCAAGCGCTCTGCTGCGAATCCGGGGGAATAGTGACTTTTCCAGGATTTGCTGCATTATTCATACTGATCATGATTATTCTCCAGTTGGTTGACGACGTGAAAAAGGAATTTTCCACGTTCACCTACCCGAACGGCCAAACGGATGTTTTCCGCGAAAAAATCATGTTTTTTTATCAACGCGGATTTCAGGATAACAAAAGAGACCACGGATAGCCCTGCCGGACCACGGATGGGTACGGGTAAAGTCTGTGTGTTCTATCCCAACGGGATAAGATTCGTGAGCTTATTTCTATCCGTGGTCCGGCAAGGCTATCCGTGGTCCCAACCTCTACATTCATCCGTGGTCCGGCAGGGCTATCCGTGGTCCCAACCTCTACATTCATCCGTGGTCCGGGAGGGCTATCCGTGGTCCCAACCTCTACATTCATCCGTGGTCCGGCAGGGCTATCCGTGGTCCCAACCTCTACATTCATCCGTGGTCCGGCAAGGCTATCCGTGGTCCCAACCTCTACATTCATCCGTGGTCCGGCAAGGCTATCCGTGGTCCCAACCTCTACATTCATCCGTGGTCCGGCAGGGCTATCCGTGGGACATCTCCACTTGCATTTTTTGCGACTGTTACAAAAGTTCGTTTTTTTGTTTAAACCGCTTCAGGACCCGTCGCTGATAACTGTCTGGGCGTCCCCCCATGTCCGGCTCCGATTTGGCGGCCAGGCGACGGGCTTCACCCGCCTGCTCGCGTTCACGAATGCTTCCGGCGGATTCCTCATACAACTGCCGGGCCACCGGGGCGGGACCCCGCTTGGCCGAGAGTCCGCGTATTTCGATTTCAAACCGATCCTGCCCCACTTTTATTTCCAATTTTTGGCCTACCTGAACCTGCTTTCCCGGTTTGGCCCTGGCTCCGTCCACGCGGACTTTCCCCCCGTCGATGGCCTTCTGCGCCAGTGGCCGGGTTTTGTAGAACCTGGCCGCCCACAGCCATTTATCCAGACGCACGCGATCATCCGCCATTACAAATCCTCTTCATAGATACTTCCCCCGATAAATTCCCGCAGCAGAGAATGGGGCGGAACATGGGTGGGTGCGGTTCCGACCACCATGCTGAGGAAGTCCTGCAGCCGTCTGGCTTCCCCGTACACGTGATCGGTGGGTTTCACGGCGTGCAACAGCGGTTCCGCGAAGGGCTTTAACACCGCCAACTCATAATCCAGGCTGCTGTTGAAGGTGACTTCGGCCTCTTTCTGAAAGGGATAAATCCACTTCTTCTCTCCGGAACGCACACTGGGCCACATGGCCAGGGTTTGCTTGGCGTCATGCCCCCGGTGATTGTAATCGCGGATGATTCGCCGAATCAACCGCAAATCGGTGGTGGAGAGGCGGTTATTATTGTCCAGTTTGAGTTGGGTGATGGCATTGATGTAGATTCGAAATTTATGGGCGGCGGGCAACTGCTGCGTCAGTCGTGGATTGAGGGCGTGGATGCCCTCGATGACCACCACCTGATCTTCCTCGAGTTTCAGTCGGTTACCCAGATAGTCCGGTTTTCCTTCAATAAAATTGAAAGTAGGTAATTCGATTTCCTCTCCCCGATCCAGTTGCTCCAAATGGCGGTTGAGAAGTTCAAGATCGATGGTCTCTAAATGCTCGAAATCATAACTCCCATCCGCATGTCGGGGAGTGTGGTCCAACCCCCTAAAATAATTATCGAGTTCCAGGCGCACCGGACGCAGCCCGTTCACCTGCAAATGCACCATCAGTCGTTTGGAACTGGTGGTTTTCCCGGCGGAACTGGGACCCGCGATCAGAATCCACTTGATTTGATCGTGATTTTGGGCGATTTGTTCCGCGATGTCGCCCAGATGTTTCTCGTGTCGGGTTTCCGCAATGCGAATGAACGCCTTCTCTTTCCGATGGGCAATCAGGCTGTTCAAGTCGCCGACAGTGGTGACCCCAATCACTTTGCCCCACTGCTTATACTCCTGGATGATCGTGAATAAATTGGGCTGTCGCTCGAAATCAGGTAAGTATAGACGTTTTTTCTCCACATCCCATTTGGGGAATTGGATCACGAAACCCGGTTCATAGTCCAGCAGGCAATACGCGGGTACGCAGCCGCTCCGGGGGGCAAGGACTCCCAAACCGGCATCCGCGAACTCCTCGCACTCGTACATGGTGATCATGGGCGGGTTCCGGTATTGGAGCAGATTGAGTTTATCCGTCAGCCCCTGCTCCACCAGCCGCCGTTCAGCCTCTTCGTAGGAAATGGAACGACGGTTGATCGGAATATCCGCGTCGATCAACTCCTGGAGCCGATTCCGGATTGCATCCAGTTCCGAAGCCCGGATCCCCGGACGATCCTCCATCTGAAAACTGCAGTAATAGGCATCGCCCAGGCTGTGTTCCACCGCGAATTTAGCGCTTGGAAAGCAAGCATGCACCGCCTTCGCCAATAAAAAGGACAGCGTCCTGCGATAGACCCGGGTCCCGTGCCGATCCACGAAAGTAATGGGATCCAAAGCACAATTCATGTGCAGGGGGTAATCCATTGAACAAACATCGTTATTCACCAGCCCCGCCAGATAGGGTAAATCTGTATTCGGATCCCGCAGCGTTTCTGTAAGGTGCCGCAGGGCCTCCCGAACCCGGGTGTGTTCGGAGACGGAAACAGGATCCCTCTTGGAGATCGTGACGTGTATGGATTCAGGCAGTTGTGGTTTCATAGGTGCATTTTAATGGGTTACAATATTGTCTTGCGACGGATTACCGGATAAAGAACACTATCTGTCATATCAAGACAACGTCAATACCCGATTCCCAAACGACCCACCCACTTCTCATCATGCACGACTCTTTAGACCCGGACAGTTCCGCCGCCTGGCAGGTACGACTGTTTAAAAAATCTTTAACGAAACAGGCCAAGCTGAAAAATCTTCAGCGTCTGCTCTCACCCACCCAGGGGAAAATCTGCCTGGATGTGGGAGGAGACAATGGCGTCATCCCCTACATGCTCCGTCGAAACGGGGGACAGTGGATGAGTGTGGACTCTAGCAACAAAGCGGTCGCCTCCATGCGGAATCTCTTTGGCGAAGAACAGGTAGCCCTGATCGAAGGGGCGGAGCTTCCGTTTGAGGACAACAGCTTTGATACCATTGTGGTGATCGATTATCTGGAACATATCCGTGACGACGCCTTGTTTATGAAGGAATGTCACCGCTGCCTTAAATCTACCGGGGAACTGTTGATCAATGTCCCGCATGTAAAGTCGTTTTCCGTGATCCGGGGCTTGCGTCATCTGTTGAAGTTGACCGACGAAAAACACGGGCATGTCCGGCCAGGGTACCGTCAGCATGATTTATATGCGATTTCCAAAAACGGCTATGATATCGTGGAAAGCCAGCCCTACGGCGGCTTCTTTGTCGAGTTTATCGACACCTGGCTGCAATTTGCCGCCGGGAACGCCTCCCCGCATCCCCAGTCGCCCACCGAAGCGAAAGGGGTGATGATGGATCAACAGGACTTACGCAAATTCGCTAAGCAATTTCGGATTTACAGCATTCTGTATCCCTTCCTGAAAATTGCCAAAGTGCTGGATGCCCTCTTTCCCTTCACCAATAATCATTATCTGGTAGTCAAAGCAAAGCCCCGCCCCTGGAATGAGCGGAAAGGCGTTTTAATGCGGGATGGGCGCTCCATCGCCGATGCCACCATCAACACCCGCATCGGCAGCGCATCGAATCTGACCGATCCAAAGAATAATCGATCTTCCGCGTGAGTGGCTATTCATTCATCCCGGGAACCTGGATACTTCCCTCCCATGACTCCGGCATCGCCCAGGGCATGGTGGACAGTTCGGATCCTTCAGAAGCCACTTCGGTCAGGGTCAGCTTGTTATCCGCGGAAATGTCGAATACCAGTTGACCCCTGAAATCCGGTCGGACTTGTGACCTTACCGGAAGGGTTTCCTTAAAATTCTTACCACTCGGGTCTCTCCAGGAAACCGTGATTTGTTCGGGCAGTTCGCCTTTGAGGGGGCGCCCCGCCGCTACTTTACTGGGCGCAATCACCGGAAAATCCGGAAGGGAATTTCCATCCGCTTCTAGTCGAACATTCTGAATAGGCAGGGCTGGATTTCCATTTCCGACATTCACCTGATAACGGGATCCACCCGTGACACATCCGGTACTCATCAGAAGAAACACGGCCAAGCTGGAGAAAAGTGCTTTCATCGGTTTATTGCATGCGCATGGGCATGATCACGTAGAGGAAGCTGATATCCGATTTCAGTACCCCCGGACTCAACTCGTCGGTCAATTCCAGATAGACTTCATCGCTGTCCAGCACCCGCAGGGGAGCCAACAGGAATTCGGGGTTGTAGGAGATATTCATCTCAGGGCCGCTGTATTTAATCGGCACCCGCTCTTTCGCTTCCCCCACATCCGGGGTGGAGCTGAGCACCTGCAAATTATTTTCACTAAAGTTCAACCGGATCGAATTCGATTGCTCGTTGGTAACCAAAGCCACCCGGCGTACCGCATGCAACAGGGTTTCCCGTTCAATGGCGATCCGTTCTTCGCACTGGGCGGGAATCACCTGCTGATAATTCGGGAAGGTTCCGTCGATTAATTTTGAAATCAGGCGCATCCGGTCTATTTCAAAAATCACCTGATTGCCCGCCGCCACCAATTTTACGGAGCCGTCGTCGTTCATGTTGCGGAGCAGTTCATTAATGGCCTTGGCCGGGATTACCATATCCAACTCATTTTCCTCGGGAAAATCAACTTCATTTTCACAAAGGGCCAGGCGACGGCCGTCCGTGGCCACCACGGTCAATTTCGCATCCTTGAAGCTGAACAGAATGCCGTTCAGCACATACCTCGTTTCATCCACCGAGGCGGAGTACTGCACACACTTCAACATGTGTTTGAGGGTGGCAGGATCCAGGGAGTACGACTGATTCTCCTCCGGCTGTGGAATTTCCGGATAGTCGTCTGCGGATAATCCCATTATTTTAAAGAAACTGGACCCGCACTCGATGGTGGCACAATTTTGATCATCCACTTCCAACTGGATCGACTGGGATGGTAGCTCCCGGATCACCGAATACAGTCGTTTAGCCGGAAGAGTGGTGATTCCCGTTTTGGATACTTCGGCCGATACGTGGGTGCTTACACTTAATTCCATATCGGTAGTGGTCAACATCAGTGCCGACTCCTTCGCTTCCAACAACACGTTGGCCAGCACCGGGATGGTACTGCGGGTACTCACCACCGACTGAACTCCGGTTAGGGCTTCAAACAAGTCATCACGATTTACAGTCAGCTTCATGCGGGTTCTCCTAAAGGTATAGAAACAAAGTGGATAATTGAGGCAAACGTTACGCTATCTTCATAATCGATCAATGCCAAAGTGAAAGGAAAGTAAGACATTTCTAAATATCCTCTCAAGAGTTTGTTTACTGCACCAACCCCGCTTCCCGTGCCTCGCGGA
>JAGYLC010000033.1 GCA_018401235.1 Kiritimatiellia bacterium
TCCCCCTTGCGCATCTCCCAGTCCGGCGCGGGATATTGGTCGAGTACCTGCACCCCCTTCCCCGGTGTTTCCAGTCCGATGTACAGCATTTCCCGACCGGGATGCTCCCAGATTCGCAACGATTCGACTTGCCCACGGTGCCAGAGGACGGACTGAAACTTCTCCGTCAGGGCATCCGGGCCTTGTCCATGCTGCACAAACCATCCCGGCAACGCCAACCAGCGGGACCAGGCTTTTTCATACCATCCATCCCCTTCGGAATTTTCAATGGAGTCGAAGGGTTCCTCTTGCAGAGGGGGATGCAAGCGCCAGATAGTGTCCCGGTAGCGAAGATAGCCTTCGATCAGCGCTACCGGGCTGTGGATTCTTTCTTCACCCTGTAAACTCCCCATTCGTTCCCCTGCGGATAACAGCCCGAAACCAAAAAAAAATCCTGTCAGGAGGGGGATAAATAAATGTCGGGCCATGCGCTTCTTCACCGGGTGGGTGTTCTATAGTTAAATTGCATGAGAACTAGAGATTCAAGAAATTATCGGGTTTTTGTATGGCGGATGGAAAAGGGAGAACGCCGTCTTGACGTAGTCGAATTCTATTCGGTCTGCGAGTGTCTGGGTGCGGATGCCGATGCTTTGTATTCAGAATTGGTCGGGGAATTCAAAAAGCTGAAGCGTTAAATTATGAGGTAGATTGCGGATGAAATCTGCGTCAGGAGATGACAGGTGCGGTAACCACCTAACTACTCAACCACTCAACCCATTCAGTGCCATCATTCTGCCCCCAATTATTTTGCCCTGTTACTGTCCAAAAGATCCTTCCAGAGAGACAGGCAGGAATCAGACTTCGGCAAGCCTTCGTCGGACAGGTGCCTGTCCCACTTTTGCTTTGGGGGATGGGTTTAGGTGCAGATCCAGAGACCCTTCCCGCGAGACAGGCAGGAATGCCTGTCCTACTTTTCATTCTCCGGGAGTTCTGTGTCATGTGTTTGCTCCGGTTCAGAATCGGATACAGGTTCCTCCTCCACAGAATTTTCCGCAGTTTCTGTTTCTGCTTGTGCCTGCAGTTCCAATTCGCGCTGCTCCAGATTTCGACGCATCTCGGCCATGCCGGGGAGTTCGTCGAGGCTGTTGAGGCCAAAGTGCTCCAGAAAAGCCTGGGTGGTTCCGTATAACCAGGGTTTTCCGGGCAACTCGCTTCGCCCCACCACTTTCACCAATCCCATTTCCAGCAAATTGCGAACGATAGAGTCGGCCGCCACCCCGCGGATGGATTCGATCTGCGACCGTTGCAGAGGCTGGCGATAGGCAATGATCGACAGGGTTTCGAGGGCGGGTTTGGACAGTTTGGCGGATTTGCCCTTGTCCAGCAGTTCCCGCAGCCACGGACCCGCGCTTTTCACATTGCGAAGTCGGAACCCACCCGCGATTTCCACCACTTCCAGGCCCAATCGATGCTCGCGCAAGTCAATCGTCAGTTCCTCCAGGGCGGATTCCACATCCGCTACCGTGATTTCGATGAAGCTGGCTTCCACTCCTTCGTAGTTTTCCGCCGTGCGCTTGAACACGTTCACCATCTGACGAAGCGTGAGCGGCTCGCGGGTCGCGTACAGCATCGCGCAGAGAATTTCTTTAATTTCCGGTATCACATCCGCATTATGCATCGCCGTATTCTCCCAACACATCCGACATAGGGCGTTCTTCCAAAAATTCCGGTTCGGCATCCTCGGCTTTCAGCAACAAAATATCCGTGAACTCCCCCGGTTCCTGGGCGGCCCGAAGCTGCTTCATCCTGATCAGTTCCAAAATCGCCAAAAACGTGCAGACCATCTCGCTGCGGGAGCGCATGTCTTTGAACAGCGCGTGCAGGCTTTTCTTTTTTCCTTTGCGCACGATCTCGTTCATTAGATAGTCGACTTTGTCCGCCACCGTATATTTTTCGGTGAAGATTTCGCGCAGCTCTTCGTCTTTGGCCCGCTTCAAAATATCGCTGAAACTGCTCAGCAGATCGAAAATGCTCACATCCCGCAGGGCCAGGCCCGAATCTTTGCCGATGGCCACATGATCCCCCTCTGGGAAAAAGACATTGTGTTGGGACTCCTCCAGTTCCTCCAGGGTATTGGCGGCGTCTTTGAAGCGTTTGTACTCCACCAACTGCCGCACCAGATCCAAGCGGGGATCCTCTTCGTCCTCTTCCAATTCGGGCCGCTCCTCTTCGGGCAACAGCAGTCGACTTTTGATCAACATCAAGGTGGCCGACATCACCATGAATTCTCCGGCGATATTCAAGTCCAGCATCCGCATCACGTTCAGATGCTGGTTATACTGATCGCAAATTCGCTCGATCGGGATGTCGTAAATATCCACTTCCTCTTTTTTAATCAGGAAGAGCAGCAGATCCAGGGGGCCCTCGAACACTTCCAGCTTCACGTTGTACTCTTCCGTCACATCACTCATATCTTTTACTCCAATCCCACAGCTTTACGGGCCGCGGACAATACAGGTTCAATGGCTTTGCGGGCGCGGGCGGCACCGTCGAGCAACACCGCCTCCACTTGATCGGGATCCCGCTCCAATTCAGCTCGTTTTTCGCGATAGGGCGCAAAAAAGGCCTCTACTTTATCCGCCAGAGCTTTTTTAGCCTCTCCATATCCCATTCCCCCCTCGCGGTAGCGGGCGGCGAGTGCGTGTTGCTCCTCATCGTCAGCGAAAAGCTTGTACAACGCGAACACGTTGCAGGTATCGGGGTCTTTTTTATCCTCCAACGCCGCACTGTCCGTAACCACTTTCATAATGGTTTTCCGCACCTGCTTCGGTGGACCGAAGATATCAATGGTGTTTCCGTAGGATTTGGACATTTTCTGGCCGTCCACCCCCGGCACGATCGCCACCGCATCCCGGATCATGGGATCAGGCAGTGTAAATACGTCTTCGCCTGCCTGCCGATTAAATTTTCCGGCCAGATCCCGGGCAATTTCCAAATGCTGCTTCTGGTCCCGCCCCACCGGAACCGAATCCGCGTTCACACACAGAATATCCGCCGCCATCAACACCGGATAGGCGAACAGGGCATGATTTGCGTCGATCCCCCTGGCGGTTTTGTCTTTGTAGCTGTGCGCCCGCTCCAGCAGTCCCATCGGACACACCACGCTGAGCAACCAGGCCAGTTCGTGGACCTCCGGCACATCGCTTTGCCGATAAAATGCCGTTTTGGCCGGATCCAATCCGCAGGCCAGAAAATCCAACGCCACCTCGCGGGTATACTCCCGCAATTTCTCCGCGTCCTTCACCGTGGTTTGGGCGTGATAATTGGCGATAAACAAAAAAACCTCGTTTTCCTCCTGCAGGGCCAAGGCCGGCTTCATGGCACCAAAATAATTTCCCAGATGCAGTTTCCCGGATGGCTGAATTCCCGTAAGCACTCTCATAGTCGTATTCCTCTCAACAGATACATCGATTTTTAAAACGCTCCGAAGAAAATGGAGCTGAAGGTAGTGATGGGCGCGGTTTCCCGAAAGTCGTCGATCGTAGCTCTGGCCTCATCTACCAGCGACACGACTTTGATGTACAGGGCCTCATCATTGATCAGACGGGCCAGAGTTCCTTCCTGTTCCGCCAGATTTTCCGCAAACGTTTTCAGGGCAACCATGGTATCCGCCAGATCCTCATACAGGGCCTCATCCTCGCTCAACAGTTTGCCAATAGTTCCTTTTCCCTCGGCAATCTGCCCGGTGACCGTTTTGACATCCCGGGCCACCTCCTGAAAATCCTCAGCCGCGGTCCCAAGGTCCGCCAGCAACGACTGGGCATTGTCATACAGGGCATCATCCTGAATCAAAAGGCCAATGGTTCCCTCACCGGAATTAATTTTGCCCGAAATGGAGGCAAGATTTTCTGTCAAGGTACTGATATTGTCAAGCACCCCGCCCTCCACCAGGGCTTCACGAATCATTTCGATGGTTTTGGTGGCCTCCGCCAGCATATCTTTCGCGGGAGATCCCACCAGATTCTCATACTCGGATCTGGGGATTTTCTCGAGGTGACTTGAGCCTTCATCCACGATGAGTCGCATCCCTCCCAACATGGAAGAGGGTTCCACATACAGTTCATAATCCTCGTATAACTTGAAGTCCCGACGCAATCGCAAGCGTACCACCACCCCGGTATTTTCGTCATCCATCTCAATTCGTTCCACATTTCCCACCCGAACCCCGCGCACAAACACCGGCTCCCCCTCTTTCAAACCGCCCACATTAGGGAATACGGCCTCCAATACGTAGGTTTTCTGGAACAGTTTGTTCTGGCTGATCACCACTGTAATCGTGAGCAGAATCACCAGAATACTGAACATAAAGGCGCCCACCACAATTTCGGTGGTGACATCATTTCGTTTTTTTCGTTTACTCATGACAGGATCCTCTCGGGGAATTCTTCAAAAAAATTGGGACTGATACACTGCGAGTCCAGGAAGTCCCGCACGACTTCGTTTTTGGAGCGCAGAAATTCTTCAGGTTCGCTGACTTCCGATACGGTTCCCTGATGCAGCATCGCGATACGGTCGGAAATCGTCAACGCGCTGATCATGTCGTGGGTGACTACCACCGATGTCACGCCCAGATCCTTCTGCAAATCGGAAATCAACCGGTCAATCGTCCGTGAAGTCACCGGGTCCAGTCCGGAGGTGGGCTCGTCGTATAGCAGAATATCCGGTTCCGTCACCACCGCCCTCGCCAAGCCCGCCCGTTTCTGCATTCCCCCGGAAAGATCCGCCGGAAATTTATCCGCAGCCAGGGACAGATTGACTTTCTCCAGCACTGCCTCCACCCGTTCATGGATCTCATCCTCTGACATCCGACTGTTTTCGCGAAGCGGCAGGGCCACGTTGTCGTACACCGACATCCATTGCAGCAGGGCGGCGCCCTGAAACAGATACCCGAATCGTTTCCTTATTTTTGCCAACCCTTTTTTATCCAGATCCAGAATATTCTCACCGTCGATGAGCAGTTCGCCCGAGGTCGCTTCCAATAACCGCACCATATGTTTCAAGGTTACGCTTTTCCCCGCGCCGGAGGTCCCCACCAGCGAAATGGTTTCCCCTTTCTTGATATGCAGGTTGAGTCCGCGAAGCACGGGCTTCCCGGAGAACTCTTTTCGCATGTTGACAAATTCAATCATCCGTAAAAAATCTTGGTTAGAATGAACCCGGTAACCAGAATGACCAGGAAGGAAATCACCACCGTGGAGCGGGTCGCTTTGCCCACGCCCACCGCCCCACCGGTGGTGGTCAGTCCCTGGTGGCAGGCCACCATATTGATGATAAATCCGAACACTACCGCTTTGAACAATCCGGTGTACAAATCCTTGTTTTCCGCATATAAGACCACGTTATCGATGTAAGCCTGCAATTCGACTCCCAATTGGGTGACTCCGATAATCGCCCCGCCGGCAATGGCCAGAATGTCCGTGTAGAGGGTCAGCAGGGGCATCATCACCATCAACCCCACCAGACGCGGCATTACCAGAAAGCGAATCGGGTCGATCGACATGATTTCCAGAGCGGAGATTTCTTCACTCACCGTCATGGTCCCCAACTGCGCTCCGATGCTCGCGCCCACCGAAGCCGCAATGATCAGACCGGTCATAAAAGGTCCCATTTCCCGGAACATCACCACCGCCACCGCGCCGCCCACCTGCACCTCCTGACCGAACCGCTGCAGTTCCAACCCGGTTTGAATCGCGAAGATCATGCCGATGAACAACGCCACCACACTGATCACCGGCAAACTGCGGATTCCGGTGAAAAAGAGTTGATAGGCCACCTCCGGGAAAATGCGTTTTTTAAACATCACCGGGATGAGCAGAAAGGCCCTTGTATTCAGAATCACCGCCTGCCCGATCAACTGGCAAAACGCCAACCCGTTATGACCCCACTTGGCAAATAAGTTGGAGCACTCGGGACATTCATATGGTTCACGGATAAACATTCAGTCTGTCTCCTTATCGCCAAATTTGAAAAGGTACAGAACTTGCCAAACACTTTTCTCATCTTCCCGGCGTCGGCCCAGCAACCCCTTCAAAAAAGAGAAATGGCCTTCGTCTGCTCCGCGACTCCAGGAAAACAAGGGAAACAGACTTCGGTAGCGGTACCCGTCTCCCCGGGCCGCATAGCGGTACAAGCCCCACAGGATCTCGGTATCCACCTCGTCCCGCACTTGCTCGCGCACATACAATTGCCAGAACGGGGCATAATTCCGTTCAAGCGGTCCGCCGCGCAGCGGGTTGAAATCCAAAAACGCGGTACGCCGGATATCTCCGGCCTCCCGGGTTAAATGGGAAAACAACGGCCAGATCTTGGTATAGGAACTCGACTGCGCCTCGCCCCCCATCGCTTCGGAAGGCTTTTCCCGGAAGCGTTGCACGAAGGGAACCACAAAAAATTTGGTTTTGACTCCCGTTGCCTGCTCGGATTTTTCATAGTGCCCCACCGGCCACAACAAAAACCGTCGGTCGATCCCCTTGTGTTGCTTCCGGCCATAGATCGGAAAAAGATAAAATTTATCCACTTCCCCCTCTTCCCTCTGGACAATCGGCCAGGGACCAAACAAGCGGTTCTGTTCCTCTCCAATGGAGTACCGGAAAATCGGGGGCAGAAACCACCAGGTATCCTGATCGGTCAACTTGAGATGTCCCAGCAGCGGAAATAAAATCCAGCCTTTCCCCTGCGATTTCGGCATGGTGTAATGGACTTGATTCCAGAACGGCCACATCACAAAGGTTTTGCGCCCCACACTCTCCATTTCCGAATAGCCGTAAAAAGGAAACACGCGGAAGCGGTCGATACCGGGGCCGCTTGTACGCGAATAAAAGGGCCACAGATACGAAACAGCCTCGATTTCATTCAACTGACTCTTCACATACAGTGGAAACAGGGTGAAATCGATGCGGTCCCAGAAAAAGAACTCATGAATTCTTCCCGCAATCGGGAACAGGGCCAGATAGGTCTCGCCATGGGTGTCGCGACCCTGGAAATAAAACGGCAGCGACCAGATGCGCCAGCGGGAATCCGAATCCTCCACGTCCCAGTTCCAGAAAACGGTCAGCAGAAAGCGCCAGTACACCCGCTCCTCCCGGCTGCGCCGGGAATAGAGCGGCCACAACACCTCGGAACGACGCGCATCCTCGTTTTCCACCCGCCAGGTAAAGTACAACGGACGGAACGCATGCAGCGTATCCTCCTCCGGACTGACCATATGCTCACCTATGGGCCCCAGAAAGCGGGTCCGCTGATTGCCGTGTACATCCGTCCATGACCGATAAAACGGTCCCCAGTCATGCGCAATGACCGATGACGATTCCGCCGCCGCCAATCCGGTGGAAGTCAGCAGTAGCCACAGACTAATGAGAATGGACCTCAAATTCCACCCAGGGACTTAGACACCACCCGCGCGATATCGGATGCCAGCGTATCCGTCATGGCCACTGTCGGGCCCTCTACCATCACCCGACACATGGACTGGGTACCGCTGTACCGGATCAACACCCGTCCCTGCCCGTTCAAGGTCGACTCCGCGGCAGTGACCGCCTCCTGAATGGATTTCACCTCACTCAGGGGCGGCTTGTCATTCACATTCACATTGATCAGCTTCTGCGGATAGAGACTCATGACCTTGGACAATTCCGAAAGGGGTTTCTTCTGTTCCCGCATCGCCCTCAGCACTTGCAAGGCCGCGATGATGCCATCGCCGGTGTTATGATACTCCCGGCAAATAAGGTGCCCACTGGCCTCCCCGCCCAGAACCGCATCGTGTGCGAGCATTTCCTTAAGTACGTAACGATCGCCCACATCCGACTGGGTCTGTTCGATGCCCAGTTTCTCCATCGCCTTGAGGAAACCGAAATTGCTCATGACCGTGGTTACCACCCGATTATTTTTCAGGCGGCCCTGCTGCTTCATGTGCTTGGCCAAAATCGCGATGATGTGATCACCGGTCAGCTCTTCACCCTTTTCGTCCACCGCGATCAGGCGATCCCCGTCCCCGTCAAACGCCAATCCCACATCCGCGCGGGTCTCTTTAACTTTGTCGATCAGATCATCGGTATGCTGGGAACCGCAGTTGTCATTGATGTTGGTGCCGTCGGGCTCATTATGAATGGCGAACACTTCCGCCCCCAGTTCCTGGAAAATAACCGGGGCCACTTTGTAGGTTGCTCCATTCGAGCAATCCAGCACGATCCGCAGCCCCTCCAGCGTCACCGCGTCAGGGAAGGTGTTTTTGCAAAACACGTTGTAGCGCCCGCTCGCGTCTTCAATCCGCTTGGCCCGTCCCACTTCGTTGGAGGTGGGACGAAACTCCTTCACCCGCCCCGATTCGATCAAGTCCTGAATCTCATCCTCCATTTCGTCTGGCAACTTAAAGCCGTCACCGCCGAAGATTTTGATCCCGTTGTCTTCGAAAGGATTGTGGGATGCGGACAACACCAGTCCCGCATCCGCCCGCATGCTCATGGTCGTAAACGCAATACCCGGAGTGGGCAGTGGCCCCAAAAGCAGCACATCCACTCCCATTGAGCAAATCCCCGCCGAAAGTGCGTTTTCCAGCATGTACCCGCTGGCGCGGGTATCTTTGCCAATCACGATCCGCCGACGCGCGGTTTTGGACACATGCTTCTGGTTTTTGCATACCTGGGCGGTGGCCCGGCCAATTTCCAATACGTTTTCCGCGCTCATATTGCCCACATTTGCAATGCCTCGCACACCATCCGTTCCAAATAATCTAGCCATTCGATACTCCTGGGTTCATTCATCCGCCAAAACGGTGAAACGTTTAATTTCCTGTTCAAAAAAGTCGTGTACCACCCGTTGTTGTTCCGACGAAAGCGCCTGGATGCGTTGAATATAGGGGAGCGAATCCGCCTTCAACCCGGAAACCATCTCCGATAACCCTTCGGATTCAGCCGATTCCGTCAATTGGTCACGCACCCGTCCGGGAAGCTGTTCCCATCGGGAAAGTTCCACTCCGTCCGACAGTTGGGCGCAAACCAAACCGGTCCACTTCTCATATTGCTTCAGCCGCTCCCGCAAAGACCCCTCCAGCAACATCATCGCACCTTCCAGACAATACCGGGTGAATGCATCCGGCGACATCAGGGGCAATCGAAACGCCCCGTACCACGCCTTCAAGGCCGAGAGCGCGCCGATATATTTCAGATTCAACAGGCATTTTTCTTCCGGATGGCGAATTAACCCGGTTTGATAAGGCTGCCAGCGCTCCTGCGGCACCGAGGATTGATAGAGGTGATCCAGTTCCCGCAGACTTTTGCGTGAAATACTGCCCGCGGCCTGCACCACCCCGAATTCCATTTCCACCGGCCCCACAACCCCCCCCTGCCCGCCCAGAAAAATGGGCGGCTGATCCAGCAAAATCCCCCGGGCCACATCGCCGATCAGGGAAGCGGTCGCTTTATCGTTGTGCGGGGTGAAATTGAAATGAACAAACGACGAGCCCACCTCGCTGTGATTCTTGCGACTGGTTCCCCCCATCATCCACACATCGCAGAAATTAATCAGACTGCCCAGGGTCACAAACGGAAACAGAATGGTCTGTTTCAGCCCCACTGCGTGGGCCGCCACCGCCTCCTCCTCAAACAGACACCCGGGACGCACATGCGCGGAGCCCCCCACCGTACTGTTATCCAAAAACACCGAGCCCTCGAAATACCCCCCTTTCAATGATACCCCCCGGCCCAGTTGACAGTTACGCACCGTAACCGGATTCTCCCCGCCGATTTCCGAATCGGGCCCGATCGACAGCGCCGCCCCCTGCAGGCGGGTTCCCGGATGCAGCGTTACCGATGCATCAATCCGCTCCGGCTTCACCGACTCGTCCACATACACCGACTCGGGATGCGGTACCCGCACCCCTTTGTTCATGAGTTGCTGTAATATCGGTTTGTTACTGTCAGTGTCCATCCGTGTTCATCCGTGGTTGAAAATCTCACGTACATAAATCGTATTTAACAAAAAGATCAAAGTCGATTCCGCAGTTCCCTTAATCGTGCGAACACTTCTACGGGATCCGCCCCCGTCAAACCCAAGGTTTCGGCAATTTCGGGATCGTCCGCGCGCAGAAACGGATTGTGTTCGATCTGCTCGGAAAGGCGCACCGGCATGGTTTCCATATCCTCCACACGCTCCGCGAAATCGGCGAAACGCGGCACCGCGGACAACTGTTGCCTCATAAACAACAGGTTGTCATCCGCATAGTCATGTCCACAGGCCAGCCAGGGATCCCCCGGCAAGGCCCGCAATTTCTGAAGCGATGCCCACAACAGGTCCGCCGGCCCCGCGAACATGCGTCCGCAGCCCCAAGCGAACAGGGTGTCCCCACAAAAGCAGATTCCCGACTCCGGCAGCCAATACGAAAAATCCAACTCCGAATGACCGGAGGTATCCATCGCTGCCACGCTCAGGTTTACCACCTGGAACCGTTCCCCATCCTTCACCCAACGGTCAGCCGATACACCGAAGGCCCCTGCCGGTGCGATCAGTTCACAGCCCGTCCGCTTCAATACATCCTCCAACCCTGCCACATGATCCCAATGGGTATGGGTCAACAGGATCGACGACAACGTCCACTTCTCCCGCTCCAGACAGGCGAGCATCGCCTCCCCGTCCGGCACATCCACCGCAATCACCTTTCCTCCGCCAAGTTCTACAAAATACCCAAAATTATCCTCGGAAAAAATGCCGTAGTGAAGACGGCACACCCCAGTGGCCCCGCCTGAGATCAGTGTGCTGGTTTGAAGGTTCACTGGAACCATTCTACTATTTTTGTTCTTCATTATGTATATATTAAGTGAAATAAATTAATTTACGCAATCGTAACCAAAAATATGTAAGAAATTGAATCGCATTCAAAGAAAAATCTGTTATCATACCAAGCCTGAATTCCAAAAGGAAGCACACAATTTTTAAGTCAAACACAGGTACTACCCGGCATGATAATTCTGCACGCGAGCTACTCGGATCACCAACTACATATATGGGGCGAAAAGCCCGTCGACGACCTGGAGGGCGCTTCTAAAAACAAGGGCAAAAAAACGCCTGCGTTGTTCCCTTATGACGCGGGGGAAGACACGCTCAAGGAAATTCTTTCGGAAACCTTGTTTGACCGCTCCATTCGACGACAGGATGGGGTTATGCGTACCCTGTGGCTTCCCACCTCCGGACAAACCGCGATTGCCTCCAGTCCACTGCTGAGCAAAAACCCGGTCGCACACCGCGACGTCCGCTTTGAAGCCTGGAAAGTGAGCACGCTCACGCTTCCCCTTGAAGGCACCATTGGGTTTCTGGCGGCTTTCGTCGGGAAAGAACTATTGACCACCGGGGTGATGGGAGGCAACGACATTACTTTTTGGACCCGGGTCATGCGCTTTGCGGGCGGCCTGGTTGCGCGTCAGGAATATCTGCCCGGCCTCGAAAAAACCGCAGCCGGCGAAATGGAGGCCATTTGGGAACCCATTTTCCTGGGTAGCGACCTGGACTATTTGAACGAACTTATCGAGGCCATGCCGCACGCCTGCGGCTGTATGCAATCTTTGAAAGCGGAACCGAATCTGCCAAAACTCTACCCCGCCACTATGGTCAAGGGTCTCATCACCCAGATTGTGGACTATCTGGCCCGCTACTCCATTTTCACTCAACAGCAGTCCAGTTGGCCAAAGAGCTTCCTGGAGGATCCGGGAACCGAATTCGACAGCATGCATGATCACTGGTTAAACGCCCTGGTCACCGAAGAACCCTTTCTGCCCGATGACAAGGACGACCTCGAGGAACTCTATCGCCAGGTCCGTCAATGGCGCAAACCGATCTCTCTTTCCACCAACACTCCTTTTCGGCTCTGCCTGAAACTCAACGATCCCCCGGAGTTGAAAGCGGGTGAGAGCTCGGATGCCGCCACCTGGAAAGTCGAGTATTTCCTGCAGTCTTACAACGATCCGGAGTTGTTGATCCCCTCCGAACATGTCTGGAGTCCCAGTGCGGAAGAGGCAAAAGTCCTCAATACCGAATACTTCGATGCTAAGGAATTTCTGCTTTCCTCCCTCGGGATCGCCAGCACCATTTGTCCACGGATCGAAGCCAGCCTGCATCAGGATGCCCCCATCGGGTATGAGTTGGACACGGATGGCGCCTACGAATTTTTGACCGACCGCACCCTGGCTCTGGAGCAGGCTGGTTTCGGTGCTCTTACTCCCAACTGGTGGACCCCCCAGGGCACCCGCCAACGCCTAGGCACTAAGGCGATTTTGAAAGGGGTAAGCACCGCCAAAGGCAAAAAACTCAGTTCGTTCAGTCTGGACCATGTGCTCGATTTCGATTGGCAGGTCACCCTCGGCGGAGAAAAAGTTACCCGTGAGGAACTGACCTCCCTGGCTAAATCACAAATTCCGCTGGTACAAATGCGCGGACACTGGATTCAACTCGGTGAAAAAGAAATCGACCGTGCCCTCAATCTCACCTCCAACGAGCACAAGGCCAAAGCCACCCTCCGCGACGTAGTGCAGATGGCCCTCGGTTCCGCGAAATCCCCCGAGGAATTCAAATTTGACGGCATTGAAGCCTCCGGCTGGGTGTCCGATTTTCTGGATCAACTCCAGGGCTCTTCCTGTTTTGAGGAACTGAAGGTCCCCAAAGGACTAAAGGGCGAACTCCGCCCCTATCAGTTGCGGGGCTTCTCCTGGCTGGCCTTCCTTAAGAAATGGGGGCTCGGTGCCTGCCTCGCCGACGACATGGGTCTGGGGAAAACCATACAGGCCCTCACTCTCATTCAACAGGACTGGGAGAACGGCAACCGCAAACCCTATCTCATCATCTGCCCCACCTCCCTCACCGGAAACTGGCAGAAAGAAGCCGCCCGCTTTACCCCCGATCTTCCAACTCTCGTTCACCACGGAGTCAATCGAAACAAAGGCGCCGCTTTTAAAAAAGATGCCGAAAACTACGCCATCGTCATCAGCAGCTACTCGCTGTTGCACCGGGATATTGAAATCCTCAAGACCATCGACTGGGCCGGAACCATTCTGGACGAGGCTCAGAACATCAAGAATCCGAAAACCAAACAGGCGCGCTCCGCCCGGTCAATTAAATCGGAATATCGCATCGCCCTCACCGGTACCCCCATCGAAAACAACGTGGGCGACCTTTGGTCCATCATGGAGTTTCTCAATCGCGGTTTCCTTGGCACCCAGGCCGATTTCAAAAAGAATTTCCTGCTGCCCATCCAGGCCAATCGGGACGAGGAGGTCATCGACCGCTTGAAAAAACTGAGCGGACCCTTTATTCTCCGCCGCCTCAAAAGCGACAAGAGTATCATCAAGGACCTCCCCAGCAAAATGGAAATGAAGGTCTACTGCAACCTCACCAAGGAGCAGGCCGCCCTCTACCAAAACCTGGTCAGCGACGTGGAAACCGCGCTCGATTCCTCCGACGGCATTCAGCGCAAAGGACTGGTGCTGGCCACCTTGACCAAACTCAAGCAGATTTGCAATCACCCCGCGCAGTACCTCGGTGAGAAGAACAACTACGACACTCGCAGCGGTAAACTCGCACGTCTCACCGAGATGCTGGAGGAAATCATCGAGTTGGACGAACGCGCCCTCATTTTTACCCAATTCGTGGAGATGGGCAAAATCATGCAGCAACATCTGCAGGAAACCTTTGGACAGGAAGTCATTTTCCTGCACGGTGGTGCCACTAAAAAAGCGCGGGATAACATGATCGAGCGCTTCCAGGAGGATCCCAACGGACCTCACATCTTCATTCTTTCGCTTAAAGCGGGCGGAACCGGTCTCAATCTGACCCGCGCGAACCACGTGTTCCACTACGACCGCTGGTGGAATCCCGCCGTCGAGGATCAGGCCACCGACCGGGTGCACCGTATCGGCCAGACCAAAAATGTTCAAATTCACAAATTCCTTTGCACCGGCACCCTGGAGGAGCGCATCGATGAAATGATCGACCACAAAAAAGGCGTGGCCGACAGCATCGTCGGTAGCGACGAAGGCTGGCTCACCGAACTCTCCACCGATGACCTGCGCAACCTCTTCCAACTCCAGAAAGACGCCATCGGCGAATAATCCTCTTTATCCTCAAAACCAAACGGTACAGAATCATGGCAGAAACACAATCACGAGGCTCCAGACCCCTCACCGCCCACGGCGGCATCCGGGCCCAGACCAAAAGCCGCAAAGTCGGCAAGAATTGGTGGACCAAACGCTGGATGGCCGTCCTTGAAAACCACTACATGGGAGCCGAACTCCCCCGCGGTCGCGCCTACGCCCAGGCCGGACAGGTCCTCGCCCTCAAAATCGAGAGCGGAACCGTCTCCGCCGTGGTACAGGGCTCCCGCGAAAAACCCCACCATGTGGAAATCAAATTCAAGGCGGCCCCGAAAAAACAATGGGACAAGCTTTCCAAAATTTTGTCCAGCCAGGCTATTTTTGCCGCCAAACTCCTCTCCGGGCAAATGCCTGAATCCATTGAAGAAGTGTTTGAGGAACAGGGCATCGGACTCTTTCCCAAAAACATAGAAGATCTCGAAACCTCCTGCACCTGCGGCGGCAACGGACTGTGTCGTCACATCATCTCTGTGTATTATATTTTAGCCGAGGAATTCGACCGGGACCCCTTCCTGTTCATGCGACTGCGCGGACTCGAACGAGAAAAACTGATCTGCGAAATTGGCTCCAGTCTCAAACGGTCTTCCAAAAAGAAAGCCCCCTACCTCGACTTGGAATTGCACAGCGGCCCCCGCGAAGTCGGACATGGTTTCACCCAGGAAGTCACCCACTTCTGGAACGGCGGCAACGTCAACGAAGACAGCCTCGGCGACATCCGCATCCCGCCCAGCCCCGGGTCCCTCTCCAAACACCTCGGCCACTTCCCCATGTGGCGGGGCGAAGAACGCTTCCTGGATGCCCTCGAACTCGTCTACAAAAAAGCTTCCACCAACGGTATGAACGTGTTCATGGGGGATTGGTAAGATGACTAAAACAACCGGATTCCACCACACCGCCATCAAAGTCGTCGACTTTGATCTCTGCCTCGACTTCTATGCCACACTCGGCATTCACACTGCCCGAAGCTGGGGTGAAGCCCCCAACCGCGCAGCCATGCTCGATGTCGGCGATGGGAATTACCTTGAGGTGTTCGAAGGGGGCGATGCTGATGCACCCTCCGAAGGGCGCATCATCCACTTCGCCCTCCGCACCGAAGACTGCGACGGCATGCATGCTAAAGCCCTCGAGGCAGGCGCCACCGAACGCATGGCACCGAAAAATGTCGAAATCAACAGCCACCAAGGCCCCGTCCCCGTGCGTATTTCATTCGTAATCTGCCCCTGCGGCGAGATCATCGAATTTTTCCAAAATCAAATTTTGTGAGAAAGGACCGCATCCCTTCAGGATGCGAAAACGCCTGGGCTTCCATTTCCAGGGGGTTCCCCCCTGGCTGACGAACGTGATGCCGTTGGCATCGCATGAGAAAACCTCATCCCAACGGGATGCAGTCCGCAAGCCAGGGGTGCACCCCGTGGAGAATTTACGGCCGGATATTCACATCAATCCGGAATTTCCGATACGCCTGAAGGATGTCATCCGCGAGATCCGCATAGGATCGTCCATCCAAAAGCAGACCGAGATGCTTAAACGGCAGGGTGTCACGGGAAAGATCCTCCGGAAAATGACCGGAGGGAAATCGGAAGCTTCCATCTGGAAATTTCACAACCTTGGGATCCGCAAACAGCTTGTTCCACCGTTCCGCATCATCGTGCACCGCATCCATGTAGCGCATAAAGCTGCTGCCGTGGCTGTCATCGTCCAAATGACAAAAATAATAGACCAGCAGATACGAGGCGATATACATCTCCGACATGCGTTGGGAGGAAATAGAGGTCTGCGCATGCCAGGTCGCCCGATCCATATTCATAAATGCTTCCAGACTGTCGATGGCGATGTGGCGCCCCGCTCTTTTTCGTCTGTCGATGTAGGCCCGCATTTCCCGTTCGTGCTCATGGGCGCGGAATGTTCCCCATCGATAGGGCAAGTTTTCCACATACACGGCCGTCCCCTCAATCATCCAGGTGGGCAAAACGGGCAGAATTTCATCCATCAACTGATGCGTCACTTCGTGAATGAGGGTGCTATTCGAATAATTCCGGTCCATATACCAGGTGCGTGACCGTTTTCCCAGGCCCAGACTGGAAAACGGAATCATAAAGACTTTTGAACTCCGCATGTACACCCCGCCGCTGTTTTCCGGTCCTCCCGCGCGCACATAATTTCCACGGGTCTCAAATAATCGGGCTTGAAAGCGTTCCTGCCCACCCGTGGGTTCACATCTCAATCCCCACGGCAGCGCCAGTAACAAGGTCCGGGTGGCCTCGAATACCCGGGCCACCTCGGTCATCACCGAACTTGCCAACTTGTCATCCACGGTAAACTCAAAATCCTCGGACATATACACAAATAGGTTGTCATCCGATTTTTCTTCAGAAAATCTCACCTCTACTGACGTGGGGGATACCCCCACGCTCCGCGGCCAGGTCCGTTGGGATGGAGGGATGCGAACTCCGGTGAGTTTCCCCGCCTCGACCCAGTCCACCATTCGTTGGCGCACATACAGACGATCACTTTCAATCAGTCGTTCCAGTGGAATGTCGTGTACGACTCCGCCCGGCATTTGAACTTTTACACTCTCATTGCCCGGTTCCAGCATGGTTGCAGTCATAAGTCGGCCATGCACATCCGTCCAGGTTCGGGCAATTTCCGACGCAAACACCCGGCATCCAAACAGTGCCCACACTCCGATCACCCATATGTACGTACTTTTCATACGGAATAAATAAGGATTCACCCCGGGACTTCAATAGTAGAAGTACCATTTATCTTTTCATCCCCCCCGCCCTGGGATATGGGGAAACCATGGCAAGACGATTTCAAGAACGCATGGAAACCTATTTGTTGGGGGTGGTGGATGGCAGCCAATACGGCACCAAAGCCGCTCTGCTTCGCATGACCCTTGGAGGCTTCTCCTACTTGTTTACCCTGGTTGTGATCATTCGTCTATGGGGCTATCGAAAAGGATTTTTAAAACATCACACCCTCGGCTGTCAGGTGGTGAGCGTAGGGAACCTGACCGTGGGCGGAACCGGGAAAACCCCGGTGGT
>JAGYLC010000034.1 GCA_018401235.1 Kiritimatiellia bacterium
TCACCGACGCCCATGCGCCAGCTGCGATCTGCGTTCCCAGTCGATATGGACTGCTTACGGGACGGTATCCATTCCGTTCATGGTCGGGCAAAAACGAAAAAACAGTGATGCGAGGTGAACAGGAGTGGGTCCACTATGGATTCCCCCTGCTTCGAGGCGAGGAAGACAAAACCACCCTGGCCAGTTTGCTGAAGTCAAAGGGATACAACACGGCCTGTTTCGGGAAGTGGCACCTGGGCATGGAGCGGTTTCCCGACAGCAACGGCGTGTTAAACTATGCCCCTGTCCTGTACGGCTTTGACACCTACTTCGGAAATGATGCTCCGGAACAACCCCCCTATGCTTTTGTGGAAAACGACCGCTTCGTGACCGCCCCGACCCTGCAGATCGAAGAGCACATGGGCACAGATGTCACCAACCCCAAATCGCAGGGCGAACACTGGTATGCGGGGGAGGCCGCCGCTGACTGGGAGTTCATTGACTGTCTGCCGACCATCAACCGCAAAGCGGTTGACTATATCAAACAGAATGCCAATGCCGACAAACCCTACTTTATCTATCTTTCGTACCCCGCTCCCCATGCGCCCTGGATGCCGCTGGAACCGTTTAAAGGCAAGAGCGGCGCGGGGCAGTACGGAGACTGGATGATGACCATGGACTGGTTTGTCGGCCAGGTGCTTGAGACCCTTGACGCAACGGGAACGGCAGACAATACTCTGGTGATCTTCTCCAGCGATAACGGCCCCGTCTGGTACCCGGAGGACATCAAGCGGTTTGATCACCGCGCGGTCGGTCATTTGCGGGGAATGAAGGGCGCCCTTCACGAAGGAGGTCACCGGATGCCCTTTCTGGTGCGCTGGCCGGAGAAGGTGAAGGCCGGGACAATCAGCGATGAGCTGGTGTGCTTCACCGACATGATGGCGACCTTTGCGGACATCGTCGGAAGCCCGATGCCCGATGATGCAGGCGAGGACAGTTTCAGCATCCTGCCCTATCTGCTGGGTACAACTCCCCGGGGACCGGTCCGCCGCGATTTGGTCCATTCGCACAACGGGGTGTACACCCTGGCACTGCGTCAGGGAGACTATAAGCTGATTCTGCCCCACTGGGTGTACAAGATTAAAGACCGCAGCATCGAGCCGGCGCACCTCGTGGACACCCGCGCAAAGCGCTTTCCCGATATCGTGGAATTGTACAATCTCAGGAACGATCCTTCAGAGCAACAGAACCTGATCGACGAGATGCCGGAGAAAGCCCAGGCTTTATTTCAATCACTGGTTGAGAACGTCAAGAGAGGGCGCAGTCGCTGAAACCGCAGGGCTGCATCCGGAAAGGCTCCGGTCATCGGCCATGCCACAGACGGCATCTTTTGACTCCATGGCAATTCAGGATTCTGATCACCTCTTTTGGTTTAAGAACCGGAAGAGATCCCACATTTACACCATAACCGCTTGGGTGCCCACGAATTCAGTCTCCAGCCTGGGTTCGCCATCCTCCAGCAACATCTGTAGCACCTCATGGAGGTTTGTACGTAACTCCTCAATGCTTTCTCCTTGGGAGTGAGCACCGGTGAAACCGGGAATGTATCCGGTATAGAGCCGGGTGTCTGGACAACGTTCAATAATGGCGGTGTACGTTTTCATGCATGAAATCTAGTACATGATGGGCGTGGTGTCCACGTATGAGCATGCCAAACGAGGGATTTCTTTTTTCCGGGCAGGCCCGTGAAAAATGTTGCATTTTTTGCCGACTATGCCGCAAACCGTCCATTGCCGTTCTCCTGCCGCAGTGTCAGAATGCAAGCTGCCCGGATGCAGTTCGCAGGAACTTGCCGGGATGACCCCTGGAAATGCGGAAACCTCCGTTCACAGGCCTGACGTAAAATATGGATACATCCCCATGGAATTAAAAAACATCTATCTGCTTCACCACAGCCATCTCGATTGCGGGTTTACCCACAGTCAGATGGTGATACAGGAGCTTCAAACCGATTTTCTGGATCATGCCCTCGACCTGCTCGATGCCACCGACGATTGGGACGAGCCCTCGAAACCCCGCTGGACGATCGAGGTGCATGAGCAGTTGAGACTGTGGCTCGCATCCGCCCCCCCCGCGCAGGTCAGGAAGCTCACGCACTATGTTAAAACCGGGCGTATCGGCATGGGGGCCCTGCGCTACAACACGACGCCACTGAGTTCGCTGGAATCTCTGCACAGACTGCTGGTGGATGTCCCCGGATACCGGAAACAGGCTGGATTCCCAATCACCGTGGCGTTTCAGTGCGATGTAAACGGCCTTCCCTGGGTCATGTCCGACCTTCTGCTGGATGCCGGCGTGGAGCTGTTTGTCATGGCCGTGAACCTCCATACCGGTGGAAACGGACCGCTGCGCCCGGGTCTGTTCCGGTGGAGGACACCGCGCGGCCGCAGCCTCCGGGTGTGGAGCGGTCATGATTATGCCGCATTCGACATCATTACCGAGCCCTGGAAACATTCCCCCGAAACCATGAAAGCCCGTCTGGATGCGCATTGGGAGATGCTTCAGGAGAAGGGGTATCCTTATGACTTCCTCTACCTCACCTCGACGAATCTTCCGGTGGCATACGACAATGGCGGGCCCAGTCTGGTGACGGCGGAAAAAGTTCGGGAATGGAACCGTCAGCCCGGATTTCCGCCTGTCCACTACGTATCTCCGGAAGAGCTGAACCGGAAACTCAAAACCATTCCGGACCGGGACATCCCCGAATTCACGGGCGACTGGAACGATTTTTGGAACTACGGTGCCGGCAGCACCGCGCGTGAAGTCGTCCTCAACGCCGGCACCAGACAGAAACTCTTTTCCTCGACCCTGCTCGCCACACAGCGGCCACACCAGCCCCGATTGCGCAAACTGCATCAGCAGGCCTGGGAGCAGGTGCAGGCGTTCGAGGAGCACACCTGGGGATATTGGGCACATGCCATGCACCCGGACCACCCCCAGGTGATCTCCACGGAAATCCACAAGCGCGGGCTGGCCCACGATGGTCACGAAATGGCGAGGTATGTGCAGGGAGCACGTCTTGCCGAGGCTGCGGGAAATCCATCGATGTACACCAGTGAAGGCCTGCTGGTGGTGAACCCCTCCCCGCTGCAAAAGGCGGTCACCCTGGATATCCCGTGCACCTGGCGCAAGCATCTCCTGGGGCATCTCAGCGGATTTAGCTATCACAATTCCGAACCCCTGACACCGGTGGTGCAGAACAGTTTCTGGGGTCAGTCGAGCGGTGACCTGATTCGCATCGAGATGGAGCCTTTCAGCACCAAAAGGATCCCCTGGACGGAGTGCCCGGTCCCAGTGGAAACGGACGGAGTGAAGCACGGATCCATGGAAAACCTCGTCCGGATCCAGGTGTTGGACGGTCATGAGGAGGAATGCAGGAAAACCGGAAACCAGTTTCTGGAATCCCCCTTTCATTACCTCGAGTTTCATCCGAAGAACGGACGCATCACCCGATTGCTCGACAAACGGAGCGGTTGGGAGGTGTTGCCGCCGGATGCGGACTACAACCTGCTGGAACCGGTTCACGAAAAGCCGGACCCGAGTCAGGATGGGTCGCGGAAGTCCTACTATGACCGGGATGTCGAAAAGGAAATCCGGTTTCAGGACTGCTGGAATGAGAAGTGGCAGGCCGCACGATCGGGAATCCGGGACGTCGTGGATGTGCGGGTGGAAAGAGGCCCGCGGACGGTCCGTCTGATCCGGGAATACCGGATGGAGGGGGTCTCGGCCCTCCAGCAGCGTTTCGAACTTTCCGCAGACCATCCCTGGATGGAAGTGGAGATCATCCTGCAAAAGGATTTCGTAAGATCTCCGGAAGCCCTCTATTTTGTTTCGCAATTGAATCTGGATGCGGATTGGTCCAGTGTCTATGACAGTTCCGGGGTTCCGGTCACCCTCGACGAGGAGAACATGCCCGGCACCAACCGGAGCTGGATTACCCAGGAGGCCTTCACCCGGATGGAGGACGGGAAAAACCAGTTCAGTGTGTTTGCCCCCGGCATGCCCCTGGTGCAGATCGGCGGCTTTCACTGGGGGAAACCCGGCGCGTCCATCCCCCGGAACGCCCATCCCCTCCTCCTGAACTGGGCCTGCAACAATTATTGGGAAACCAATTTCCCCACCACGCAGGAGGGGGTGATCCGCTTTACCCTCGGCCTCTATACCTCACGGGATGAAAGCAATGCGGATATCTACCGCATGGCGGACGGCTTTGCGGCCAAACCGCTGTTCCTTCCCGTGGCGGAATGCAGCGGGCAGGAGTCAGGACGTCTGGTGGAGCTGGACAACCCCCATGTGCGCCTGGTTTCGGTCGTCGATTCCTTTCATCACCGCGGGATGATTTTCAGGTTCAGCAATCCGGGAATATGCGCTGAAACCTGCGTGATTGATTTTGTCCGGGAGGTGACGCGGGTTTTACATGTGAATCCGATTGAGGACATCCTTGAGGCCTGTCCGCTGACCGGAAACAGCGTTCGTATTTCTGTGGCCCCCCGGGAAATCGTGTCTCTGTTGATCCAATACCCCGGGGAGGAGATGGCGTAGTCACGGATCTTGTCAAAACTGTTGCATCATTCCACGCAAATGAATCGCCTCGCGGTTTGAAGATACTGCGGGGAACTGACAATTATTCCACGGTCACGCAAAATCAATTTATCCTATGAACCCATTAACCGCAACATTGCCCGGGACCCGGCACCTGAAAGATCCATGGCCGGAGTTGAAGGCAAAACTCTCAAGCTACCCCTCTGTCTACGCCGAGCCGATCCCCCCGCTGCAGGGGTGCAACACGATTCCCGACGCTCCGATCTGCGGCGGGGGGAAACTGACCCTGGCGCTGGATGGCACCCACCGGAAGGTGAATTACCACTTCACGAAATCCGACTTCTGGTCCATTGTATTGAAGCCGGAAATGCTCTACCAGAAATACCACATCCGCCAGGCCTCCCTCTGCCGGATTGCACTGACCGTGCACAATGCATCCGGGGAAACGGAGACCTTCCGGCACGTACAGGAGTTGGCAGAGGCCGGGATCCACAGTGATCTGCCTCTGGACGGCGGCCGGTTGCGGGTGCACAGTCTGGCTCTGGCCCAGCGCGATCTGGCACTCTTTACACTGGAGGCGCAGGGGACGTCGGCATCCGTGACGATTGTTCTTGACACGGCCAATGAACATGAAAACTTCTTCATTCTCAGTGGAATTGAAAACAGGGAGACCGTATGGGTCCGCAAAGAACACAGCTCCATGATGACCTTTAACGCCTGCGCCGCCCTCCGGGCGATGGGGGCGGAGAACCTGCGGACGGCCTGTGACCCGTCGGGAGGGGTTTCGTTGTCGTTCGATGTCAGGCCCGGCAGCCCCGTAAAACTTCTGCTCAGCGTCAAAGGCGGCAAGGATCACTATCATCATGCTGAACAAGCGCTGGCCGCGCTGGCCGGGATGGATGCCTCCGTCCTGTCGGAACTGTTGGAGGCACATGCCGCCTGGTGGCGGAATTTCTGGACGCGCTCCCATGTCGATCTCGGTGATCCGGTTCTGGAACGGTTCTACTACGGAGCCCTGTATGTGCACGGCTGCTCCATTGATCTGGATGGCCGCGCGGTCCCCGGTCTCGCCGGCGGGTGGATTACCCATCCGGATCCCATTTGGGGCGGCACCTACACCATGAATTACAACGGGGAGGCGCCTTTCTGGGGTCTGGTCTCCGCCAACCGGGGCGAGTGGATTCTTCCCTACGCCCGGGTCTGTCTGGACTACATTCCCAGCGGACGCCGGTTGGCCTGCCGACTGGGAACCAAAGGCATGATGATGCCGGTGATGATCGGTCCCTGGGGGGTGGCCGACAACGACGACGCGCTGGGACAGAAGGGAAATGCCTCCCTGGCCGCTTTGTCCCTGATCTGGCACTATGAGTTCTCCCGCGACCGTGAATTCCTGGAAAAATTTCTCTATCCCTATCTGAGCGAATTGACGGAGTTCTGGGAGGACAATGTCACCCTGGAGGAATCCGGCCGTTACGTGATCGCCGAATCCGCTGCCCGTGAGCGTACGCCGGGCGACCTCAATCCGGGCCCTGAACTGGGGTATCTCCGGAAAATCCTCCAGACCGCCATCGCCTGCAGTGAGGAGCTGGATGTGGATCATGACCGCAGGGATCTCTGGCGAGGGATCCTGGATCAGCTGAGTGATTTTCCCACCACGGAAGTGGACGGGGATCTCTGTTATATGGAGGCCGAAAACCGCATGGAAATTTCCATGAGCGGTGTAGGGGACAACCCGGTGGTTCTGGATCACGTCTATCCGGGCGGGGCCCTTGATGACGACCCCGCCGGAAAGGGACGCCTCATTGCCCGCAACACGCTGCGGTATCTGGATTCGTGGAACCAGGGGAACGGGTTTCCGCGGATCTTCTCGCAGGCGGTGCGGGCGGAATGGCCGGGCGGGGATCTTCTCGACCGGTTCACGCGCCGCCTGACCCGCGGGTCAGGCCCCCATGAAATTCTGCGCCGCAACAACACCTTTCTGCCCGAGGAGCATTCCTATGAGGGCGTGGGAGCGATCGAGTTCATCCATACCATGCTGGCCACCGCCCACAGTGGCGTGCTCAAGGTCTTTCATCTGTGGCCGAAGGAACGCGATGCCTCCTTCGCCCAGTTGCGTGTCCAGGGCGCGTTTCTTGTCTCCGGCGAACTCAGGGACGGCGTGGTCACCCGGGTCGAGATTGTTTCGGAACAGGGAGGTCTCTGCCGATTTCAAAAGCTGCTGGCCGGGACATGCGGTCGCCGTGGAGCTGCTTGACGGTGGCCGGATTGAGGTCGAGAGGCGCGCAGGCTGGTGGGGCCCATGCCTGGGAGACGGATCCGGGGATGCTGCTGGTCGCCGGCGCTTCGGTCGACGAGTCGTGCCTTATCAGCCTGGCCATGCTGGTGCTGGTCCCCGAAACCGCCGTGCGGGGAAGGGAAGCGCCACACCAACGCCACCCTGACATTCTTCTGACCCCGACCATCCCGCCAATTCGGGTTGAAATGGATGGTGTTTTCGGACGGGAGCCGCCGGCGCTGCACCGCCTCCTGCCGCTTCGTCAGTCGCGATCCCGCAGTGGCCGTTGTCGATGCGCAGGGCGTCATCCGGGCCGTGGGCCGCGGTCCGACCACCGTGGATGTCCTGACGGAGCTGGAGGGCGGCTGTCTGAGGCTTGCGCTCTCGGTCTATGTGCTTTCCCTCCGGGTGATCCCGGATGTCAAAGTGACCGCAACCGGTCTGCCCTGGAAAAACTGGAATGACCACATCCACTCTGTTCATTGTCTGGAGGCGGGTGTCGGGTTGGACAGCCCGGACCTCACCGCACGCCTGCGTGCCAATTCCTATGGCTACGGACTGCTGGCCCTTGCGCCCGGCGGGGAACAGGTGTCCGTGCGGTTTGACTTTGGCCGGGTCTGTGCCCTCGATGAGATGTGGGTGTGGAACTACAACTGTCCGGACGATTATCGTGTGCTGTGGTGGAACGGGGGCACCGCACAGGGGATGCGGGATGTCACCATTGTGTACTCCGTCTGTGGAAAGCACTGGGAGGAGCTCCAAACCGAAGGGCACCCCTTCCGATTGGCCAAAGCCACCGGAACCGGGCAGATGGCGCCCGGGAATCTGGATGACGGCTATCACAGCCCGGTCCGCTTCCACGGTGTGAACGCGCGGTACGTCAACATCATCCCCAACCCGGTCGTGGGAACCGGAAACTGGGGCGGAGAATGCTTTGGTCTGGCCCAGGTGCGGTTTTCCCGGTGTCCCGGAGACCCGGGTTCATGAAGCTCGGTGAGAAACTTTTTCTCATCTGTCTGGTGCTGACGGTTGTCTGCGTTCTGGTGTTGATTCCGCCCCGTCCGGACTCGAAGGAATGGCTTGCAAACCCCAGTCCGGTGGACTGGAGCAGGGTGGAGGATGATCCGGATCAGACCCTGTCCCTGCAGTGGCAGGGCATTATCTCCTATTCGACCGCCAAAGCCGGATCCTGGATCGAACAGAATCTGGAGAAACGCTTCAATCTGGAGATTGATCCCCTGTTTATGGACGTGAATACCTACAGCCGCCGGCGCCCGTTGATGCTGGTGGGCGGGGACATTCCGGATGTGATGTGGAGCGGGGATCCGCTGGCGGTGCGCGCCAATATCCGCAACGGATTTATTATGGAGCTGCCCTATGAGGTCATTCTGGAGCATGCGCCCACCTATGTGGAGATGATCAATCGATACGGTCCGCAGGCCTGGCTCTATTCGCAGTACCGGGGCCGCAACTACGGACTGCCCACCGTGATTTCCACCGCAACCGGGCCGCGGGTCAGTGCCTGGCGGATGGACTGGCTCCGGAATGTGGGGATCGACAGCGTGCCGGAGACCGTGGAGGAGATGCATGAGGCGCTCCACCGGTTCCGGTATCAGGATCCGGATGGAAACGGAAAGCAGGATACCTACGGTTGGTATCCGGATATCGGGCACTGGTCGCTGATGTTCACGGAGCTGTTCGCAGCCTACGGGGTGCTCCCCTTCGAGTTTATGGAGCGGGAGGGGCAGCTGGTATGGGGCGGCCTCCTGCCGGAAACCCGGGAGGTCCTGGAAATCCTGCGCGACTGGTATGCGGAGGGATTGCTGGATCCGGATTTTGTCACCGATTCCCAGGGCCGGTACCCGGAGGCCCGGTTTATTTCCGGCAAGGTCGGTTATCTCCATCCCGCCGACCATCCCAGTACCTTTTATGCGCAGGAACCCACTTCGCTCAGTGGAAAGACCCTGGCCTTTCACCCGGATGCGCAGGTGGTTCCGGCCGCAGCTCTGCGAAGCGCCGAAGGTCCCCGCCTCGGACGGAGCTGGGGCGGGGCGGCACATATCCTGCAGTTTGGCCGTCACCTGGAGCAACAGCCGGAAAAGGTCGTCCGGGTGTTGCGCATGCTGGAGGACATTTCCAAATCCCAGACACTGTACCTGGAGGCCCGGCATGGACAGCGGGGTATCCATTGGGAGTATTATCCGGAAACCGTTACCCTGCCGGATGGCAGCATCCAACGGGCGGGGATTGGTCTGGTGCCTCCGTACTCGAATCCGGATCGGACCCGCATCAACCGTACGGAAATGATCGGAGAACCCTGTTTGTTCTTCTATCCGAATATTTTGGAGGAGGAATTCGAGGCGGAGTTTGTCAGCGAGAACGTACGATCCTGGTATTCGCGGTATGCCCACCCGGACTGGAGCATCGTCAGTCCGCTCGGGAAAGCGGATGTGGTTCCCTCCTCCGGGCGCTACCTGAAGGATCTGATCCTCTTCCAGAAAATCTTCTTTATCGAAATCATCATCGGAGAACGACCGCTGGAGGACTTCGACGGCTTTGTGGCCGAGTGGAGACGGCGGGGCGGCGACACGCTCCTTCGGGAGGCCAACCAGATGTTTGATCAGCTGCATGAAATTTATGACCGTGTCGGCGTGCCGGAGGCAACGCGATGAAAGCCGCCCTGAAACGGTCCAGGTGGACCCGCATGAAACGGCACCGCGGCCTGCTTTCCATGATTGTCCCGGTGATGCTGTTCTACAGCCTGTTCTACTACACCCCGATGACCGGTCTGGTGATCGCGTTTAAAAATTATGTGATGAGCGACGGCGTATACACCAGTGAATGGGTGGGACTGGGAAATTTCGAACGTCTGTTCAGCAGTGAGGATTTTCCCCGGGCGATCCGTAATACGCTGGTCATCAGTATCCTCCGCCTGAGCTGTGGATTCTTTGCGCCTGTCGCCCTGGCGCTCATGCTGAACGAGGTGCGGATTTCCGGGTACAAGCGTTCCATTCAGACCCTCACCTACCTGCCCCACTTCTTCTCCTGGGTCATCCTTGGCGGTATTTTTCTCATGATTTTCGGCGGCGGAGGGCCAGTCAATTCCGGGATAAAGCTGCTGGGGGGCAATCCGGTTTCGTTTCTGTCGGACGATGTCTGGTTTATCGTGGTGTTGATCACCACCGGAATCTGGCAAAGCGCGGGATGGGGGGCGATTATCTATCTGGCCGCTCTGTCCGGAATCAACCCGGATCTGTATGAAGCCGCGGTAATCGACGGGGCCAACCGCTGGAAGCAGACCCTGCACATCACCCTGCCCTCCCTGATCCCGACCATGATCACCCTGTTTATTCTTTCCCTGGGACAGTTTCTCACCGCGGGATTCGATCAGGTGTATAACCTCTACAATGACCTGGTCTTTGATGTGGCCGATATTATCGACACCTATGTATTGCGGCGGATGATGGGCCTGGATCTCAGCCTGGCGGCAGCGGCGGGAATGTTCCAGGGCGTGGTGGGTCTGATCCTGGTGGTGACCTCCAATTTTGTAGCCAAAAAACTGAGTGGCGGGGAGCAGGGCGTCTGGTGATGCAAACGACACAAACAGCAGCGCCGCCGGTGGAGGAGATCGCATGAACCAAAGCCGCGGCGAAAAAATATTCGGGATCCTCAACATGGCCGCCCTGGGGCTGGTGGCACTGCTGTGCCTGTACCCGTTTCTTTACACCCTGACGATCAGCCTGAGCACCGCGAGTGAGGCCAGCCGGGAGGGCCTGCACCTCTTTCCCCGGGAGATCTCTTTCGCAAGCTACCGCATGGTGCTGTCCAACCCCAACATCCTGACCGGGTATGGGAATACGATTCTGAGAACCGTTCTGGGTACAACCCTGTCCCTGCTGGGAGTCTGTATTGCGGCCTATCCCCTTTCACGCCGGGAAATGCCCCGCCGCTCCATGATCACCTTTATGATTGTGTTCACCATGCTGTTTAATGGCGGTTTGGTTCCCACCTATCTTCTGATCCGCAATTTGGGTCTGATCAACAACATCTTCTCTCTGATCTTTCCCTCCATGCTGGCCGCCTTCAACATCATCATTGTAAAAAACTTTTTCCAATCGCTGCCCGAATCACTGGTGGAGTCCGCCCGGATCGACGGCGCCGGGGACTGGCGGATTCTGTTCACCATCTTCATTCCGCTGTCCAAACCGGCACTGGCCACGGTGGCGCTGTGGACCTCGGTATTTCACTGGAATTCGTGGTTCGATGCCATGCTGTACATCACCGATGACAGGAAACAGGTGCTGCAGACCTTCCTGCAGCGGATTGTGATTGAGAGCAACACTCAGCTCATGGAAGTGGGCATCCATGACACCTCCGTGGTGGATTTCACCAGCGAGACCGTGAAGGCCGCCACCATCATCATCACCATCCTCCCCATCATCTGCGTCTATCCGTTCCTGCAGAAATATTTTGTCAAAGGCATCATGCTGGGCGGCGTGAAGGAATAAATGAACCCTGCTTGTGATGGGTCTGTCGCTCGGCTTCTTCCTGTTCGTAATTTCCGGAAATTACGCGGCCGTATGATCACATCATATGGTGAATGCGCACTCCCGATCCGGCCCGGGCCCAGATCGGGGCGATTTCGGAGGGTGCCGCATCGGTGATAACATGGGTGATCCGCCGCCAGGGCATCACCTCCATATGGGAGACGACCCCGAGTTTGCTGCGGTCCGCCATCAGTACCACCTCGTCGCTGGAGGCGGCCATGGCCCGTTTGACTTCGTTGTCCTCCAGGGTCAAATCGGTGATCCCGGCCTCCGCATCCACCCCGGTGGCACTGAGAAAGTAGCGCTGAAAGCGGCGTTTGGAGAAGAACGCCAGTGCTTCGCGGCCGATAAAGGTGCCGGAGGCCTCCCGTAAAAGACCGCCGCAGCAATAGACCACAGGCCGTGAGGCGTGATGCTGGAAGCTTTGCGCGGTGTGCAGACTGTTGGTCACGATGGTGACGTTGCGGGGCAGGACCTGACGGGCCATGGCCGCCACCGTGGTGCCACCGTCCAGCGCAATGCAGTCCCCCTCCCGGATCAGGGTGTTGACCGCCTGGGAGGCGATGGCGTCCTTGGCGCGTTGATTCCGGGTTCGTTTGCTGCCGAAATCCGGCTCCTGTCCGGCTGCGGACTCCCTCACCACCCGTCCATGCAGACGCCGGAGAATGCCCTTCTCCTCCAGGTCTTTGAGATCCCGCCACACGGTCATGGCCGTCACCCCCAGCTCCTCCGGAAGCCCGGACGTGGGAAGAGAGGGCTGGTGTTCCAGCAGCTCCAGAATGCGGCGCTGACGTTGAGGGGCATTGGTGATCATGTTATAAAAGTTGATCTATGTTAGATATGTTATTTATGCTGGACTGTCAATTTCCTTCGGGTTAGGGATCGCGTCATTACCCAAGGAGAAGCCCCATGAATCCAGATGAACGACTCTCGCAACGCTATGAGAATGACTATTCCCGTCCGCAGGAGGGAGAATGAGCTTTCTGCAGCGCTTAGGAATGGGGCAGGCGAATTATGACACCGCACCGCTGGTGAAGGTGCCCGGTTATGAATCGGCTGCGGTTCAGGGCTGGGAGGCGGTGCTGGAAAGGTTGAAACAGGCGGTCGGAGGGCTGGCGTCCGAAGCCCCGCTGATTGCGGTCGAATGTTATCCGGGTCTGCATGATGAGGAGCTGGCCTCCGCTCTGAACCGGCTGGGGCACATGGAACGCATCGTCACCGAACAGGATGTGTTTCTCTCTCCGGAGGAAGTCGACCGTCTGATCGCCCCGGATCTGGGCGGAGACGATCCCATCTTCGGACGGCTCACCCGGCTGCGCATGGAGGACTTTCTGGATCCCGCAAAACGGCAGGAGGCGGAAGCCCGTATCGCGAGGCGGACCGGACCGATGCTGGTCGTCGGTCCCGGAGCGGTCCTGCTGGGCAAGCCCGATCTGCTGGTGTACGCGGACATGCCCCGCTGGGAGGGGCAGTTGCGTCAGCGCCGGGGCGAGGTGCGGAATCTGGGGGCGGACAACCGCGGCGAAGGCGGAAAACCGCAATACAAACGGGCCTTCTTCATTGACTGGCGGGTCTGCGACAAACTGAAACAGACGACCTTTGATCAGTGGGACTTTCTCCTCGATACCACCGTGGCCGGCGAACCGCGGCTGGTGACCGGCGACGGACTGCGGGCCGGACTGGAACAAGCCGCAAAGCGCCCTTTCCGGGTGGTGCCGTTTTTCGATCCCGGCGTGTGGGGCGGACAGTGGATGCGCGAGGTCTGCCAGTTGCCGGAGGGTCCTCCGAATTATGCCTGGTGTTTTGACTGTGTGCCGGAGGAAAACAGTCTCTATCTTGGATACGGCAATGTCCGGGTGGAAATCCCCTCCATCAATCTGGTCTTCCGCCATCCGGAGGAACTGCTGGGCGAGCCGGTCTACGGCCGCTTCGGCGCGGAGTTCCCCATCCGCTTCGACTTTCTCGACACCATGGACGGCCAGAACCTCAGTTTTCAGGTGCATCCGCTGGTCGACTACGCCTATGAGGAGTTCGGTCTGCGCTACACGCAGGATGAGAGTTACTATATCCTCGACGCGGAAGAGGATGCCGAAGTCTATTTGGGATTGAGAGACGACATACAGCCGGAGGCCATGCTCTCGGATTTGAAGAAGGCCGCGGAAGATCCGGAATCCCCCTTTCCGGATGAAAAACATGTGCAGCGCTTTCCGGCAAAAAAACACGATCACTTCCTCATTCCCGCCGGCACCTGTCACTGCTCCGGCAAAAACAGCATGGTGCTGGAGATCAGTCATACGCCTTATATTTTCACCTTTAAAATGTGGGACTGGGGACGGCTGGATCTGGATGGCCAGCCCCGGCCGATCAATCTCGAACGCGGCGCGGCCAACATCCAGTGGAACCGCACCAAAAAATGGGTGGAGCCCCGACTGGTCAACCGCATCGAAGCGGTGGCGGAAGGCTTGGGCTGGCGCGAGGAAAAGACGGGGCTGTACCGCTCCGAGGCCTTCGAAACCCGCCGACACTGGTTCACCGGAGCGGTGGAACACGACACCCGCGGCGAAAGCGTGCACGTGCTGAATCTGGTGCAGGGAGAGGAAGCGGTGGTGGAAAGCCCAACCGGTGCCTTCGATCCCTATGTGGTACACTACGCAGAAACCTTTATTGTCCCCGCCGCTGTCGGCGCCTACATCCTCCGGCCCCATGGGCCAGCGGAGGGCAAAGAATGTGCAACGATCAAAGCGTATCTGCGGGTGAAGGCATGAGTTCAACACGCATCTTTCTGGGTCTGGACAGTGGAGCCACCACCTGCAAAGTCAACGGCATCGACGCCGAAGGGCGTCCGCTGGACACCGTTCTCCGTCAGTTTCCCACCCGCAGCCGGGAAGGCCGGGAGGCCCTGCTCAGGGATTGGATCCACGCGGCGGAGACCTTTTTGGACGCGCATCGACTGACCTGGGACGCGGTGGCGGGGGTGGGGATTGCCATGCCGGGCCCTTTTGACTCCTACGGCGTGCTGGGCGCGCTGCCCAACTACCCGCCGGAACTCCGGGGCTGGAACTATCGCGCGGATCTGGAGGACTGTCTCCAACGCCAGGCCGTCCGGCACCTGCCGGTCGCCACCGGAAACGACGGTCACCTGGCCGGTCTGGCCGAGGCACGGGAAATCCAGCGCGATGCGTCTGGCGGTGTGCTGCTGTTCGCCCCCGGCTCCGGATTGGGAAGCGCCTTCGTGGACGCCTCCGGCCGGGTGCTGGAAGGGGATCATCACTCCGCCGCCTTTTTCTGCTGCATGCCCCTGCCCTACGCCGAACTCGGCCTGCCGAAACTGTCCTGCGGCTGCGGACGCGACTGGGGCTGCACCGAACGCTACTGTGCCCTCTCCGGGCTGCCGGATCTGATCCGCCTGGTCCTGCCACGCCACCCGGAACATCCCTATCATGACGGAAGCCGGACCGAACGCGGGCAGGCGCTGGAACTCCGGGATCGCGCACAGCAGCAGGATCCTCTGGCGCTGGAAGTCTTCGATCTGCAGGCCAGAGCTCTCGGTTTTGCCGTGGCCATGGGCAGTATGGCCTACGATCCCACCCATGTGGTGATCGGAGGTGGACTCATGGACCCCGAAGCGACCACGCCCGCATTCCGCCAGCGCTATCTCGACGGCATCCGCAATGCCGCGACACCTTATCTGTGGATTCCTCCCGAAGACCTTCAGATCCGCCCCGCCCGCCTGGGCGAGCACGCCCAGGCCGTCGGGGCCGCGCTGCTTGCGCTGCAGGGCTGATCCTCAGAAGCCGGGTGCAAAGAGTCCCCCTGTTTATCGATGGCCGTACGCGGACTGGATGGTTTCTTCCATGCGAGTCACCTCCACGTCAGACAGGAATTCGAAGTGACGGGTACGCTTGCGTTCTGACAGGCGACCCTGTCCCTGCAGGCAGAAGCGTATGAACAGGTCGATCTGTCGATCGGGCATGTCCACAATTTCCTGAAGCGCCTTCTTTGTTTTGTCATAATTGGCCAGAAATGCCAGCTCTCCAGCCAGTTCTGTATCAATGGTCTGTTCGATGAATCGAAACAGCGCCTCCGTCTGCGGGGTCATGTCGATGTATCTATACCAGATGGCAGTGTCGTTCTGCACGGTCATGTGACCCATCTCGTCCAGTGCGTATTCCACAAGCGCCATCAGCGGTCTGGAGAAGGCCTCCAGCGAGGTATCGTAGTCCGTCATGTTCTGCAGCATCGATGCGGATACGGGAAAGATGAATCCGTCAGGTGTGAATCCGCGACGGGCCAGAATGTTGTGGATCAGGAAGCGGTGAATACGTCCATTGCCATCCTCAAAGGGGTGCACGAAGACAAAGCCGTACGCAATGGCGGCGGCATGAACGACGGGGAACACCGCTCCCGGGCCCATGCGCCCATGGGAGGCAACCAGTCCTTCCATCAGTCCGGTCACGTCCCCCGGTCGCGGTCCGGCAAAATGGACCTTTTCCTTTTGCCACGCGACAGTCTCGCCAACATAGTTCTGACGGCTGCGGTACTCTGTGTCCCGGAACCGGGGGTCGACAATGCGGTTCTGAAGTTCAATCAGACGCCCTTTTTCACAGAAATTCTCTTCAGCGGCCACGTGAAGCAGAGAAACAAAGCGCTCCGTCCGGGTCGACGTCGGTTGAATGTGTTCGATTTCAAAGGACGACTTTGTTTCCTTTGTGTAGAGGTAGTTCATGGCCCGTCTCAACAGTTCGGGCGGATATTGCTCCACGAGCCTCCGGCACCGTGCGGGAAGATCCGCGGACTCGAAGGCCCGCAACGCCTCTGTGCGGCGGATGGTCGGACAGAATCTGGCATCCCCCAGCAAATTATCATTGATCCGCTGGCGGGGGATCTGCCGGGGCTCATGCACCGTGTAGTACCTGTCCGTATCGAGAAGTTCAACGTACCCGCCCGTCTTCAGGTCTGCCAAGGGGAGTTCCGAACCCGTGAGCATCTCATAGAGAAACCATATGCGACGGGCATACTTGCCCCTCGGCGTGGACTGTACGTACTGCTCGATCTCCTCCAGAGGAGCCACCTGGAACACACTCGCAAGAATTGCGAGGTTTGTTCCATCGTACTTCAGAGCGAATTGCAGGTGGTCGCCGAGCGCATCTCCGGGCCAATATCGAAGCGGGTATACTTCCTCGACGATGCCTGCGGAGGTATCGATTCGATGCGTATTTCCGGGGGCAACCAGAGATCGATGCCAGTTCGGGATCACGTTCAACGTGAAGCGCTCTATCAGCTCGCTGTATCCTGCCAGCCTCATCCCTGTCGGGTGCAATGGGTGTTCATTCATGGTGATACCGAGAAAAAGATGTATAAAGCATGAATAACACGCCAAAATAAATCCTAGTCAAGAAAATTGCGCCAAGAAAGCTTTTGCGTTGATCCGTGAGAGCAGAATGCGCCATCTGTAAGAAAAATTCGCCAGATAGCGGATATCCGAAGAATAATGCGCCGGAAGAGTGTTCCGAAGCGCTGACGGGGACGTCTCATCTCCAAAACAGCAGTATCCAAGGTCAGAAGATAAAGGGCTGATTTCATATTTTAAAGGCTTTTTAGAGGAGTTCGCATTTTTGCGCTGCAAACGCAGTCTCCCCGGGACTGCTGTCAACGGGAATCAGGGGGAGGGGATCTCCGGGGGCGAGTTCCAGCCTGAGCACCGAATGCAGCTCCCCCTGTTTGGGGCGGTCCAACGATAAAACCAGTTGATCCTTTTCCTGCAGGCAGCGGACCGATTCCTCTCCCAGGGCAC
>JAGYLC010000035.1 GCA_018401235.1 Kiritimatiellia bacterium
CCGATGTGAATCCCTACCGACTGCAGTTGGCGGAAAAGATGGGCGCGACCCTCGCGGTGGATGCGCGGGAGGCCACCCTCGCCGATGTGCAGCGCCAACTGGGCATGGAGGAGGGCTTTGATGTCGGATTGGAAATGTCCGGCAATCCGACCGCCTTTCGGGATTTGCTGAACAATCTCTGTCACGGCGGCAAGGCGGCCCTGCTGGGAATCCCCGGGGCCGACAGTGCGATCGACTGGAATACCGTGATCTTCAACATGCTCACTCTGAAGGGTATTTACGGACGCGAGATGTACGAGACCTGGTACATGATGACGGTGATGCTGGAGAGCGGGCTGGACATTTCCCCGGTCATCACCCACCGGCTGGAGTTGGATGATTTCGAAGAGGGCTTCCGGATCATGAACAGTGGCAACTGCGGGAAAGTGATTCTCAACTGGCCCGGGGGAGATCATCACTGATGCAGGACGGGTTTTCATTTTTGCTACAGGTGTGGGTACGGTTTTTTTTCCTGTTCACCCCGTTTTTCGCCCTGTCCATGTTCCTGGGCTTGACCCGGGAGCATTCCAGCGGCCAACGGGCGCGGCTCACGCTGACGGTGTGTGTGGCGGTGCTGATCTTCTGTCTGGTGCTGTATTTTTTCGGGCGTCAGGTGTTTTCCCTGTTCGGAATTACTCTGGATGCCTTCCGGGTGGGTGCGGGGGCGCTGCTGTTTCTGTCCGCGGTCAGTCTCATCCACGCCCCGGCCAAAGAAGTGCGTGTGGATCCGGAGGAGGATGTCGCGGTCGTACCGCTGGCGATGCCGGTGATTGTGGGGCCGGCCACCGTGGGAGCCCTGCTGGTGATGGGGGCGGAAATCACCGATCCCTTGCATCGCTTTCTGGGAAGCCTGGCGCTGGTCATGGCGGTGCTCAGCATGGGGCTGCTGCTGGTGGTGGGCGCCTGGCTGGAGCGGGTGGTCGGACGCAAAGGAATTCTGATCCTCAGCCGGATTACCGCATTGGTCCTGGCCGCGCTGGCGGCGCAGATGATACTGGAGGGCACCCGAAACGTCTTCTTACTAAAATGACCCGAATGATCGTAAGAGAAAGCCGGGCCTTTGGCCCGAACGCTTTGATACGCAACTGAAAAATCCCCCGCACCCCCCACAAAAAAATCCGGTGCGGGGATATAGGGGTGTCTTTTATGTGTTTATGTGGTGAAAAAAGGTTCTATTTCTGATTAGTGTTTTCTAATTCGGTATCCGATGTAACCCCGATCCCTCACTGACGTATGTCAACCTCACAACCCACGCTTAAAGACATCGCGGAAAAACTCGGACTGGGACTCTCCACGGTTTCCATGGCCATGAACAACCATCCCAGTCTGGCGGTCGCAACCCGTCAGCGGGTGCAGGATATGGCCGAGAGCATGGGATACCGGCGAAATCCCGCATTTTCCGCAGTGGGTTCACGGGCGCGCTGGTCCAAAGCCACCCGAGACGGTACCCCGCTGGTGTTGGTGTATGAACATCTGAACCGGGAGGCAAATCGCGGTATGTTCGATGATGTGCTCAATGGGATGCGCAGTTCCGGCAAGCGCTTGGGGTATACCGTCGAAGAAGTGGTGGTGAAGCATGCGAAAGACTGGGACGTCCTGCCCCGTCAGTTCCGCGCCCGGGGAGTGGCGGGTGTCATATTTGGTCAGCTGTTTAACCCCGACGTGTTGCAACATCCCGGATGGCGCTATTTCATTCTTCTCTCGTTTGGACTGCAAACGCAACACCTGCCCCTCCACACGGTCAGAAGCTGTCGATACCGCATGGCGCTGGAGACGGTTCGGTATTTGATCAAGTCCGGTCATCGTCGGATCGGGTGGATTCACGCCCGTCACACCGATTTTATCGCGGAGGAAGATCTGGATCGCTGGGCCGGCGTGATGGCCGGCCTGCACGAGGCGGGACTATCCCCCAACGACCAAATTCCGGTATTTGAACACAAGGTGACCGAATATCCCGTCAAAAAGATCAACGCCTGGATACGCACCCACCGTCCGACGGTGATCCTCTCCACCCTTGCTTGGCCGATCTACCTGCGCTTGCTTGACCAGGGTTGGAAAATTCCCGGGGACTTTCACTTCGCCTGCCTCCTCGGCACCATGCCCAGTGCCTACTGCATGGGAATGCGCTACGAGGCCATCGGCGAACGGACGGTGGAATGGGCGGATACCCTCCTGCGCCAAGGCGAATTCGGACTGCCTGAGACTCCCCGCGAAGCGCTGGTCGCCGCTGAATGGCATGAACCAAAGCCAGAGTGAATAATGGCAAAAGGGTTCTCTGGACCACCTGAGCCAATCGGACAGGCAGGTCGTTCACCAGGAAATAACAGTTCCCTTTTCGGATAAAGGGTTTAGGGTGGAGAATGTCGAAGGGAATTAGCCCTTCACACCCAAGGTGTCTTATGAGTAAACTACCATGTATATCCCGCGTACTCCTCTTGCCCCTGTTCCTTTGGGCGTCTGCGAACGCTCAAATCAGCGTTGTTGACTTCCGGGGCGAGGAAATTGCCGGCGTATCGGTGGTAGGTACCACAGATGCCAACACTTCTTTTTCGTCATCCGCCATCATAACTCAATCCATGAACCCTGGATTCGAGGGCCAGGGAACCGTTTTTGGCGGGGCCTACTCAACGGATTGGGTCATTCGGCCTGGAATCAGAGGGACGGGAGATTGGACTCCGTCCGTCATGTATGCCAGCGTAGGCACGAGTGCTCCAATGTCCACGCTGTTGATGTGGGACAAGTCGAATTTTTTAAATGGCGGAGACGGCGCTGCTCTCAGCCTCGGGGCCGGCAGTTCCATATCGCTAACCGCCATTAGTATACCGGATGATAATTTTCTTCGTCCTGACTCGTGGGGGTACCGCATGGTGGTTCGTAACGACAATACGTATTATATTTCGAACGATTCTACTTTCACTACGGCCCTTGGTTTTACCATTGACGACTTTGACACAAGCACCTGGGCGGTATTCGACCCCACCGCGGATTCCGGCAACATGGGAACCGTGACGGATTCGATTGTCGGTTTGGATCCAAGTGCCTATGCCCCCCGGATTTTTGACGACGTGACTGCCGCCGGTTTCTATGCGCATATGGGACGAACCAATGGAGTCGCGGCCATGAATCTCAGCACGTTTGAACTGGTGGCCATTCCCGAGCCTTCCAGCCTGTTGTTGCTGCTGGGTGCAATGGGTGCGTTTTTCCTGTTTCGGGGTCGGGTGTAATCGCGTAGTGACGGTTGAGGGGCCCGGGGATTTCAAACCTGAGGAGTAACCACAAGTGGGAAGTGACGATCCGCAGTCTTCGGGCCAACGGTCCGAGCCGATATCCGCCCAGCCCGCAGACGGACTGAAGGTCCGTTTGCGGGCTGGGAATGAAGTTCATTTCATGCCTAACCGGTTGGCACAGGTTGCATAGAGAACACCATTTTTGCCACAAAAGGTCAAAAGGAAGCACCTCTAAAGCCTCGCCATGAAACTCTTCGATAAAAATAGTATACGTTATGCCTAAACCTGTGTATCTCTGCAGCCCCTAAGCCTGGTGTGTCGAGCGGCGCCTGACCCTGGCCGGAAATGCCCCAGGGGCACGCCATTGCTTAACCACTGTATTTGTGATTAACCGCAGCCATCTATGGACAGACGGAGACCCGCGTCCCCGCCTTACTCCCAACCCCGTTCGGTGATCGCAGCCACCTATGGGAGCCCGGTGTTTGTGCTGGATGAGGCGCTGTTGCGTCAACGGCCAACGAAACTTTGGCTTGAATGCCTTTGGATTGACCGTTCGTTACGCCATGAAAGCGAATCCTAATCGGGCGATACTGGACCGTTCCATGAGATGGCCCCACATTGATGCCAGTTCCGGTCCCGAAGTGCACGTGCGCTGGCCGCGATTCCGGCCAGCCACATCTCTCTGAGTGCTCGCGGTTCTGATTTGGGCAGGGACTTGTTAGACAGGGGAATTGTGTTCAACGCCACCAGCCTCAACAGGTGCGAATCGCCGGTGCCCTCCGCCCTGGCGCGACACTGCTGCGCTTTAATCCGGGTCTGCTCCGGCGGAACCAATCGCACCAATGTCGGCGGCCCCGCCAGTTCCTTCGGTATTTGGCACGAACAGGCAGACGAAGCCCGCGACGTGCTGAAAACCCACAACCTGCGCTGCGTCCGGATTCACAGTCACATCGGCAGCGGCAGCGACCCCGCGGTCTGGCAACGGGTGGCCGGTCTGAACCTTGAGTTAGTCCGCAAATTTCCAGATGTCACCACTCTGGACCTTGGCGGCGGCTTCAAAGTGGGCCGCATGTCCACGGAAATCAGCACCAACCTGCAGGAGGTCGGCCAACCCATCCGGGAGGCCTTGTTGGAATTCGAGCGGGAAACCGGCCGCGGGCTTCATTTGGAGATCGAACCCGGGACGTACCTGGTCGCTAACGCCGGGTCTCTGATCAGCCGTATTCAGGACAAGGTGACGACCGGAACCGGGGGATATACGTTTTATCGCCTGGATACGGGCATGACCGATGTGCTGCGTCCAAGTCTCTACGGTGCCCAGCATCCGCTGGTGGTGGTTGGGCGCGAACAGGATCCGGTGGAAACCGAGGAGGTCATCGTGGTGGGCCACTGCTGTGAATCCGGCGATATTCTCACCCCCGCTCCCGGCGACCCCGAAGCCCTGCAACCCCGGTTGGTCCATCAGGGAAGGATCGATGATTTTGTGGTGATTGAAGGCGTGGGGGCCTACTGTTCCTCCATGTGCACCCATGGCTACAATTCCTTTCCCGCCTCTCCGGAGGTGTTGGTTACCGCCGATGGCGGTTTCCGCCTGATCCGTCGCGCTCAATGCATGGAAAGCCTGTGGGAGCGGGAGCTGTGAACATCCTGGATCGCTATTTACTTAAAACATTTCTGATGCCCTGGCTGACCTGCCTGCTAGGCTTCACGTTTTTGTTTGTGATCGTGGATCTGGTGGAAAGTCTGGACGACTTTGTGGAGGCGTCGGTACCGCCCATGGGCGTTGCACTCTATTACATCCGCTTTGTGCCCTCGATCTGGATCTACATAGGTCCGATCACGCTTCTGCTCGGTCTGCTGTACGCATTGTATCAACTGACACGGAATAATGAAATCATCGCCATGCGGGCCAGCGGCATTTCCCTGTATCGGGTCCTTTTCCCCTTTATTCTGCTGGGAATAGTCGTATCCCTGGCCTCCATGCACATCAGTCGCACGGTTGCTCCACGTAATCTAAGCTGGACATCGCAGTTCATGAGCCGATTGAAAAACCCCGACTCCAATAGGTTGTTTCAACTCCGATACCGCGATCCGGATACCGGACGCACCTGGGATATCGAAAGCCTTGATCTCGACACCCACAGCCTGACGGACGTGACCTTGATACAGCGGCGACCCGACGGGGAACACCTGGAATACGTCCTTCGCGCCATGCGGGCCGTGTGGATCGACAATTACTGGTTTTTCCACGATGTGGCCATTCAGGCCTACAATGAAGAAGGATATGTATTCGGTCCGCTGGAGCATCGGGCGGTGTTGCCCAAACAGGAAATCAATGAATCCCCCGACCGCATCATCCGGGAAACCATGAGTTACGACTTTATGACCTCCCGGGAAATGAAAATCTATCTTCATGAACGCCCCTCCATCTCCGATCGAGCACGTGCACATTTGCGGACCCAGCTCCACATGAGAAATGCGCATCCCTGGCTCTGCCTGGTCACCATGCTCATGGCGGTACCTTTTGGCACCCAAACCGCCAGAAAAGGCGTTTTTGTTGGCGTTTTTCTTTGCATGTTCCTCTTTTTCGGGCTCTTTTTCATGATGAATCTGTTTAAAGCCCTGGGCCTGGGCATGAAAGTGGCCCCCTGGATCGCAGGTTGGGCGCCAACCCTCGTCTTTGGTTCCGTCGGTGCCGTTTTACTGCGAAAACTTCGTTAAAGTGATGGTAGTTCCCTCTTTTATTTAACCCTCAATGCCTGCATTATTCCACTTATGGACACGTTATTTCAATTTATTTATCAAGCAGTGGAGGCGGACGCGTCGGACATCCACCTCAAAATCGGAAGCCCTCCCGTCTATCGCCTCGATGGCCAACTCTACTCTGCGGATGCGCCGCCGGTCACCGACGAGCAACTGAATGAACTCATAGAAGCGATGTTGTCTCCGAAACTGCAAAGCACGTACGATGAACATCAGGAGGTCGACTTCGCCTGGAACCTCAACGACCAAGTACGATTCCGCGGGAATCTCTTCAACAGCGGGGGAATCCCCACTCTTAATCTACGCTACATTAAAAAAGCCACCGCAACCTTTGAAGAGTTGAATCTGCCAGCCAGCCTTGCAAAAATTGCCATACTTCGGCGCGGAATCGTATTGATGGCCGGGACCACCGGCAGCGGAAAATCCACCACCCTGGGGGCGATGATTAACTTCATCAACGCCCGCGAATTTAAACGCATTATCACCGTCGAGGATCCCGTCGAATATCTTTTTACAGATGACAAATCCATGATCTCCCAACGGGAAGTGGGATTTGATACCGACACCTTTCAAACCGGTCTCCGGGCGGCCCTGCGTCAGGACCCCGACGTGATTATGGTGGGGGAAATCCGTGACCGCAACAGTGTGGAAACCGCCATCAGCGCCGCCGAAACCGGGCACCTTATCTTCTCCACCGTTCACGCGGACAACAGCGTTCAAGGGGTTCAACGTATTTTGGACATGTTCCCCAGTGCGGATCGCAGCCAAATCCGCCTTGCCCTCGCCCAATCCCTTCAGGCGATTATCTGCCAACGCCTGATCCCGGCTAAAAACGGGAAAGTGCGACCGGCCTGTGAAATTCTCCGTACAAACTCCCTGGTCCGCAAACTGATCATCGAGGAGAAACCTGAGAAACTGCAGGTTGCTTTGGAAGGTGGCGAGGAAGAAGGCATGATCTCCTTCAACAAAGCCCTGTACAATATGGTGAAGGCCGATCAGATCGAAACCGAGGTCGCGCTGGAATACGCCTCCAACCCGGAGGCCCTCAAAATGAACCTGAAAGGTATCTTCCTCGACACCGGCAACCGCATCGTAAACTGATTTTCGTATCGATTGTCACTTGAATCTTAGCGAAAATAATAGATAAAGCGTTTGTTATGCAATTAAAACAAACGTTCTATTTAACCTTCATCTGCCTGTGTGCTGGAATTCTTCCCGCCAACGAGCCCTTGGTCGTGTACAGTCACCGTCATTACGCCGCAGACGAGGAACTGTTCGCGTCTTTCACGGAATCCACCGGGATTCCGGTCCACGTCCTGAAAGCGGGGGCAAACGAACTGATGGAACGGCTCAAGGCCGAGGGCGAGCGCACGCGGGCGGATATCCTGATCACCGCGGATGCCGGCCGGTTGGATGAGGCAAAAGCGGCCGGACTTCTGGCCCAGATCCACTCCGAAATACTCAAAACACGCATTCCAGAACCCTATCGGGACGTGGATTCCCAGTGGTTCGGCTTCCCCCGCCGGGCCCGGGTCCTGGTCTACGCCCCCGACCGGGTCAACCCGGAGGAACTCTCCACCTACGAGGACCTTGCCCACCCCAAATGGCGGGGACGGCTGCTCTGCCGATCCTCCAACAACATTTACAATCAATCTCTGCTCGCCTCCATGATTGCGGCCCATGGCGAAGGCCCCGCTCTGAACTGGGCCAGGGATGTCCGCCGCAATATGGCCCGCCCGCCCCAGGGCAGTGACCGCGACCAACTTCGCGCGGTGGCCGCCGGACTGGGCGATGTGGCCATTGTCAACACCTACTATCTGGGATTGCTCCTCCACTCCCCCGATCCGCGCGAACGCGCACTGGCTAAAACCCTCCGCATCTTTTTCCCGAATCAGCAGGATCGAGGAACCCATATGAATATCAGTGGCGGCGCGGTACTGAAAAGTTCCAGTCAAAAAGATAACGCCACCCGACTGCTGGAGTTTCTGGTTTCGGACCAGGCACAGGAAGTATTTCCCGCCGTCACCTACGAATATCCCGTCGTCGAGGGTATCGAATGGTCCGATCTGCAAAAAAGCTGGGGCAGCTTCCACGCTGATGACCTGAATCTCAGCCAACTGGGTGAGGACGGTAGAAAATCCGTGCAGTTGTTCAATCTGGCCGATTGGGAATAAGCCCCTTTTCCATCGGTATGCTCAAACGCTGGTTCACCCGAACGTTCCTCCACGAACTCGACCTTTGGTCGGGCACCGCGTACCTGCTGTGCCTGCTGATTCTGCTGCCGCTCTTCGCCCTGTTGCTGGGACTGAGCCAGCGTGGCCCCATGTGGGAGCATCTGGCCGACACCGTGCTGAGCGGATATGTGCTCAACACCCTCTGGTTGACCGCCTCCGTCGCCCTGCTCTCGGTGCTGATGGCCGTCCCTGCCGCCTGGCTGTTGAGTCACTTTGATTTTCCCGGCAGCCCTCTTCTCGAATGGGCCATGGTGCTCCCGCTGGCGGTGCCCACCTACGTTGCCGCCTTCGTCTACAAGCAGGTTCCGGAAGCGGCAATACCCTTGCTTATTCATATTCGCTCCACCTACGGCGTGGACAGCTATCTGTTTGCCGAAGGGTTTATTCGCAAAGGAGTGTTGGCCCTGTTCATGGCCGGGGTGCTCTATCCCTATTTGTATTTGAGCCTCCGCGCGGCTTTCATGGTGCAGCGCAAAGGAATGATCGAGGCCGCACAGGTGCTGGGACGCGGTCCCGGATCCGTGTTCTTCAGCATCGCCCTCCCCCTCGCCCACCCGGCCCTGATCGCCGGAATCAGCCTGATCAGTATGGAGGTGCTCAATGACTATGGTGCCGTCTATTTTATGGGTGTCCCCACCCTCACCGTGGGTGTGTTCCGCACCTGGACCGGTCTCGGCGATCTGGCTTCCGCGGTGAGACTGGCCGGACTGATGCTGCTGGGAATCGTGATCGTGCTCGCCATGGAAGGCCGCCACCGGGGCCGCGCCCGCTTCACCGAAACCGCCAATGACAACTCCACCCCTCTCCTGCGCCGACCCCTGTCGCGGCGGGCATCCATCGGGGCCCTCCTGGTCTGCCTTATTCCACTGACCATCGGCTTCATCGCCCCGCTGATACAACTTCTATATTGGGCCTATCTGAGCATTCAACGCTTTGGCAATACCATTCCCTGGCAGCGCATGGGACACAGCCTGCTTTTGGCCCTGGGCACCGCCTGTGTGCTTACCTTCATCGCCGTCATCCTAATCTACGCGCAACGCCTGCATCCCGTCCGCTGGTTGCGGCAGCCCATCCGCCTCGCCGGTATAGGATATGCGATCCCCGGCGCGGTAGTCGCAGTCGGAGTGATGATGTTCCTGGGCTTCATCGACCAACGCTTTCCCTACTACACCTTCATCGGCAGCGTATACGCCATCGGCTTCGGATACGTGGTGCGTTTCCTCGCGGTGGGGCTTCATCCGGTGCGGGCGGGGATGGAGCGGGTCTGCGGCAGCCTCGACGCCGCCTCCCTTCTCGGACATTCCCCTACACACCCTCCCTCCCGCATCAACCTGCCCCTCATCCGCGGCACTCTCTTCTTTCGGCGACCATGCTGAATTGTTTGTGGATATTCTGGAAAGAACTCCCCTCACCCATGATTCTGCGTCCGGTCGATTTCGACACCCTCGCCACCCTCGCCTTCAGTCTTGCCAACGACTCCCGAATTCAGGAGATGCGCCATCCTCCTGCTGATTATTTTTGTAACCCTTGGCCTTTACGGGCTGAATCGTGTATTGTCGCCCGCCAACCCCATATACCCCCCATGAATCCACGCGCCAGACTCACCCGTCAGCCGCGTCTACCCGGAATGCCGACCCCGCTGTCAACCACCTCACCCTCCAAGTGGAGGAGGGCGAAATCCTCGCGCTGGTCGGCGAGAGCGGCAGCGGCAAAACCACTCTGCTCCGCCTCATTTGCGGACTGGAAAAGCCCGACGGCGGCGAAGTAAAGATCAAAGGCGGAACCGTCGCGGACGCGCGGAAGTGGGTGCCCCCCGAACGACGCCACATCGGCATGGTGTTTCAGGATGGGGCCCTGTTTCCCCATCTCACCGTGGAGGAAAATATTTTCTACGGACTGCGCCGCAAATGCCGCCGCCACAAATGTCAACGGGCGGAAACCCTGCTCTGTCTGGTGGGCATGGACGGATTTCAAAAACGCTATCCCCACGAACTCTCCGGCGGCGAACGCCAGCGCCTCGCGGTTGTCCGCTCCCTGGCGCCCGAACCAACCGTGGTCCTGCTCGACGAACCCTTCAGCAACCTCGACCCCGCCCTGCGACGCGGACTGCGCAGCGACATCATCCGCATCCTCAAAGAACTCCGCACCACTGCGGTCATGGTCACCCACGACACCGATGACGCGCTGCATGCGGGCGACCGGGTGGCGGTGATGCGGAAAGGCGAACTCGAGCAAATCGGATCCCCCCGCGAAGTGTACCACCACCCCGCCAGCGGCTACAGCGCCCGTATTTTCGGCGAAGCCAACCAAGTCGGCAGCCAATGGGTGCGACCCGAAGACATGGAACTCATTCCCGCCTACGCCCCCAACTCGCATCCCGTGATGATCGAAGAGGTGCACGACGCCGGACGCCACCTCGAAATCCGCGTACGCCCCCAGGATGTCTCCCCCGACATCCGCTGGGTCATCTACGACGCCACCCAACCCGTCATCAAACCCGGCACCCCCGCCTGGGTTCGATTTCGCGGAGAGAAATAGGCAACAAATCAACAAATATTCGTGTTGATTTGTGTTCATTCGTGGTTTTGATCCCGAAGTCAGGAAGTCCGGGAGTCATAATGTTTCCTACAAGCCCCCCAGTTGCTCTACGGACATATTTTCGGCAATCGTGTCATGAGCGATTAGCTTATATGTCCACGGTTTGCCGCCATACTTGGCTGCGTACTCTGTCGCATTTTTGCACCACTTTTCGGCGGAGTCCTTTTTGGCAACCACATCGGCATCTTTTAAAGCCGTTCGTTTTTTTGGCTCGAGCATGTAAAGGATGTCCGCAGTCTCCGCGACGAAGTCAGGTTGATATTCGGGGTGATCGGATCCCAGCTTGTAGTACATTTGGAACTGCCCTTTCGCCGGCTTGAACCATTTTTCGGTTTCGCGATCCAGAATGACCGCGAGGATGCGTTCCGCTTCGGAATCAAATTTTTGCAGTTCTATTTCGTCCATTGGGAATATATCTCGTGTCGTCGTTTAAATGCTTCCTCACCACCTTCCATAATGGTGATAATCGCGTTTTTGGTTGAGGGTTTATCCAAGCTCCCGTGATGTTGCTCGTACTGGCCCTTTTCGGATTCGTGGCAATCAATGACCTGTTCAGCATCCGCCAGCACGGGAATATTGGGATTGTGGGTGGCCACGATGAACTGGGTGTTTCCTTTGTGTTCGCATAAGGGCTCCACGATCATGCGGTGGATGGTCTCGTTGTCGAGGTCGTCCTCGGGTTGATCAATGATGATGATAGAGTAGTCTTTCAAGGAAAGCAAAAGCAACAGCAGGGCCATCGCCCGTTTGCCCAGGGAAAGTTCATTGATACGTTTTCCGTCGAAGGTTACGTGTCGACTATCGGGTGCGGCATAGGTGACGATTTCGACAAAGCGTTGCTCAAGAATGTCCTCGAACTTGGAGGCCATGATTTCGGTCATTTCCAACTTAAAACTACTCCATCGCTTGAAGATTTCGAGGCCGGAGTGGGAAGTTTCCACCAGGACTTGTCAGGCGTTCGCACTGAAAGTGGTTCCCCTGAGAAGCCCTCCGAGAAATTCGTCATAGGGTTCTTTTATGTTGTTTCACGTAATCATTGGCGGAATTTTGCTGTCGAAGCGGGAGTGTTACACGATTGCGGCGACCGGGAGTCTGCTATTTGCCGTAGTGGCCCTGGGGGAGTGGGCGGGCGTGATTCCCCATTATCCGCTGGGGCTCTTCTCCCATGTGGGTGCGGATGAGCACAGTCTTTGGCTTCCGTATGGACTCACGGCAATCACGGTGCATGCCAGCATTCTGTTTCCGGCCGGCTATTTTGTGACCAGCCTATCCGAACGCCTGCACCACAACGAGAGACGCCTGTCCGATCTGGCGGAACAGGCACTCGCCGACCATAATTTGTTGCGGCAGGCCTTGGACACCACCCGGACGGGGCTGCGGGTCCTGAGCACGGAACTATGTCCGGAGTGGACGAATGAGCGCTGGGATGCCTGCTTCGGCAAATCGGGTAACGGATGCAAAATTTTCCGGATGCCCCCTTCCCCCTGAAAATTCGATCTTTATTCTGTAACTTAGTGCCGCGGACTATATAGAGGCATACACTAAAACCCTTCACCGGATCTTATATGCCTCCCGTATACGTCATTGGACACAAAAACCCCGACACCGACGCCATTTGTTCCGCGATCGCTTATGCGGATCTTCTAAGACGAACCAGCCTCTCCGAGGCGGAACCCGCCGCCTGCGGCACCGCCAACCTGCGAACCAAATACGCGCTGAAAATCTCCGGGGTTCCCCATCCCAAATTGATCATGGATGTGCGGCCCACCACCAGCGAGATTTGCCAAACCAATGTCATGGCCACCCGCGAGGACGAACCCTTCATGGAAGTGTATCGGCGCATGCAGCAGCATCGCCTGAAGGCCATCCCGGTTCTCTCCAAAGATCGCAAGGTGGTGGGCATGTTGTCCCTCATGCAATTGATGCATCTGTTGATTCCGGACGAAAACGATTTGGGCGAACAGCGAATTCTCAATTCCACCTTGTCCCAAATCCGCTCCGTATTGGGGGGATCTTTCCAACATGAAGTAGAGGTTCACCGCAAGGAGCAAATCGTCATGTTCATCGGGGCGATGAGTAAGGACGGATTCAATGACCGTATTCGCAATTACCCCACCGAACGACTGATGGTGTTGGTGGGGGACCGCCCCACCATTCAACGGGAGGCCCTGAACATCGGCGTACGGGTGATTGTGATTACCGGCGGATTCACCATGAAGGACGATCTGCTTGACATCGCCAAAGCCAAGGGGGTGGCCGTCCTTTCCAGCCCTCTGGATACCGCCATGACCGCCCTGCTGGCGCGCACCGCCAAACCGGTCAGTCAGGCTATGAACACCGATTTTATCACCTTTCGTCAACACGACCTGCTCCACACCCTCCGCGAAAAAGTGCAGGAGGCCGGACAGGATTTGTTCCCGGTGGTGGACGATGACGACCGGATTTACGGCGTGTTCGCGAAATCCGACATGATCAATCCCCAGCCCGCTCAACTGATTCTGGTGGATCACAACGAGTACGGTCAGGCGGTTCAGGGCTGCGCGGAGGCCCATATCCTGGAAGTGATCGATCATCACCGCATCGGCGGCGGATTGGTATCCCGGGAACCCATTCGATTCCACAACGATACCGTGGGCTCCACCTGTACCATGATCGCGCGCATGTTCCGTCAACAGGCCATCATGCCCGAACCCGGCATTGCCCTCTGCATGGCCTCGGGTATCATCTCGGACACCCTCTTCCTTAAATCCCCCACCACCACCGACGTGGATCGCAACCTTCTGGCCTGGCTGCGTCATTATCTGCCTGTGGACCTGGATGCGTACGCCCGCGAATTCTTCGCCGAGGGCTCCACCCTCACCATCAGCTCCACCGAGGATATTCTCGCCAGCGACCGCAAAACCTACGAGGAAAACGACTGGACCATCTCCATCTCCCAGGCCGAAGAACTCGGCATGGAACGCTTCTGGGAACGCAAGCAGGATCTGCTCAAGGCGCTGGACGACTATGTCAACTCCAGTCAGGACGATTTTGCCTGCCTGATGATCACCGACATCACCACCCAATCCAGTTACCTGCTCACCGCCGGGAATGCCGCCATTATTGCCGCCATCGATTATCCCAACCTCGAACGCAACCTCTTTGATCTCCCGGGTGTGGTCAGCCGCAAAAAACAACTTCTCCCCCAACTCATCTACATCCTCAACCGGGTTCATCACTGATGAGCGACTCCTTTACGCCTACTACAGATTTCATCCGATAGAATAGTATTTTCTTCTATCCGTGGTCCGGCAGGGCTATCCGTGGTACAAAAAAACTCATACAATTCCTTATCGATTAATCTGTTGCTGATAAATCCACATTTTATAACTCATCTTCCTTTTAAAGGATCCAAACAGCTCTTGACGTTATGACTCAGCAACTCAGTTTAGAAGAAATCGAAGCACGCGAGCAGGGTCCGCGTCAGTTGAAAGGGCTGGCGGGGGTCGCGCTCACCGCGCTGGCGGCGGCATGGTCCGTGTTTCAACTGCTGATCGCGGGGGTGTGGACCTTAAACGCGGAAGTGGTGCGCTCCGTCCACCTCGCCTTCGCCATCAGCCTGGTGTTTCTCAGCTATCCCGTTTTTCGCAAAGGAAGAATGGGCTCTTTGGGTGACAAATCCCGACTGCCCTGGTGGGACATCGCCTCCGCCCTGCTGGCATCGCTTTGCGCCCTCTATCTGGTATTGGACCGGGACGGCCTGATTCTACGCATCGGTAACCCCCTGCCCCGTGATATGCTCATGGGAGGGCTGCTGCTGCTCTTCCTCCTCGACGCCGCCCGCCGCGCGCTGGGTCCCGCCCTTCCCTGCGTGGCCGGTTTTTTTGTGGTCTACAGCCTGTTCAGCGAATCCTTCCCCGGGGTCCTCGCCACCGCGGGCACCCCCCTGCCCCGCATCATCGAAACCCTCTCCCTCAGCACTCAGGGCATCTTTGGCGTTCCGCTCGAGGTCTCTGCCAATACCGTTTTTCTGTTCGTGCTGTTTGGCGCCCTGCTGGAAAAGGCGGGCGGCGGAAAATACTTTATCGATCTAGCCTACAGCCTGCTCGGCGGATTTCGGGGCGGCCCCGCCAAGGCCTCGGTGCTGGCCAGCGGGCTCACCGGCATGATCAACGGCAGCAGCATTGCCAACACCGTCACCACCGGCACTTTCACCATTCCGCTGATGAAGCGGGCGGGCTACCCGGCGGTGAAGGCCGGGGCCATCGAAGTCGCCGCCAGCACCAACGGACAACTCATGCCCCCCATCATGGGCGCCGCCGCTTTCATCATTGCCGAAACCTGCAATATCTCCTATTCCGAAGTGGTTCGGGCCGCCTTCCTGCCCGCCGCCATCTCCTACATCGCCCTCATTTACATCACCCACCTCGAAGCCCTCAAACTCAACCTCCACCCCATTCCCCGCAGCGAATTGCCCCCCTTTCGCGCCACCCTGCTCGGCGGACTTCACTACCTGATCCCCCTCGGGATTCTGCTTCACCAACTCATCATCGTGCGCCGCAGCGCCCGCTACGCCGCCCTCACCGGGATTTTGACCTTGATGGCGGTGATTCTGGCACAACACCTGTTTTCCGACCGTCGGAAAGGCCTCCGCACCGCACTTCCGATCCTCGGAAACGGTCTGGTCAGCGGGGCCAAAAACATGATGACCATTGGAGTGGCGGTGGCCGCCGCCGGCATCATCGTGGGCGTGCTCAGTCTGGGACTCAGCAGCCAAGTGACCGAAGTGATACGCATCCTCTCCGGAGGCACCCTGGTGGGGATGCTGGTGGTCACCGCCATCGTCAGCCTGATCCTGGGCATGGGACTGCCCACCACCGCCAACTACATCGTCATGGCCAGCCTCACCGCCAGAGCCATTGAAACCCTGGCCGGGGGATTCGGACTGGAACTGCCGCTGATCGCCATTCACCTCTTCGTATTCTATTTCGGCATCCTCTCCGACGACACCCCCCCGGTCGGACTCTCTGCCTACGCCGCTGCCGCCATCTCCAAAGCCGACCCTATCCAAACCGGCATTCAGGGATTCCTCTACGACATCCGCACCGGGATTCTCCCCTTCATGTTCCTCTTCAACCACCGCCTGCTGCTGATGGGAATATCGGGTCCGCTCGAATTCATCTGGGTGGTGGTCACCGCCCTGGCCGGCATGTTTGCCTTCGCTGCCGCCACCCAGGGCTTCCTGCGCCGCCGCAATTACAAATGGGAAACCCTGCTGCTGCTCGGCGTCACCTGGATCCTCTTCCGCCCCGGTTCCCTCGCCGCCCTCTACCCCCTCGGCGACATCCCCTGGTCCCTCATCGGCCTCGCCCTCTACGCGGGTGTCTTTTTATGGCAGGGAAGATCGGGAATAGAAAAATTCAGTAGGGTCAGCAATTGAATTCACCTCTTCACCCCATATCGAACCGTAGGTCCGCGTAAGAAATTTAAACAGTTCCCTCTGACCAGATGGGTGATTGAAAAAAAACAGATCTTTCGCATTCCAGACCCCGTCAGCTTGTCTGACGGGTGACCGGGACCTGCGGCTAACTATCCCACAAACACAGAAAACCCCCGCAAACGGTTTGTTCGCGGGGGTTTCTAAAAAAATGGCGCACCAGGAAGGATTCGAACCCTCAACCTTCTGATCCGTAGTCAGATGCTCTATCCAATTGAGCTACTAGTGCTTGAGGAGGAGAGATATACCCATTCGGAGGGGGTTTTGGCAAGCGGAAACGTGATCTTTTTTAACAGTTATCGCCCGAAGCCGGGCTGATGATCCTGAAAAAGTGGGACCGATATTCGGGCCGGAAGTTGTTCCACCGGGTGAGCCAGCAGTTGGAACAGCAACATACCGGCCGCAAGAATGCAAAGCCCTCCCCCCACACAGGCGAGACCGTGCCAGTAACTGATATCCCAGAAGTATTGAATCAGCGGCACCGAACACACCAGCAACCCTACCTGTTAATTACCCCCTCTGCACCGTAGGTTTCCGATTGTGTGGCCCTGAGTGAACCTGCGAGCTGTGCCGCTGCAATTCGGGAAGTTCGCGGTGCCGCTGTGCCGCCCCTGACAAGGGGCCCCTTCCCGTTTTTATTCAGCCCCGCCTTCGGATGGCTTCCTGCACCGTCGGGGGTATGGGGGCGGCATGTTTTGCCGCTTCTTTTCCGA
>JAGYLC010000036.1 GCA_018401235.1 Kiritimatiellia bacterium
TGGACTTCGGGATTTATTTCGAGGTACAGGTAATCCCTTCTGAACAGGGGGCGGCGGTAGACCAGGGCAAGTTGATAGCGGCTCATTTCATGTGAACCGTCCTCACGTCCGTTGGCACCCAGGCGAATTCCCGCACCGTGTGAAATATCGCCGTCCCCGATGAATTGTCCGTGTTTTTCATCCTCTATCACCCTCAGAACCCGGAGGAGTGAAAGTCGGTCCTGCCATTCAACTCCGGTGGTGGCTTCGGACCAGCGCGCAGCACTGACATGCCCCAGCATCCATTTGCGGTGAATCCAGTGATGCTGTGCCAGTGAGCTCAACGTGCCGAATCCTTCACCCGTCTCAAAATAAAACCGTTGATTGGCATGCCATTGCACCGGACCTGTGGCCCAATGATGACGTGCGGTCAACCTGGCAAACGCCACCGGGGAGGTTCCCACTTTCGCCCCCACATCCGCATCGAGCCAGGAGCCTATTCTGCGCAGGGCCAGACGGTTGCTGCTCCTTACTTCATCCGGGGAACTGCCGGGGAAGGTGTCCAAGTCATCGGAATCCAGGATCAGCCGGAAGCGGTCCTGCAGGCCCGGCAGGCGCACGGAAGCCGAGGCCTTGCCGTCCAAAGAAGGTTTTTCCAAATTCTCGGGGTCCAGAACGGTGAAGATTTTCAGCCGGAATCGGGAACGGGGATCCTTGCGGGGCGCCATGTCGTTATCGTAGAACATGGAATCCAACCACAACACCCGCCGATAGAGCGCTTCATTGATCCATTCCTGAGGCTGATCCGTCCATATAGGCTCTGATTTCCCGTTTTCGGTTTCCACAGCGGGTGCAGGGGATTCGGTTTCTCCGCCCTCGACTTCATCCGCCCTAAGGAACCCTAAAAAGATGATCACTACGAGTAGGGTGAATGTTCGAAGTGAATCTCCTGCACGCATGCGCACCCGTTATCGGTCGATATGAAAACGAACCACCGTGTGGCCGGTTCCCTTCGGTTGTTTGCCGGAAATCAGGCTGCGGATCACATTCACCCCAATAAGGATCAGGCCGATGGCGGTGAAGGCGATGGCCGCCCAGAAGATAAAAAACAGGAATACCACTCCCAAAGCGATGGCCAGCGCACCCCAGAGTACCATGGGGAAAAAACCGCCGCGACGAATGGTTGTGCGCTCTTCCCCTTGACGGGTTCGGCTTCCCGCGTGGGGCGGGGGGATATGTTCCGGTTCGATTTCCATAGCGCAACTATAGATTACACCAGTAGATTGTGCAAGGATTTAGGATGAAGTGGATGCGCCCACGCGTACGCCGGCTTCCGGTTATAAAAAAACCGCCCTGTTTAAGGACGGATTTTTGGAATCATCAGCTTAGAAATGTTTATTTTCTAAAATAGCTTATTTGATTTTGGCTTCACGATACACCACGTGCTTGCGGGCGACCGGATCGAATTTCTTCGTTTCCATTTTCTCGGGCTTGAGGCGTTGATTCTTGGTCAGGGTATAGAAATGACCGGTCCCTTCGGACGAAACAAGTTTGATAAGATCGCGGGGCATGTGGACTCTCCAAAACGGGGTTAGATACAAAAATCTTCTTTGCGGGGATTGTCGTACTTGCCGGCCTTCAGGTCGGAGACTTTCACCCACATGGTGCGTACAGTACCGTCACTGAAGCGGATTTTTTTCCGTTGAGCGTTGGTTTTGAAATTACGGCGGCTGATGCCCGTGGTGTTCAGACCGATCCCCCCTGATTTTTTGGGAAGACCTTTACGGGTGATGCTATTGCCTTTGGTGGTTTTTTTGGCGCCGCGGGTGTTTAATTTTGGCATGAGTACGTCCTTATGAAAAATTGTGTTCGCTGGTTGCGGGAAATGTGCTCCCGAAAAGAGGAAGGGGGTACATAACCGAAGTCAGGGCCAGGTGCAATATCAAAAATGAATAAAGTTAAATCCATGGAGGGGGCGCGTCCCGCGCCGGAATCTTTGTCATGACAAAAATATCGACCATGACAGAGATTCCGGCTCGGGACGCGCCCCCTCCATACTTTTATTTTGCAATTTCGGGCGGATACGGGTAGGGACGAGGCATGCTTGAAGATTCGCTGAAACGTCATTTTGGCCTGGAACAGTTCCGGGTGGGTCAGGAGGAGGCGATCCGGTCGGTTTTGGATGGAAAGGATGTGGTGGTGGTGATGCCTACGGGTTCGGGTAAATCGCTCTGTTTCCAGCTTCCGGCCATGGAACTACCCGGGGTCACGCTGGTGATCTCCCCTTTAATTGCGCTGATGAAGGACCAGGTGGACAGCTTAAACCGCTTCGGGATTCCGGTCACCTTTGTGAATTCCACCCTGCATCCCCGGGAAATGGAGGACCGCTTCGAAAAAGTGCGGCAGGGAAAATACAAATTGCTGTATTTGGCACCGGAGCGGCTGAAAGATCCCCGTTTTCTGCGCCTGCTGGATCAGGTGGAGGTCTCGATGCTGGCGGTGGATGAAGCCCACTGTGTCTCCCAATGGGGGCATGATTTCCGACCGGATTATCTGCATCTCCACAAGATTACTCGCAAATTTCCCCAAGCGAGAGTGATGGCGCTGACAGCTACGGCCACCGGCAAAGTGCGGGACGATATCGTGGAGCATCTGGCGCTGGGGAAAGGAAATCGAACCGACCCTGAAATTTATGTTCACGGGTTCATTCGACACAACTTGCACATTTCGGTGACGCGGTGCTCGACGCATGAGGATAAACTACGCCGGGTCCTCTCGGTTCTGGAGGACTGGCGGTTCGGGATCATCTATTGCTCCACTCGCAAACAGGCGGAACGGGTGGTGAAAAAACTGGGGGAGCAGGGGGAAGATGTCACCCTGTATCATGGAGGGTTGAGCGATCAGGAGCGGGAGCGAATCCAGAATCAATTTATGAACGGACAGGCGAATGTGGTGGTGGCGACCAACGCCTTCGGGATGGGGGTGGACCGTGCGGACGTTCGTTTTGTGATTCACTGGGATATTCCGGGCAGCATGGAGGCCTACTACCAGGAAATGGGCAGGGCCGGACGGGACGAGGCCCCGGCCTGGTGCGAGTTGCTGTACAATTTCGCGGATATTCGCACCCAAGAGTTTTTTCTGGAGGGGGGGAATCCATCCAAGGCCACCATCCTGGAACTGCTGGAGCTGTATCGGCGGAAGTGCATGAAACGTCCTTTGGCTCTGCCAGCGGATGAGTGGAAAGAGCTGCTGCACACCACCAACAACCCTATGGCCGTGCGCACCGCCACCTGGATTCTGGAGCGGGCGGGGTGCATTCAGCGGGAGGAGGAACCGGGTTCGCGAACGATGGCGGTGATGGCCATGGAGAAAATCAACCAACGGGCACTCGCGGAGCAGTTGCTGAAAATGGAGGCCAAGGCCGAACGGGATCGGGCCAAATTGGATGCGATTCTTGATTATTCCAACCGCCCCGAGTGTCGGCATAAGCAGATTTTACGTTATTTTGGAGATCCCAGCGATTTGGGCGATTCCTGCAAGGCCTGTGACCGCTGCGCCCAGGGGGCGGCCCCGGCTCCCGAAACCTTTCCGGAGGAGCAGTGGGTGGCGGTGCAGAAAATCCTCAGCGCGGTGGGGCGATTGGATGGGCAATTCGGGCGCGCACGTATTGCCGAGCTATTGAAGGGATCGCAGACCAAGGGTATCTTTGAGGCCGGGCTCCAGCATCACCGCTGCTATGGCCTGCTCCAGGATTGGACCTTGGCGTCGATAGTGTCGGCCATTGACGAACTGACAGCGGACGGCTGTCTGAAGCAGGAGGGCAGGGAGTTTCCCATGTTGGCGATGACAGACCGGGGTAAATTGGCCGTACAAAGAAAAGTACAGCCCCGGGTCGAACTGGCCGCGGCTGGAGCCATTCTCGACGAAACCGATCCCGACCCGGATCTGCTAAAAGCGCTCAAAAGCTGGCGGATGCGCCAGTGTCGGATCGCCCACATGAAGCCCTACCATATTTTATCCAATAAATCTCTGGAGGCCCTGGCGGTGAAAAAACCCTGTTCCGAACAAGCGCTGGCCGCCATTCCCGGCATCGGCCCCGCAAAACTGCAAAAATACGGGCCAGAGTTATTGCGGATGATGAAGCTAGCTACCTAGATTTTCGTTGTATTCTGTTCGGTTACGGATGAAATTAGCGTTTGGACGACTACAAAATTCGCTGAAAAGACTGTTGAAATAATTTCCCACGTAGAGTAGTAGCCATTAAATTAACCAAAACTGATAGGAGACCTCTATGGAAAATATAATGACCAAGCTTACGGAGATTTTAGCTGTTTATGGGCTGAATGTATTGGGGGCGATTGCCACCCTACTCATTGGCTGGATGTTGGCGAAAATCGTTCGATCTACTTTGAAAAAAGTGATGACGCGGGCACGGCTGGACGAAACCCTAATCTCGTTCTCTTCCACATTGGTATATGTGGGTCTGATCATGTTTGTGGTTGTATCCGCCCTGGGTAAACTTGGAATGAATACAGGATCGCTTATCGCGGTGGTGGGTGCCGCCGGTTTGGCGGTAGGCTTGGCTTTACAGGGCTCCATGGCCAACTTCGCCGCCGGGGTGTTGATGGTGGTTTTTAAGCCTTTCAAGTTGGGTGATTTTATCGAGGCGGGAGGGGTAGCGGGGATTGTGTTCGAAATTGGTATTTTTAATACCATTGTGCAGACCGTGGACAATAAAAAGATCATTGTGCCGAATGGCGCCGTTACGGGTGGAACTATCACCAACTATTCGGCAAACGACACCCGCCGCATCGATCTGGTGGTGGGTGTGAGTTATCAGGACGACCTGGATAGGGTTCGGAAAGTACTGCAACAAATTCTTGCAGACGAACCCCGAATTCTACCCGAGCCAGAGGCCACCATTGCGGTGCTGGAACTCGCGGACAGTTCTATTGATTTCGCGTTTCGTCCATGGGTGAATACGGCGGATTACTGGCCGGTGTATTTTAATTTGAACGAGCAGATCAAAAAACGCTTTGATGCCGAGGGGATCTCCATTCCCTTTCCCCAGCGGGATGTGCACATGGTTCAATCCTAAATTCAATGTCTCCGCACCCCGAGACAAGCTCGAGGTTTCCTTAAACGCAGGAATGTCTTGTGAAAAATGGTTTAACTTTTCAGAATTCGGGGGTAGGCTATTGGCATGAAATCCCCCAAATCCGCCCCCGAACTTCTTGATCAGTTTTATCTACATATCCGCTCGGCCCTGATTGAAACCGCTGCCGCGTTTGACCGCATTCAAGCGGCCGAGGGAGCCGATTCAGCCTGGCAGGATTCACGCCTGGAGGAGTTGCGGGAGGCCGCACGGATTATTCAGGAGGAAGAGCCCGAACGTGCGCGGCGTATTCTGGAGTTGTGGTCGGTGAAAGAGGAGGCTTCCTCATGAAAATCATCGAACCCCATGTCCACATGATCGCCCGTACGGTACAGGATTATGAGCGGATGGCCCGCATGCACACGGTGGCCATATGTGAACCCGCCTTCTGGGCGGGCTACGACCGCACCTCGCCGCAGGCGTTCCATGATTATTTTACTCACATATCCGAATTTGAACCCACCCGGGCCGCCCAGTATCTGATTGATCACTATTGCTGGATTTGCATAAACCCCAAGGAGGCGGAAGATGTGGCATTCAGTCGGGAGGTCATCTCCTTCATGCCCGAGTTTTTGTCCAAACCCACGGTGCTGGGAGTAGGGGAAATCGGGTTGAACAAAAACACCCGCAACGAAATGATCATTTTCGCGGAACAGGTGGAATTGGCGCTGAAATACGATCAATTGATCTGGATTCATACCCCCCATTTGCAGGACAAATTGAAAGGAACCCGGATGATGCTGGACTATTTGGAGGGGCACGGGGGAGTAGATCCCAACCGGGTCTGTTTCGATCATACCGAGGAACATACGCTGCCCATGCTGCATGAGAAAGGCTATTGGACGGCTATGACCGTGTATCCGGTGACCAAAAATTCTCCCGAGCGGGTCATTGACTTGGTGGAGAAATTCGGATTGGAGCGCATGATCGTGGATGCCAGCGGCGACTGGGGCCCCTCGGATCCGGCCACCCTGCACGACACCCTGTTTCAAATGCGTTTACGGGGGCATTCGGACCGGGAAGTGGAGACTTTGTTCTACAATAATCCCTGTGTATTTCTGGGACAAAGCGGTAAATTCAAGCCGCAACCGACATTCTGATCACCCCTCCAACGACTCGATTTTTTCGAGGGCGGCGGCAAGTTCAGTCTTCAATTTTTTGCGCTGCTTCTCCCCCTGGACATTTTGCTCGGCCAACTGGTGCTGGGTCTGGAGGGCGGTTTCCAGTTTTATTTCGGTTTCATTCAGGTCGGTGTGTGCCTGTCGAAGCTTGAGTTCGAGGGCCTCGCTCTGTTCCTCGTGTTCGACCTCCAGAGCCCACAAGTCCTTCTGGGTGTTGAGCATAAGGGTTTCGATTTCTTTGATCCGGTCATTCCGGACTTTCACCATTTCCACCGCGTCGTTGAGCAAGCTGGACTTGGTTTCCAGGTCCCGGCGATAGGGTTCCACGCTGATGCCGATGGCGCGGGTGATTTCTTTCACCTCATATTGCGTGCCCGACTGATAAGGGGGCTGGTCCTCCTGTTTGCGGGGCAGGGGGGATTCGGAGGGTAGCAGGATCAGTTTCTGACACTTGGGACAATTCACCTGTCCGCCAACCACCTGTTTTTTAATTGCCAAAGGGGTTTGGCATACGGGACATGGGAACTCAATTAGCATGAAAGACCGTTAGTAGGAGACAAGAGGAAAAACAATTCTTCTACTATAGAAACATCCATCCCACAAGGTCAATACTCGGTTGTAATTGATCTATCCAGGGAGGGGGACTTTCTACATACCGTGACAACTTCCGCCCCGTTTAAACATGATCGGTGTCGGGGAATGTTGTGAACAGGTGCTTGATGCGCTGGACCCATCAGTCGGTGCCTCGGTGGGCCGGACAACAGGATGGGCGAGAAAAGTGTTCGCTGAACTTTGCTGGGAAACCGACGATGCGGTGATACATGCATATGACTTAGAGTTGCGGCAAAACACCTTGGCTGAGTAACTCCCGGGTGGTTTTTTTGAATCAGGGTTTGAATGTGCCGGATTGTTTTGTCTTCCGCCGCCCCGGGGATGCCCGCGGCGGCACCGGTTACCGCACTGAGAAGATCCATCACCAAGACCGCGGCTTCCGACGGCGGCATAAATACCAGAGACTCAGGTACCCGGGCCAGGCGAAGAAGTCGGTCCAGAATGGGCGCTTCTTTTGGGATCCGCACCACCCGTCCGCATCGTTCCCCCATTTCTCGAACCAGATGTGACAAGGGGTCCGCATTGAAACTCATATAGAGAAAGTCCCAAGCGTCCTCCGCATCTTCCGGAAACCGATACGCGATACGGGGATCATGAGATTCGCACATAAACCCGGTCCCCGGGGGAAGCGGGGTCCGACCCCGGTCATCTTCAAACAGTCCCGTTCCCGCCAGGGTGTATTGAAAAATGCAACAGGGATCATCAATGGTTCGGGTGGCTCCCCGCTGACCATACCCCGGACGATTCCGGGTTTCAACCCCGATCCGTATGGGATAAACCAAGCGCCGGGATGCTGTCCCGTGTATGACCACATCCCGGAAATGGACTTTTTCGGGCTTTGCTTTGAATTCATCGGACTTCATATGTTAATTATTGATAACTTTAATTAATATTTGAATATATTTAATTATTTTAAATCAATAAATCAAATGCAATAGTATGTATAAATGATAACATTGGAGAAAAAACGATGATTAAAAGTATTTCCTATTGGAGTATGCCGGGCGGCCTGGAAGGGTCCTGCGGCATTGAAGACGCGGCGGCTATGGCCAAAGCGGCCGGTTTTGACGGATTGGAATTGTGCGTGGCCGAGGAAGGGGTGCTCACACCCTCAACCGATCAGGCTGCCTGCGAGCGCTACAAAAAAATTGTTGCGGACCAGGGTTTGGCCCTGGAGACCCTGGCCAGCGGAATGAGCTGGGCACACAGTCCGACCGATCCGAATCCCGATGTGCGTAAAAAAGCCATCGAGCTTCATGCAGGCGCCCTGCAACGCGCGGCCTGGCTGGGATGCGAAGCCATGTTGTTTGTGCCGGGCGCGGTGAAGATCCTCTGGGAACCCGCATTCGGGCCCGTTCCCTATGACCAGGCCGCGGAGTGGGCGCGCGAGGCTGTCGAGGCCCTGCTTCCGGTTGCGGAGGCGACCGGAGTGGATCTGTGCATCGAAAACGTCTGGAATGGTCTTTTCTATTCACCCCTGGAATTCGCCGCATTCATCGACTCCTTCGATCATCCCCGCCTGGGTGTGTATTTCGATGCGGGCAATGTTCTGGGTTACCACCAGCATCCTCCCCATTGGATTACCCTTCTGGGTGATCGTATCCGACGGGTGCACATTAAGGATTTCAACTGTTCAGTCGGCACTCTGGACGGTTTTTGTGACTTGCTGGATGGGGATGTTCCGTTCCCGGAGGTCATGTCCGCGCTGAGGCAAATCGGCTACGACCGCACCCTCGTGGCGGAAATGATGCCCCCGGACGACACCCTGCTTGAACGCACCAGCGGGGCCATGGACCGCATTCTGGCTTAATCCGGCTGTACTCACACTCAACTGAAGGATTATATGAAAACTCGCGTAGGCGTCATCGGAATTGGCATGATGGGTTCAACCCATTTGGACGCATACCGCAAAATCGACGGCGCGGAGGTGGTCGCGGTTGCGGACCCCATTAAAGAGCGGAGGGAAGGTCTGTCCACCGCCGCCGGAAATATCGAAGGACAATCCAAGGGCGGAGTCCATTTCAGCGCGTTTCGCAAGTATGAAGACGGCATGGATCTGATCTCCGATCCGGACATGGATCTGATCGATATTTGCCTGCCCACCCCGCTGCATCTGCGTTATGCGAAAGCCGCGCTCGCCTCGGGGCGTCATGTGCTCAGCGAGAAACCCTTTGCGCTGGACAGTCGTCAGGGAAAAGAACTGGCCGATGCCGCCGCCGACGCCAAAGGAATGTTGATGTGCGCCATGTGCATGCGCTTCTGGCCGGGGTGGACCTGGCTCAAGGAGCGGGTGGAGGATCAACAGTACGGAAAGGTGCTGGGCGCCCAGTTCAGGCGGACCACCTGCCACCCCGGCGGCCCCTTTTACAGCGACGGCGCGGCCTGCGGCGGGGCCATTTTGGATCTGCATATTCATGACACCGATTTTATTCAGTATTGCTTCGGCGTGCCCAAAGCTGTTTTTAGTCGGGGGTACGCCAAAGACACCACGCATATCGATCACGTGGTGACGCAGTATCTGTACGACGACATCCCCTGGTGGTCGCGGAAGGGGCCTGGGCGTTTCAACCCGGAGCACCCTTTCATATGCAATATACGGTGAACTTTGAACAGGCGACGGCGGTATTCGACCTCGCGGCCGACTCCGTACTGACCTTAAGTAAGGACGGTGAGACAAGCGCTATCGAATTGCCGGCAGGAATGGGATATGACCACGAAATCCGCTACTTCCTGGAATGCATCGCCAAGGGCGGGAAACCCGCGGTCATTGATCCCGAAAGCGCGGTGACCTCGGTTCGGATCGTGGAGGCGGAGGTCGAAAGTATCCGGACGGGCCGGCCTGTGCGCCTATGACCGAAACCTCCCCCAACCCCTTCTCCCGTTTGATTCCCCGGGATCATTCACCGGTCCGGGTTGCCGTGGCGGGTTTGGGACACATGGGGGAGATTCATATGAAAGCGGCCGCCTTTTTACAGGCGGGCGTTTCCGAAGACTATTACAAGTCCGATCTTCACCAGCAAATAAAACGCCTGACGATTTGCGCGGTGTGTGATCCGAATCCGGAGAAGCAACACGAGTTCCCCACCTACCCCTTCTACCGGAGCTGGACGGATCTACTGCGCAATCAGAAACCCCGTCTGGCCATTATCGCGTCACCCTCTGAATCACACTTCGCCCTGGCGAGGCAGGCATTGGAGGCGGGGGTTCACACCCTGGTGGAAAAACCGATCACTCGGACACTCGATGAGTGCCTAACCTTAATTAAATGCGCGGATGCGCACGGCTGCCGGGTGCAGGCCGGTCATGTCGAACGCTACAATCCGGTGGCTGTCAAACTGCACTCGTTGATCACCGGGCAAAAATTGCGGATCCGCAGCTATCGGTTCGAACGGTCCCAGCCCCTGCCTGAACGTATTCCGGACGACATTGTCACGGGCAAACTGATCCATGATCTCGATCTGGCCATGTACTTTTTCGGACCGATTTCAAAAACCGACACACTCAACTGCCGAAGGGTGGACGGACGGATTGTGGAGATTGAAATTCAACTTGAACACGACGCGGGCACAATCGGCCGCCTCTTTGTCTCCTGGCTGGTTGAGGCAGAGGACCGAAAACGCCGCCAGGTGCACATGCGGCCCGGGCAGGGTGAAACGATTTCCGGAGATTTCGTGGGGAAATCGCTCTCCATCGCCGGAGTGGAGGTAACCTGCGGGGTGCGGGGCTGGATTGCGCCGGTAAACAACCAGATCAAAGACCAGTTGGCGGACTTTCTGGCCTATTGCCTGGAACCCGACCCCGGTATACCCCCTCCCTTGCTGTCACGGGAGGAAATGCAGGCATCCATTCGCATCATCGAACAGATCAGGAGTCAAAATACCCATGTTTAAAATCGGAGTCATGTTGGAATCGTTTCGTCTCGGACTGGCAGGCGGAATACAAGCCGCGGCGGAACTTGGAGTGGACGGCGTTCAGCTCTACGCCACGGGCGGGGAAACCCACTTTTCCAAACTGCGCGGGACAGCCCTTACAGAGCTGCGGAACCGACTGGCCGATGCCGGCCTCGAGGTCGCGGCGGTCTGCGGCGATTTCGGGGGACACGGCCTTGCCGACGCGTCCGGCAATCCACAACGAATTGAGGAGATCAAACAGGTCATTGAGCTTGCGAAAGCGCTCGACAGCGGGGTGGTGACTACCCATATCGGAGTGATTCCCCATGACCCACATCACCCGCGGTACAACGTCATGCAAGCGGCCTGTTCCGAAATCGGCCGCTTTGCAATTCAGCACGAAATCACTCTGGCCATTGAAACCGGTCCCGAGCCCGCACGGGATTTACGCCGTTTTCTGGATGGACTCGGACCGAATTCCGGAGTCGGGGTGAACTTCGATCCGGCAAACCTGGTGATGGTCTGCCGGGAGGATATTCCAAGCGCGGTCGCAACCCTGGCCTCCTCCATTGTGCATACCCACGCCAAGGACGGGCGAAACCTCCAGCCCGTCGATCCCGAAATTCTCTATGGCGTCTTTGCCGGCGATCCTCCGCCCGAAGGGTTCAAGGTGGGAAATTACATCCTGGAAACCCCGCTTGGCGAGGGGGACGTTCCGTTCCCCGCCTACCTTGACGCCCTCCGCATCCATGGCTTCACCGACGGATATCTGACGATTGAACGGGAGGTGGGTGAAGATCCCGAAGGGGATATCGCCACTGCGGTCCGGACCCTGAAAAAGCTGCGGCGCTATCCAGTATAAAGACCCGGGAACGCGGGCATCCCTGCCCGCCGCGAGAGCCAGGTGCCGCGGCAACGGGGCCATCGGGACATCGGCCACGCATTATCCCATTTCCAAATGCACGCGGCGCTGGGCATGAAGATACCTGAGAAATCCCCGCGACAATCGGTCATAGATCCAATCCGCGATCATGAACGGCGCGGAGACTTGGTAATCGGTCTCGATCTGATAACTTCCGGGCAGGGTAAAATCCGATAAATCCGCCTGACAGAATACGCCCCACCTCGTGGACGTTTTCAGCAACTCACCCTGATGGAACTTACTTTTCCACCGGGACCACGATACCGCGCATGATGATATTCTGACAAAACACAAAGATGAGGAAGGTCGGGATTGCGGCAACCAGCAGAGATGAAAAAATCACCCCCTGTCCGCTGCGTTGTTGCAGTTGATACAGCCAGGGCATCAGGGTCCACATGCGTTGGTCTTAACAAATGAGCAGAGCCATCATGAAGTTCGAGTAGGCGGCGGTAAAAGTCTGGAGCGCGATCACGGCCAGTATGGGCTGGCTGAGACTCATGGTGATTTGCCAGAAAATGCGGAATTCACCGGCGCCATCAATGGTGGCGCTTTCATATAGCTCCCGCGGCAGCGAATCAAAACCTTTGAGCTGGAAAATGGAATATCCATTGGCCAGACCGGGCAGGATAAGGGCCCAGAAGGTATTGAGCAGATTAAACTCGCGGAGCATCAGGAACACGGGGATCTGGGTGACCATGGGAGGGAAGGCCATGGTGAGCATCAAGAATAACAGTACCTTGTAGGCGGATGGAGGTTTGTATCGGCTCAGCGCATACGCCGCCAGCGGATTGATAATGAGTGCGGCCGTAACGGCCAGCAGGCAGTAGATGACCGTATTCACGACAGCTCTGCCGTGGAGCACAACATAATCAATTACGGTAATAAAGTTGCGGGTGGGGTATTCAATCCGTTTGCGGGTTCTCTGTTGGCTCAGGGCCATGGCATAGGCATCCTGCTGCAGAAGCGGAATTTCATTCCAATCCGTGTACTGTGTGCCATTGGCGCGGTTGTAGTTCTCAATTTCGCGGCCTCCGTATCGTGCGGAAAGAAACCCATAGCGGTAAAAGCCCACAAGGGTGGGGACCAGAGCTCAATTCAAAAGCCCAAAACGGCAGAATGGATCGTCCGGGAAATTACCCTCTTAAATTGAGGTCTGGAAAACAGACAAGGCTCTGTACAAAAAGTTTCATCGGGCCATGCTTGACCGGGGGGTTCACCTGCTGCCGGACGGACGCTGGTACGTGGGAGCCGCCCATACAGAGGTGGAATTACATCTGGTTCGCCACGCGATTACGGAAAGTTTGAAAACCGTAACCACTTGAGATAAAGAGATATTTCTTCAAACGAATTTTTAGTACGAAACCATGACAAGGAAACAAATATGAAACTTACCCGCTACCAGGACCCACAGGGACGCATCCAGTACGCAGCCAATGGAAATCGAATCGAGGGGGATATTTACGGAGACTATAACGTAACGGACGAGAAGGCGGATGTCTTCAAGCTTCTCGCCCCGATTCAGCCCACCGGAATTCTTTGCATTGGGTTGAATTACAGACAGCATGCGGCGGAAAGCGGCATGAAGGTGAACGAGTGGCCGGTTCTGTTTACCAAAAGCCTCAACACCCTGCAACACCCCGGGGATCCCATTGAACTCCCGGTTCATCTGAAGAGTGACGAGGTGGACTATGAATGCGAGTTGGCGGTGGTGATCGGCAAGCCGTGCAAAAACGTGTCGCGTGAACACGCTCTGGAGTACGTTTTGGGCTATACCTGTGCGAATGACGTGTCCGCCCGCGATTGGCAAATCGCCCGGGGGGGAGGGCAGTGGTGCCGGGGAAAATCCTTTGACACCTTTTCCCCCCTGGGTCCTTGTTTGGTTACCCCTGATGAAATTCCAAACCCCAATGCGCTTCAGATCAAAACCATTCTGAATGGCGACGTGGTACAGGATTCCAACACCGCAGACATGATTTTTGACATACCCGGACTTATAGAATTTCTCAGCGGCAGCAGCACCCTGCTTCCCGGAACCGTGATTCTTACCGGAACCCCCCGGGGAGTAGGCATGGCCTCAAAGCCACCCCGATGGCTGAAGCCCGGGGACGAGGTGGTCATTGAAATCGAACATATTGGGACGTTGATCAACCCGGTTATACTTGAACGTTGATCACTGATGGCAGATCATTTCTCGAAAATTGCCAGGACACGTTCATTAGGGTTCTTTTGTCCAGCTTCCGCTTGCAAGGCCTCCAATTTCACAGTGACACGCTCCCGACTTCTTTCGAAAACGGCATCACCATCTTCCCGCAAGTCGAGAGATGGAATGCCTTTCCATTCGACACCAGGTTTACTTCCGCCGATTTACCGATTACCATGCTGCGACCGTAAAAATACAATCTTATTCCCACTCGATGCTGGCGGGGGGTTTGGTGGAGATGTCAAAGAGGACGCGGTTCACGCCTTTGACGCCGTTGAGTATTTTGTTGGAGATTTCCCGGAGGACGGGATAGGGGATTTCCACCCAGTCGGCGGTCATGGCGTCCTCGCTGATCACCGCCCGCAGCACGATCGGGAATTCGTAGGCGCGCACATCGCCTTTCACTCCCACGGATTTTGAATTCAAAATGGTGGTGCAGGCCTGCCAGATTTTATCGTACCAGCCGTGCTTGCGCAGGGCGCAAATGAAAATGTCGTCGGCCTCGCGTAAAATATCCAGCTTCTCTTTGGTGACTTCTCCGGGGCAGCGAACGGCCAGACCGGGTCCGGGGAAGGGGTGGCGGTTGAGGGCGTAGGCGGGAATGCCGAGGGACGTTCCGAGGGCGCGCACTTCGTCTTTGAACAGTTCGGCCAGAGGTTCGAGTACCCGTCCTTCGGCTTTGAGTTCGAGGATGCGGTTGACCCGGTTGTGGTGGGTTTTAATCACGGAGGCGATGGACCCACTGGTGGCGCTTTCAATTACGTCCGGATACAGAGTGCCCTGGGCGAACAGTTCAATTTCCCCGGCGTGGCTGAAGAACTCGTCCAGAAACAGGTTGCCGATAATTTTACGCTTCTTTTCCGGATCGGTTTCACCCTTGAGCGCGTTGAGGAAGCGGTCCTCGGCGAAAATGGTTTCGATTTCGACCCCCACTTCGGCGAATTGCTTCTGCACTTCCACCGCCTCGTTTTTGCGCAGCATGCCGGTGTCCACGAAGATGGGATGCACCTTGACCCCGGCCTCGTGCAGCAGCACCGCCAACACGGTGCTGTCCACCCCGCCGGACACTCCGCAGACCACTTCCCGGTCCCCGACTTCCGCAATGATGTCCTTGAGGATTTCCTGTTTGAAAGCCTCCACATCGAAGCCGGGTTCGACGTTTAATTGGTTGAGAAAGTTTTTCAGGATAGCGCGGCCCTCGTGGGTGTGGGTGACCTCGGGATGGAATTGAATACCGTACCAGTTTTTGCAGAAGCGGAGGGCGATGGGAATACTGTCTTCGTTGCGGGCCATGACGGTGGCGCCTTCGGGGAGACGGGAGACGGTGTCGGTGTGGCTCATCCAAATTTGCGAGTGGCCGCCGATGCCTGCGAACAGGGTGCTGTCGTCCTCGATAAACAGCCGCGCCGGACCGTATTCACTGGTGGTGCCGGGCGTTAAATCTCCACCGAATTTTTTGTTCAGCAATTGCATGCCGTAGCAGACCCCGAGCACGGGCACGTTCAGGGATTGAAGAAATCCGAAATCCACATCCGGTGAATCGGGATCGGTGACGCTGTTGGGTCCACCGGAGAGAATAACGCCTTCAAGTCCACGGAGCTCTTTCAGAGTTTCGGGAGCGTAGAGTTTGGCGTAGTAGCCCAGTTCGCGGACCCGCCGCACGATGAGTTGGGAATACTGGGATCCGTAGTCGAGAACGGCGATTTGAACGTCCATGAAAAATACCTTCGGGAGTTGAGAGAAAATAGAGGATTAGGAAACGCTGTAGTTGACCGGTTCCTCGGTCATGAAGACATCGTGGGGATGGCTTTCGCGTAGCCCCCCGGAGGTGATGCGGACAAATTTGACTTTTTCGCGCAGTTCCTGCAGGTTCGCGGCACCCACATAGCCCATACCGGACCGCACCCCGCCCACGAGCTGAAAAATGACATTGGCGAGAGGTCCCTTGTAGGGAATGCGTGCCTCCACGCCTTCGGGAACCAGCTTGCCGGAAGAATTCTGGCCATAGCGGTCGCCGCTGCCTTTCTGCATGGCGGCGGTGCTGCCCATGCCGCGGTATTCCTTATAGTTTCGGCCCTGCATGCGCACAATCGCACCCGGACTCTCGTCCGTGCCCGCGAGCATGGATCCCACCATCACCACATCGGCACCGGCGGCCAGGGCTTTGACCACATCCCCGGAATAGCGGAGTCCGCCGTCGGCAATCAGGGGGATGCCGTGTTCACGGCAGACCGGAGACACCCATTGAATGGCACTGAATTGAGGAACGCCGACACCCGCAATCACCCGGGTGGTGCAGATAGAACCTGGTCCAACACCGACCTTGATGGCGGCGGCTCCGGCATCGATCAGATCCTTGGCGCCCTCCGGAGTGACCACATTTCCCGCCACCACGGTGACTCCGGGAATGGTCTCATGTACTTGGCGCAATACCCGCATCGTGGTTTCGGTGTGGCCGGTGGCGGCATCGATAAACAAAGCGTCGCATCCCGCCTCGATCAACGCTTTGGCGCGGTCGAGGGCGTCCGGTCCGACGCCGATGGCGCCGCCGACCCGGAGGTGACCCTGGTCGTCTTTGCAGGCAAATTGGAATTGGGTGCTTTTTTCAATATCCGCACCCGTCATCATGCCCACCAGGCAGTCATTTTCATCCACCAGCGGTAATTTTTCAATGCGGTGCTTGTAGAGAACGGCCAGGGCGTCTTCCATGGAAAAACCGGGCTTACCGGTGATCAGCCGCTCGCGGGGCGTCATCACATCGCATACCTTGGTGGCGGGGGGATGGTAGGGATAGCCAATATCGCGCCGGGTGATAATGCCGAGGAGATGGTTTTCTTTGTCCACCACCGGAAAACCACTTACGCCCCGGGTTTCCATTATCACCAGCAGATCCGACAATTTCACCTCGGGACCAATGGTTTGAGGCTGATCAATGATGATGTTTTCACTCCGCTTGACCATACGGATCATACTCACTTGTTCGTCGACAGTGCAATTGCGATGCACGACGCCCAGACCGCCTTCCCGGGCCAGGGCGATGGCCAGTTTGTGTTC
>JAGYLC010000037.1 GCA_018401235.1 Kiritimatiellia bacterium
GCACCCCGAGGCGAGCTCCGGGTTTGGTTTATTCGGTGAACTTCCATTTGGATTTGCGATGAATTTTTGTAAAATTCGCCCTCAAACTGAGGTCTGGATCTCCGGGTGTCCTTTCAGAGATCCTCCCAGTGCGACATGCAGGAATGCCTGTCCCACTCTGCGTTGCACAAATACCTCAACGAATCAGGGCAAATCCTGAAAAGAACGGATTTTCCGTTTGGATTTTCTGATTTCCTCTCTAATGGTTGACAACTATGGCTAGACCTTACCGAATTAAATATGAAAACGCCTGTTACTTGGCCACCCTCAGGGGAAAGGACGGTATCGGGTTGTTTGTCGAGGACGCGGATTCCGCGCATTTTGTGGAGTTGTTGGAGCTGATTGCCCGCAAACAGCAGGTGATCCTGCATGCCTACGCATTGGCGGAAAATACGGCGTCCCTGGTGCTGGAGACCCCCAAAGCGAACGTGAGTATGTTTCTGCAAGGGGTACAGACGGCGTTTGCCCGTCATATTCGGCAGTTTTACGTGCAGAGCGGTCCTATTGTGAAAGGTCGGTTTCAGGCGAAAGTGATCGAAAAAGAGACGGTGCTGGCTCCGACTTGTGAATGGGTGCATACCCTTCCGGTCCGCGAGCTTGCGTTCGACCATACGCCCGCCAAACAGAAGGCGTTTCTTTCCACATATCGCTTCTCCAGCTATCGCTACACCTGCGGATTGGAGGAAGAGGGCATCACGGACCCGACCCAATTGCTGCGCAGTTACGGGTCTCCGGCCAAAAAGCGGCCTGAAAAACATCAACAGGGATGCGAAACGATGCTGGGCGAAGAAGGGGACGCGTTTGCCAAGAGAATACGCAAGTCTCCGCTGGCGATCGGTTCCGAGCCGTTTATTCAGGACCTGACCCGGAAACACGATGCTTTGCTGGCGGGAAAATCGGTGAAGGGTTTCCGTCGGTACGGCAAAAACGTGCAGGGAATCGCCCGAATGAAAGTGGTGGAGGCGGCTGCCAAGGGGCTGGGTATCGACAAAGCCGATTTTTTTGTACAGCAGCACTCCAGCATTGCCCGCCCGGTAGTGTCCAGTTTGCTGTATCAGCATGCGGCCATGACCCAGCAGGAAATCGCCGGGTTCCTGAATTTGGGTTCGGCGGCGGCGGTGAGTTTGCAAATTAAACATTTGTTACAGCTGCGCAGTCAAGATCCCGACCTGGATAAAACCGTGAGCAAGATCGAGAAGGACCTGACCCGCTAATCTGGCATGAATATCAGGAAAGCTATTCACAAAGACTCGATTTCGCTTTCGTTGAAAGCGAGGGATAAAACAGGTTTGATTGAGGAACTGGTCGATTTAATTGTGCGCACAGGGCGTATTCAGGATCGAAAAGCGGTGTTGAAATGCATACTGGCGCGTGAAAAAAAGATGTCCACCGGGATGCATCACGGGCTGGCGATTCCGCACGGGAAAACGGACACGGTGGACACCCTGGTGGCCTCGGTGGGGTTGGTGCCGGAGGGGGTGGATTTCGATTCGCAGGATGGTCAGCCCACCCGCATTTTCATTCTGACCGTATCGCCTGAAAACCGCGCAGGACCGCATATTCAGTTCCTGGCGGAGATCAGTCGGTTGCTGAACCGGGAGGATCTCCGGCGTCAAATCCTCGAATCTACCTCCGAAGAAGAGTTGCACGGGTTGTTAACTTCGGAATGATCCTATGAGTTTTTCATCCCTTTTCCCTGGTTTCGGATTGATTCGCAGTTTTACGGAGTCCAGTTTTGTGGGGCAGGCGGTGGTGGTTTTTCTGCTGTTGGGCTCGGTGGTGGCGTGGACGGTGATGCTGTACAAGCATCGCGAATTTTATTTGCTGAAAAACCAGAATGCCGCTTTTCTCGAGGCCTTCCGAACCGAGCATCATCCGCTGTCGATTTATCTGCGTCAAAAGCTCTTTCCCAACAGCCCCTCCTTCCGAATTTATTTGCGCAGTTGCACGTCGGCGGCCCGAACGCTGGGCATGGAAAAAGCGGACATCAGCGATTTGCTCACGGGCCCGCATCAACCTCACTTCATGTCACCCACCCAGTTGCAGATTATCCGTGAATCGGCGGAGCGTGAATTGGCGGATCAGGTGTTGTTGATGGAAAGAGATTTAATCTGGCTGGCCACCGTGACCACGATTGCTCCCTTCCTGGGCTTGTTGGGAACTGTGTGGGGGGTGATGCAGGCCTTCACGGGCATGGCAATCACGGGTGCCCCGACCCTGAGCACGGTGGCTCCGGGAATTTCGGCGGCCCTGTTGACCACGGTGGTGGGCCTGCTGGTGGCGATTCCCACGGTGGTGGGGTACAATCTGCTGAGTGTGCGGTTGCGAAATGAAACCGTGGGCATGGATAATTTTGTGCAGGAGTTGATAGGGGAATTTCACCACGCCTATGTCCGGGAGGACTAGCCATGGCCCGCAAAACGGAATTACTCAGCAACAAAATCATCGGAGAAATCAACCTCACTCCGCTGATGGACTTGACCTTTATTTTGCTGATTACGTTTATCATTACTTTTCCCCTGCTCGAAAGCGGGTTGCCGGTATCGTTGCCCAAAGCGGAGGGGACTCCGATTGAGGATCAGCAGACGGTGACGGTGACGGTGAATGCCGAAGGTAACTGGTTTGTGGACAAACGAGGGGTTTCCCGCGATGAATTCGCGGCCGAGATCCGGTATCTGCGTCAACACCGACCGGAGGTGGTGGTGCTGTTGCGCGGAGATGAAGGCTTGCCGTACGGGGAATTAATCGCAGTGATGCAGGCGATCAAAGAAAACGGAATTCAGAAAATCAGTTTGGTGACCCAAACCGGGGAGTCGAGGCGTGGATCATGAACAAAACCGACACTTTTCTGAAAGTGCTCTTCCTGCACGGGTTGGTGTTGGCGATATTTATGTTGATCCCCATGTTGAGAGGTTGCAAGCTATTCCCGAAAGAAGAAGTGATCACCATCGATTTGTCGGGGATGGACTTTCCGGCCCCGAAACCGGAGGTTGCGGAAGTCGCGGAGCCGGAACCCGAGGAGGAAGAGGCGATCGTAATTCCCGAGGCGACACCTCCCCCCGCGCCTACGCCGACACCCCTTCCGGAGCCCCCGCCGCCTGAGCCGGCACCCACCGCCACCCCGCGTCCGGCACCGACCCCGACCCCGCGCCCCCCTTTGCTGACCCCGGAGCAAATTCGGGCCCGTATCGAAAACCAGCAGCCCACGCCTCCTCGGCAGGACCCGCCTCCGACGATGAGTCCCCAGGAAATCCGAGACATGATCGCACGGGATTTACCCAGCGGTGGAGGGGGCGGGAGTACCGGAGGAGCGGCCACGGGTGGAGCAAGCTCCCTTGCCGGGGTGCAGGCCGAACTCTCCCGACGACTCGACAGCGCATGGGATCAACCCCGTCACCTGGGGGGAATCAGCGGATTGAAAGTGATAGCCTCGGTGGATGTGCAGAGGGATGGAAACATTCGCAACAGTCGCATCCTTTCCCGATCCGGGAATGCGGAGTATGACCGCTCGGTTCAGGATGCTTTGTCGGCGGTTAAGTTTGCAAAGCCCCTGCCTTCCTCTTATTCTGGTTCACAGCACACCTTTGAAATTGAATTTATCCTCACCCCGTAATTGAAAATGAAAACCGTATTTGTTCTTTTTGTAACGTCCCTGATATTCCAGTCCGTCTTTGCACAGAGCCGAATTCAGATTTCCAGACAAGGCTCCGCCGACTCCAGTTTTGATTTCTCCGGATTTTCGACCGACTCCGGGGCCGGAGCCCGATTTTTCAGTGGATTGCGGAAAAACCTGACCATGCCCAGCCAATTTAGTGAGGCTCCGCCCAGTTCGGCGGATTTTCGGGTGTTGGGAAGCGCACGCTCCAGTGGAGGGCAGGTGGAGGTAACGGTTCAGGTGGCGGATAGAGGGCAGGGACAGCGGCGATTCGGCAAACGCTATTCCGTGGCGGAAAATCAGGTGGAGGGCTTGGCGCGACTGATCAGTGACGAGATTACCGAAACCTTGACCGGACGACCGGGATTCGCCTCCAAACGGATTTTATTTGTGGGTCAGCGGGCGGGATCGCGCGGAAAAGACGTGTATGCCATGTATCCGGACGGAGGAGGCATGGTGCAGTTGACCAGGGACGACTCGGTGGTGCTGGCCCCGAAATGGGCACCGGACGGTAACACGTTCGTGTACACCAGTTTTCATCGGGGATTTCCGGACGTGTATTTGCAGCGGTTGCAGCCGGCGGGCCGCAAGGTGGTGTCGAGTTCCTCGGGTATGAACAGTGGCGGGGCGGTGTCGCCGGACGGACGTAAAATCGCGTTGATTTTATCGAGGGAAGGGCGTCCGGAGCTGTATGTAAAGGATTTGAGCAGTGGGCGCACCACCCGCTTGACCCGCACCGCGATGTCCGCGAAATCCAGTCCCAGTTGGTCTCCGAATGGCAAGGAAATCGTGTTTGTCTCCGGTCATCAGGGAATTCCCAATCTGTATGTGATCGGGGTCAACGGCGGCGAACTTCGCCGGATCACCCGCGGGGGCGGGGAAAATTTGTCTCCGCATTGGGGACCCAACGGCCTGATTGCGTTTACGCGTCGCCGGGAGGGTCGGTATGCGATTGCCGTTCTGAATCCGAACAACGGGGATATGCGCTTTGTGAGCCCCGCAGATGCCGATTACGAGGACCCCTCCTGGGCCGCGGATGGATTTCATTTGGCAGCCTCCCGTACAATTCGTGGTCAATCTGCGATCTACTTGCTTGACATGGAAGGGAAAGCCGCCAAATCTCTATTGCAAGGCCAGGGAAAATGGTATATGCCAAGTTTCAGACTTTAAACCACAACCTCTTTGACCGTTAAACCTCACAACCCGATTGATGCCTCATGAAATTCACCGCTCGACTCTCCCTTCGTCTGCTTCTTCTCTCCCTTCTCCTCTTGGGCTCCGCCTGCCGCCGAAAGCAAGGTGGCGAGGGTGCCATCTCCGATAGCATGTACAGTGATGTTGGCGGCATCGGCCAATTTGATGACTTTGAGCAGTTTGGCCTGCCCGAAACCAGAGGTGGTATTGAAAATATGACCGCTGTCGATTCCTCCGCGTATGCTCCGGTGTACTTCGCATTTGACAGCTACTCGGTGGCTTCTGGAGAAAACAGCAAGGTCCGCATGGTGGCCAGTAATCTTCAGTCCAACCGCGGCCAGGCCGTGATTCTGCAGGGGCACACGGATGAACGCGGCAGCCGCGAGTACAATATCGCCCTGGGTGAACGCCGGGCATTGGCGGTGCGGGAGGTCTTGATCTCCATGGGAATTTCTCCCGACCGCATCCAGACCCTGAGTTATGGCGAAGAACTTCCCGCAGTGGCCGGATCCGACGAATCGGCCTACTCCCTCAACCGCCGGGTTGAGTTTCAGTTGATGCAGTAACACCCTTTTCGTAAAGCTTCAGTCTGTATCGTTTTTACCAAGGATCCAGTTCGAATGATGCATATGGATGGATTCAATGCGTCGCGTAGCGACGGGCCCACGCGTAGGCGTGGATTTCAATCCACGCCTATGCGTCGAATGTCGCTACGCGACAGAATCTGAGGTGCCAAAACCCCTCAAAACAAAGGCCCCTCTGAGGATTCAGGCTGTTCTTGTGCAAACTCGTGTCCAGAAAAAGATGTGGGTAAAGGGCAGCCCTTGTGGCGCGGGTGAAAGGCACCTGTGGCTAGCCGAACTCCCGCCCCCCAAATTCTCATTTCCACCCGGACCGCGCACAGCGCGGGCCGGGCGGAAATGAGATGGGGAGTCGGGGGGCATTTAGCTTCAGATCCTATTCACCCGTCCGCAAGCGAACGGGGGTCTACTTGTACTCGTAATCGAAAACCATGACGTGGATTTTGATTAGGCATCCGCGGTGGGAACCCAATCGTTGCCGTGGTGGAGCAGTGGTGTAAAGTCGTCGAAGCGGGTGGGCGCGGACATGGGGTGCCACACGCCCTGCTGAATCAGATCGAGGAGGGTGTCCAGCGTCCTCCGGGCCTCGGGGGCCAGGTCCGGCTCCGCCTCCCAGGTCTCCAACTTGGTTTTGTCCACACTCTTGGGTAAATTGAAGTAGCTGACCCGCATGGGGCGGGTGGCATCGATCAGGGGACTTTCTTCACAGAGCCATCGGTACAGGGGCAGTTGCACATTGCTCCATTGGCGGGTTTTGTTTTTGTACACAAACTGAATGGACTCCCGCCCCTCCCGCGGGGTGGAGAGATGCATCTTTTCCGGGGGTTCGGGGGTGTCGTGGGTTTTGTAATCGATGATGTGAATCCCCAGATCGGGGTGGATATCGATGCGGTCAATCTTTCCCACGATCGTGACCCCTTTGTGGACCCGTTCCATTTTTTCCTCGTAGGCGATGGGGGTCCAGCCCTCCTGCCAGAGGGTTTGCTGCAGGTTCCCCGCCGCACGCAGTCTGGCGAGCGCACTGTGCTGAATTACCCGCAGGGACATACGGGCGGGATTTCCAAAACGTTTATGAAGCAGAGCGTCGAGGACTTCGCTACAGCGTTTGTTCCATTGCGCGGGACTGCACGGACCCTGTTGAACAACGTCCTCCAGAACCTTGTGCAACAGGTCCCCGAAGGCGGCGGCATGGGGTTCGCTTTCCAGATCGTCCCGGCTGCGCAGGTGGAGTACATATTGTAGATAAAAGCGGGTGGGACACTGAAGATAGGCATTCAGAGCGGTAATGGAGAGTCGGGTGAGGGGGGATGAAGGGAGTTGGGTGGGATCCAGGAGTAGTCCGGGCGCGGGAGCGGGCTGGGGTGGGGGAGGCGGCGGTTCCTGAAAAAGGAGTTCCGCCCGCTTCAGCATCAGTTCGTCCGGACAGGCGAAGAGCAGTCTGGAGGGAAGCAGGGGGCTGCCTTCCTGATTGCGTTTAAGTACCCACACCCGGACTTCGCCCGGGACGCGGCTTTGGATCATGCAATGAAAGAGATATGCGTCCCTCGCCAGCCAGTCCCGGTCTCCGCGCAATCCCAATTCCTCCCGGAGTTGATTGGGTAGAAAGGGATCTGGAGAATTAACAGCCGGCACCAAGCCCTCCTGCAACCCCACCAATAACAATTGCGGAGCAGGGTGATAGCCCAGTTCCAGCCAACCTTCGGCGGTGAGGGTTCCCTCCACCCGGGGAGGATCCACGGACTCGGATTTGAGCACCTGTAGGATCACTGCTGCGGACGGGGGGTGTCCCGCCTGCTGACGTCTGGCCGCCTCCTGCAACAGATCCGCCACCCGACTGACCTGACGCAGGTGATAGCGCTGTTCCGGGTCGTTGGGATTGAGTTGACATCCCGCATAGATCTCTTCCAACATGCGCAGAAGTCCAAGGGGGTTCTCTTCCTCTATCCACGACGACAACTTTTGCCAGGCCTGCTTCAGAGGGCCTTCCGGGAGGGTGTCCGACACACTTTGGGCGGAATCCGGAAAGGTGTCCGCGGCATAGGTTTCCCATTCCCGTAAGAGCGACTGCGGATTTTCGGGACGCAGGGCGGAGAGCAGATTCGGATTGCGCCAGAGGGCGCGAAGGCTGGCGGGATCCTGTTGGGTACGCTGTTCGTCGAGACCGGTGAGCAGACGCACATACGAACTGTCGGCGAGCTTGGTGGGTTTGGGATGATAGAGCAGATGACCGCTTTCGGACAAGGCCTGTTGCAAGGGGAGCACCAGCGAATCGTCCAAGAGCCCGAAGGCGAGGTCGGGATTTGGTGGTGCCCCGCTCATTAGATCGGACATGCGGCGGGCGAGGGTGGCGGGATCCGCCAGGGATTCGATCCACCCGCCGGGTTCGGTTTCGTATCCGATAAAGCGCTCCCGCCAACCATCGCCGGGAATTCCCCATTCATCGAAGCCCGCGGCTTCCGATTCGGGAGCGTGGATCCAGACTTCAATTTCCAGATCCGACTGTTGATCCAGTTCCTTTAGACGATTCAGGATCACCGGGGAGGGATCGGGGACGGCTGCGAGAATGAGGGTGCGGGTGCCCGCTGGTGGGGTGAAGTGAGCGAGACAGTCGCGCTTCGCGGTGCAGGGGTCCAGGAGATTTCGTTTCTGCAACTGGTCCAGATAGGAGCGTTCGAGAGTAGCCAAGTCGCGCCATCGCTCCTGTTCGGAGAGTAGATGGGGGGAGTCGGCGACTTCGGCGATGGTGAGCCCGGCGTCGAGCAATTCGTCTCGGAGGCGTTGCAGGCGGCGTCCAAATTCCAGGGCGGTGGCGGGGGAGAAGGCTTCTGTTTGCTGCGGCATCAGGGCGGGGAGGGATGCTGGATCGATCCCTGTCAGCGTGTGTTGCCAGGCCTCCAGCCAGTCAAAAGGGTGGGCGATGAAGGCGTCGTCAGCCGGCTGCAGCAGAAAGGAGGGGGGGTGCACTTCCAGCGAGAGCAGAGCGGTCCCCCCGCGTTCCCTCCAGGAGTGGGTAAGATATTCCCGAAGCCTGCGGCCCGCCTGCTTGGTGGGGGCCAGAATCAGGAATTCCCCCAGGTCAAGCGGGCCCGACCTGCGCGAAGGCAGCAGCGCATCCGCCAGGGAGGGAAGCAAGGGAGAGGACCAGTCCAGAAAAACGGATTTAGGCATAAGTACACCCTATTCAAGCCGGCCGGGAGGTGCAAGACCTCAGAGTAGGCTTCTTCGTCATGCATAATCATGGAAAGGCGGGTTATGGGCGGAAGTTTCCGCTTTGCCTGGTTGTGTCAGCCAAGGCGAAACCATGGATGAGATTCGAGATAACATTCGCGAAGCCATTGAATTATGGCTTGAAACGGTGAAGACCTACCTATCGACCAGAATATGTCGGAAGTTCTGGAAATGGCGGTGTGAAGAAAGTCTCTGGAAAGAAACTCGCAAAAGCCGTGTCCAAGAACGGCTGGTAGCTTGCGAGGATCAAAGGTAGCCACCACATTTTTGTCAAGGATGGCAGGTCAGAAAGAATCGTCATTCCTGTCCATGGGTCTCGCCCCCTCAAGTCGGGACTGCTAAGGGCCTTGATGAAGATCGCCGAAATGTAAGAAGACGATCTTTAACCCAACCATTCCCGCCACCGAACAAATCGGTGCGGGTAGAGGTATTGTCACTATCAGACTGGAATTTGGCTTTATCCTATGATACCTAGGATGCCTGTTATGTCTGCCCTTTCTCCGATTGTTTAAAAACGCCTGATTCTGGCGGTCATGGATGGCGTCCGCATCGGCCCCGGGGCGGTGATCGGCGCACATTCATTGGTCAACAAGGATGTGGAGGAACTGTTCGTGGCCTGGGGGTGCCGGCAGTGAAGGAAAAGCAACGCGGAGATTGATACCATGAGCAAAAAATATGGATCGAACTTTACTCGAAAACTCTGGGTGGATATCTGGAATAAAGATCAGCCGTAATCCGTCCCACGCAGCGATGGTTTATGCTTGCGGCAGCGCCGGCTGCAGTAGCTGACATCCTCCCAGTTTTTCGCCCAGTTTTTTCGCCAACGGAAAGGCCTGCCGCAGACCGGGCATATTTTTTGGTGGAGATGTTGCTTTTTTTTATCCAAGGTTTCCCCATTCATGATGCCTATTTCTTAAAATAGTATGAAACCACGTCGGCATAGGGTTCATCGAAAACCGGTTTTCATAGACTTGTTTCTCTTGGTACCTGTCGTATGTAAGATCGCATGTTAGAGGCGAGGGAGATGGGTCTGGATGGCTTTGGAACGCTATCAGAATATTTTCGATTTTCCGATTGTGTCCAGTATTACGAGCGCATTGGTTTTAATTTTGAACAGGAGAGTTTCGAAAGCTGGGCTGGAATTCATCGACGGCTACGAATTGGTCGGGCGGAGGCTCAGATGAGGATTGGAGGTGGAGCTCGGTTCGGGAAAGCGGGCTGGGGCAGAGTATCCTCTCCGCCTACAAGCACGACACCCTGGTGACCCTGGTGAACGAGCACGGTCTGAACGCCTTTTTTCATAACCTGCACGGACACCATCACATCTACCCGGTGGGCAAAGCCCCGCAGGGCCGGGTGGCGTTGGAGGAGTTGGACATGGATCCGGTGGTCACGGTATTGATCGGGGACACCGTGCACGACGCGGAGGTGGCGGAGGAATTGGGCATGCAGTGCGCCCTGATCCCGGGCGGAAATCAACCCGAGTCCAAACTTCGGGCCTTGGGACTACACATGTTTACGAATCGCCGGGAAGCACTGGCCTAACAGCGAACTTCATACCGACTTAGTTCCAGTTATTTTGGGGTTTCGGAAGACCGTGCGGAGGGGCCGAAAGGTGCTTGAATCAAGGTCCACTACCAGAGTGGAGAAAATCACTACCACCACCTTCGGGTACCTTAAGGGGTGTATACTGGTCATGAGCGACCCGGGTGCGGCCTGGGATCCGGATCATTGGCGGGATGAAAAGAAACGAAATCCTGCAATCTATTCGGAAAACGGTCGTGGCTTGGCCATGAAAGAATGAATTTCCAAAAGACAGCGTCGGGATCGTGCAATTGATCGGGGACCTGAACCTGGCTGGCATGCAGAAACGGGTGCGCCTGGTATTCGAGATCACCCGCACCCAACGAATCATCACCATTTCGGACACGGTAACAGATGCGGTTCGGTCATTCGACTGAGATTAATAAATATTGAGGGTGGGAAAAACTGGACGAACAGGAAAAATTGGCCATAACAGAGTCATGACATATCCCGTATTTTCTCTGAGACTTTTCTGTTGCCTGCTCGCGTGTGTCGTATTCGCGGGTTGTAATGACCTAGCGACCGTGGAGCCGGGCAGAGGTGTCGCGCTGGAGCGGGGTTCGATGGCGAAAGTATATCCCAAAGGGGATGAGCCTCGTATGGACCGGCATGGCATGTGGCAGGGGCTGGAGGGGGACCGGGTAGTGTGGGAAGTTCGCTACACCCGCGGCGTTCCCACCGGACCTTATCGGGAGTGGAACGAGGAAGGCGAAATGATCGCCACCTGGCCCTATAATTGGGAGGGCCAAATCGAAGGCTGGGCCCGCTGGTATGAAAAGGAGGATCCTGGATTCAAAATAGAACTGACGCCCGAGCAGGAATTCGACCTTGATCCCATCGGGAAAGCGGTGGAATTCAGGGAACTGCTGGAAATAGTTGATCTTTGATTCTTTAGCGAAGACGTGAAGTGAATTTCTCCGCACTCCGAGGCGAGCTCAGAGTTTGGAAGTTGATCATAAACACACATTTGAATCTACGAACCCTTGCTGTCAAAAACTCTTTCAAAATGAGTTCTGATATTCAGCCCAACAAATGCTGAATAGCGGTCTCCAGAGTGGGGTAATTGAAATGAAAATTGTGTTTTTCCAGGGTGCTGGGCTGGGCACGGGTACTGGTGAGCAGTAGGGTCTCGCCCATTTCGCCCAGTAGTAATTTGAGAGCGAAGGCGGGAGCGGGCAGCAGGATGGGGCGGTGAAGGACCCGGCCCAGGGTACGGGTGAATTCCTGGTTCCGTACCGGATGGGGTGCCGTGAGGTTGAAAGCACCTTCCAGTTCGCTATAATCGAGGCCGAACAGAAAGGCACGGGCGGCATCCTCCACGTGTATCCAGCTCATCCACATGCGACCATCCCCCAGGCGGCCCCCCAGTCCGAGTTTGAATACGGGCAGCATTTTGGCCAGGGCGCCGCCTTCGTCTGAGAGCACGACTCCAAGTCTGAGGTGCAGCACCCGGATGCCGGCCTCGCGGGCGGGATCGGCTGCATTTTCCCATTCCTCGACCACATCCGCCAGAAAACCGCTCCCTTTGTTGGAAATCCCGGTAAGCGTCTCCTCTCCCCGGTCTCCGTAATAGCCGATGGCACTGGCACAGATCAGAGTGTGGGGTTTGGAGTCGCAGGCGGCCATCGCCTTCGCAATCGCCCGGGTTCCCGCCGCACGTGACAGACGAATTCGGTCTTTTTGCTCCTCGTTCCATCGTCGGCCCGCGATGGGCTCTCCCGCAAGGTGAATCACCGCCGCACATCCTTCAATCAGCGCCGGATCGCAGACGCCTTCGTTGGGTTTCCAGCCGGGATCTCCGTGACGGATCGCTTTCCAGGGGAGTTGACGCTGATCCAGAAGGGCGGTGATGTGGCGGCCGAGTAGCCCGGAGGCGCCGGTGAGGAGAAAAGGGGAATTCGATTGAGTAGCCATCCAATCAGTGTACAAGAGTTTGATGCAGAATCAAATTTATACGCCACCGGAAGGGCCGCCGCAACTATCCGCACCCCTCCTGTATGAAAAAATAAGCTTGGACTGCTTATACGAAATGGCCTGGATCCAGTATCAGGCGCTGGGAACATCCCGTATCGCGGACTTGTTTCCGCTAGAGGAGGCGGAGTTGAAAGCCGCCTCGGAAAAGCAGGCCGAATTCCTCTGTGGAATCATGGGCGGACCCAAGGTGTACCTAGTGAAACACGGTCCTCCCCGCATGCGGGCTCGGCATATTCCTTTTGCCATCGATGAAGCGGCGCGACAGGAGTGGCTGCGCTGCTTCCGTTTGGCCTTTGATCAGTGCGGACAACTAGGCCTGGACAAGCCGGATCAGCTTTTGCTGCTGAACTGGATTGAGCTGTTCAGCGCCTGGATGGTGAATCGGGCAGGATAGCGGTCAGAAGTAGAGAGGTCAGGATAGTGATTCTGCCACGGGTAAGGCGGAGTAGACCGATCCGTCGGGTCGGGTTTTATGTTGCTCCAGATCAAAACATCCGCCCAGGAGCTGGATGCGGCCGGGGAGGGCGGTGCGGATGTGGAGGGGGGCGGCGATGTCTTTGAAATCGGAGGGGCGAAAGCCTTTGCGGATGGAGATGAGGCCGTCGGCGCGGGCGAAGCTGTCGCGGTAGATATGGGCGACGAGGGAAAATCCGAGATAACTCCAGGGACTGCGGAGGAGGTCGCTGATGACGAAGCCGCGTCGGCAGAGTCGATGCGCGTCGGCGAGTAGGGGAGGGATGACGTCGTCGGGGAGGTGGTGGAGGAAGTGGTTGGCGAAGAGATAGTCGAAAGGAGCGAGGCGGTCGAGATCAAGAGCGTCGTGTTCCAGGAGGGTAAGATTCGGGACCTCGCCATAGCGTTCGCGGGCGTAGCGTACCACCCGGGGATCGGCATCGATGGCGGTGATGCGGAGGTCGAGGTTGCGCTTTTGAGCGGCTTCGAGCAGCCACACGGGAATGTCGCAAGCCCCGGCTCCGAGATCGACGAGGTGGTAGGGGGTGGCAGGTTGCATATCGGAAAGGATGGTTCGCGCGAGCAGTCCGCGCACCTGGCTGAAGAGGCGGTTGATGCCGTGAAACTGATCGAGAGTGCGGTATAATTGAGCCTCGTCGCAGTCGGGGAGGTCCATCCGTTCGTTTTCGGTGGCGCGGGTATGAAAGTCGGCGAAGGAGATCATGTGAGATGGGGCTGAGGAAGGTTGCGCATGGCAAAGCTGCGGGCGAGGGCTCTATGGAGACGGGGTTCGCGCAGGGCGAAGCGGAGGAAGGTTGGCGCGCCCGGCGCTGGCCACGGTTCCGGTGTGTGCGGGTACCAAGATACATTCCCATGGCCGCGCGGCGAGCGGCAACGCGGAAGGCCAGCCGGCGTTGGCGGGTGTAAGTCTGGAGGGCCTCGGGGGATGGATCGGGCAGGATGCGGGCGAGATGCAGCGCATCGGCAAAACCGGTGTTCATGCCCTGTCCGCCGATGGGACTCATGATGTGGGCGGCATCGCCGCAGAGGATGACCTGGCCGCTGACGTAGCTTTCGACCAGGGCCCGGTAGGGAGCGAAGGGCGAGACGGGACCGTGTTCGCGCTGGTGGAGATCAATACCGGCGGCATCGCGGACGCGCTGGAAAAGAGTGTCGAGATCAGGGGTATCGGACTTCACACATTGGGCGATCCAGCGTCGCCGCTGATCGGGCAGCGGAAAAGATTCCACTGCGCCGCGGGGGGAGAAATAAAGGCGGGCATCGGGGCCGAGATCTTCGGGGTCGGGAAAGTCGGCCATGACAAAACGCACCCCATACGATTTTCGGCGAACGGGGATGTGGAGATGTTCCCGGGTGGGGCTGTTGGCACCGTCACAGGCGATGATCCATCCTGGTAGCGATCCCAGCAGGTCGGGAGTCACCTCTACGGCTTCATGCAGGTGGATGTTGGGGAACTCGGCCAGGCGTTGGCGGAGGAGGGTCAGCGTTCCGAACTGCGGAAACGATAAAATTTCCTCTTCCGAGTGTCGGAAGTCGAGGTTTCCGCAGGGACGTTGGTTTTCGAAGACCCGGGCGCGGCGGATGAGCACCCCTGCTCGGAGAAAAGCGGCTTTAAGATCGATCTGGTTGAGGATGTCCAGAGAGGGCGGGGTGATCCCGATGGCCATGGAGCAGCGGGGGAGCTCTACCCGTTTTTCGTACACCTCGACCTCAAGGCCCCGCCTGCCGAGCAGGCAGGCGAGGAGTAATCCGACGGGGCCGGCGCCGATGATTTGGATGGGGTCAGTTGTCATGGGTCATTGGTCAATAGTCAGTAGTCATTGGTCAATAGTCAGTAGTCATTGGTCAATATACCAGTGACCAGTGACGATTGACTACTGACTCCTCCTGACCGCTAGATGGTCCGCAGGAATGCCATTTCGACGGTGAGGCCGGGGCCGAAGGCCATGGCGGCGGTAGAGGTGTCGGGTGGATGGGTGCTAAGGCCTTGCTGGAGCAGAAAAAAAATGGTGGCACTGCTCATATTGCCGTAGCGGCGGAGAATGTTGCGGGCAATGTGGAGGGCATCGGAGGGGAGGTCGAGGGCATCGCGGATGCGATCAAGGATGGCTTTGCCGCCGGGGTGGACAGCCCAGAAGTCGATATCGGGGAGTGTCCAGTCGAGATCCCGGAGGTGGGGTTGTAGGGCCTCGCGGATGTTATCGCCTATAATGTGGGGCACGTAGCTGGAGAGCTTGATTTCGTACCCGTGGTTACCGATTTCCCAGGCCATGCTGTCCTCGCCGGTGGGGGTGAGAGTGGAGGCGAGCGATTGCAGGGCGTAGCCTCGCTGTCCGCTTGCGGGTGGGCGGGCACTGACCAGTGCGCCGCCGGCGCCGTCGGCAAACAGAGCCCCGGAGATCAAAGCCTCTTCGTCGTCGGTATCGAGTTGCAGGTGGAGGGTGCAGAGTTCGAGGCATTGGATGAGCACCACCGCTTCGGGATTTTGTTGGCAGAAGGTGTGGGCCATGCGCAGGGCGGGAAAAGCGGCGTAACATCCCATGAAACCGAGGTGGAAGCGTTCGACGGAGGGGGGGAGTCCGAGGGCGCGGGTGATGTGGTAGTCAGGTCCGGGATTGTAGAATCCGGTACAGGAGGCGGTGATGACGTGGGTGATGTCGGCGGCCTCGAATCCGGGGGCGGCATCCAGAGTGCGTTGGGCGAGTTCGACCGAAGCGGCTTTGGAGACCCGGGTAAAGTGCTTATTTCGGTCCCCGGTGCCGGGATTGTGCCAGCGACCGTCCCCTGGATCATGAAAGAGGGCGTCGGGATCAGCCTGTCCAAATTTGCCCACTGTGGTATGCCGTTGATCAATGGCAGAGTGCTTGTAGACATACTGAAGAATGCGCCGGGAGCGTTTGGCTTCAAACTGGGATTGAACCCGCATAGACGCATCCGCCTGGGCGTAGACGGTAGGCGGGGTCCAGGTTTGAATGGCGTGGAGGTAGATGGGCACAAAGGAAGGATACGCCAAGAATGGGAGATGTAAATAGAGGTCAGGGTCGGAGATAGAAGGTTGGAGATAGAAGATAGAACAAATTTCCTGATTCTTGATTAAGGCAGTGCGTTGGAGGCCGTTTCAAAACAGGCGCGGGCAAACTGTTGGTAGAGGCAGGCCTGACCGTATCGGTCGGATTCTTCCCGCAGCACGCCATTCGCGTCCGGGAATACGCGGGCGTAATAGAATTTGGAGGTCAAAAGTTCCGGAGCGAAAATCAATAGATCCCCCTTTGAGGCGTTCCGGAGAAACCCCTGCATGGCCAGGGTCCACATCTTTTTGAAATCCGCCTGATAATCCACGCCGGTCGCCTGACGCGGCACGCTGTCCAGTTCGTCAATGGGTATCTGCATGCAACCCGGAGCGGCAATGCGGCCGTGCATAAATCCGGTGCGGTCGAAAATCGGCTGCATGAAGTCCAATTTTTGATCGATGTCACCATAGACCATTTCCTGTCCACAGTAGTAGTGACTGTAATCCGCGTTCAGCAGGAGAGTGGAATGTCGCTTCAGGAGTTGCACCGTTCGCCAGATGTCCTGAGTGACGGTGGCGCGGTGGGTTTCCACGAAGGCGGGGAGTTGATGACGCTCCGAGGCCTCCAGCACCGCGTCTACCAGTCGGTCCACCTCGTCGTCGTCTTCGATTCCCCAGGCGAGATGCAGGGTGATACAGGAATCACCGAGATCTTTATGTTTTAAGAACACTTCCTCCACTTCCCCCGGCTCATTAATGCGGTCCAGTCCGCAGTAGGGCAGGACGTCGGAGCGGGGAGACAGATCGGTCACCTGTAACCCCTCGAAGCCGTCCTCTTTCAGTTTGTGCAGGGCCTCGTCCCCCTGTAAACCCGGCCAGGAACTTTCCGGCGGGAGATCGAAGAGATTGTCGAGGTTGAGGTAGCATGTGAGTTTCGGGGCGTCTTTGGAGCGGTCGTTTAGATAGTGGGGCATAACGGTTTCCTTTTGCGAAATCATGAGAGTTTGTC
>JAGYLC010000038.1 GCA_018401235.1 Kiritimatiellia bacterium
AACAACAACGCCTTCAGCTAAAATCTTCGCAGATTTCCTCGGCCACTTCTTCTGCCGCTTCGATGGCGATGGCTTTGCGGCTTTCGAAATCGACGTGGAGCTTTGGGTACTGACCGTCGGCCCACACCACGCTGATGTCGTCGATGCCAATGTCCTCGAAGGAGTTTTCGATGGCGGGGCTGAGTCCGTCGCGGGGATCCGCCTCGGTGAAGACATCATGTGAACTGATCAGGAGTACCAGCTTCTTGATTTTGTGTTTGGGTAAATTACCTTGATCGGTCACTTCATAGAGCAAACCGGGAGAGAGCACATGGTCGATCCAGGATTTCATCATGGCGGGCATGCTGTAGTTCCACATGGGCATGGTCAGTACCAGAATGTCGGCTTCCTGCACGTGGGCGGCCTGTTCATGGGCGTAGGTGGAGGCCCCTTCCTCTTCCTTGGTGGGTACATAGCCGTCGATGAGCACGGGATACCAGAAATTGCGGTATTGCTCCGTGGTGTAGATGGCCGGGGGCTCCTGGGTCAAATCGATGTTCACGATGCGGGCGTTTTCGTTCCGGGTGATGACATTGGAGAAGAAAGAGGCCGCAATCTGCTTGGAGGCGGCTTCTTCCATTGGCTGGGGGTCTGCACAAACGTGTAAAATATTCATAAAGGGAAATCTCCTAGGTAGGGATCGGTTGTAAAATGAAGGGCTGTTTAAGCTGAAAAGGGGGGTAGTGGCAATCTTTGTTTGCACTTTTATGTGAAGAACCTTCTAGGGAACTTCGATTTCGCCCCTCCGGATTTTGCAGAGACGGCTCATGTAGCTGCCCATTACCCGCACATAATCGACGTCTTTGCCCAGGGCAATGAGCTGACGGTGGACGATACGGAGGCCTTCCTGCTCTGTTTCCGCCACGATCACATCGCGATAGCGCTGACCGGGATCGGGGTGAATGAATTTGGAGAGAACCCCCACAAAGGCTTCGTTCTCGCGCACATGCGGGGGCAGCAAATCCATGAGGCGGTTGGGCAGATCCATTTTGAAATTGTACAAATCCTCCTCCGTCATGTGGGAGGCGTCCACCAGAGGTTTTCCGCGGAGCAGTTCCAGCCCCACCATGCCCACGCCGTAAATGTCCGATTGCGCGGTGGCGGGTTCCCGACGATGATTCTCCGGAGCCATATACAGAGGACTCCCCAGCAAAATCGACACTTTTTCGTTGGGTTTGACCGCGCGGCCATAGTCGATGATCTTTACATAGCCAAATTGATCGACCATGACGTTGGAGGGCTTGATGTCACTGTGGATAAAGCCGGCATCGTGGAGGGCTTCGAGTCCTTTGAGCATCATGCGCATAATGTAGATGGCCACACCCGGCTGGAGGGCCCGCCCGTCGTTATCGTCACGGAAGATGCAGTCCTTCATGACGCTCCATTCCAGGGGAGGGGTGATTTTCGCCACCTGTTCCATTCGTTTCCCGGTTAGAATATATCGAAGATCCACCCCGTTGATCAATTCCATCTGGAGGTAGCCGATGCCATTGATTTCGTCGTAGGTCTCCATGGAAACCAGATTGGGACTGCGCAGTTGCTGCATCACCGAAATCTGGCTGGCAATACGCCCCATATCGGTCCAATACACCGACGGCGTGGAGTAAATACCGGGATCAAAGATTTTGATGGCGTGCTTGGTCAGGCAACCACGGCCTCCCTGTCGGTGGGCGAGATAGACCACCCCCTGTCGGCCACGCCCGATTTCCTCGGCAAAGCGGTAGCAGACGGGATAATAGATCACCTGGTCATGCAGCACCTGCTCGAAATTCTCAATCAGCCGCTCACGGTCACGCTGAATGCCGTACGGGGTCATTTGCACTTCCGAGGCGGCGGACTCCCCGAGGGTTGTTTCCTCCATGAATTCGGCGTTTTCCTCATGAAGCGTGCGGGTTTCCTCTAAATTATGCAGGGGGGCCGTCTTATCCATGTGGAGTCTCCAGGTTGGCAAAATGATAAAGAGCGATTCCCGCGGCTACCGAGGCATTGAGACTGTTCACATTTCCCTGTTGGGGGATGCGGGCTACGATTTCTGCTTCATTTAAAATGAACTGTCCGACGCGTTTGTCCTCTCCTCCCATGATCAGCATCAGAGGCCGGGAGTCGTCGGAGGGAATGTCCCCCAAGACGGTGTCCCCTTTGGCATCCATGGCTACGGTGCGATAGCCCGCCTTGACCGCCCGCTGAAAGTACTTGGTGCTGTTGGCGTCGCGGATGATATCCAGGTGTTCGCTGGCTCCGGCACTGGTCTTGACCACGGAGGGATAGATCCCCGCGCCGCCCTTGAGAGGAACCAGTATGGTTTGGAATCCGAACAGGTGGGCACTGCGCAGGATTGCGCCCGCATTGCGGGGGTCCTCGATGTTGTCTAACAGCAGTAGGCGGGGTCGGGTGAAAATGTCGTCGGTCATCGGCGTGTAAGGAAAAGAGGTGGTGATCAGTACCACCCCTTGGTGTTGCCGGCTGCCGCAGGATTCAAATAATTCGTGCTTGGAGCATCGATGCACCCGCACCCCGAACTCCTCCGCCAGGCGGACCAAGGGGTGAAAACGCTCCTTGGGGGTCTTTTCGTCCAATTGAAGTTCAACAAGATTCCGTTTGCGGGCGCGCAAAGCTTCCTGAACCGGATGGAGACCGTACAGGGCTTCTTCTAAAAGGGGGGATTGAGTGACGGGCGTGTTTGACATATGAAGGTCCTAGAGTAATATGCATCTGTCTGTTTGCAATTCTTTTCCCTGGATACCTGATGAAGTATGATGCGGTGTTGGTAGTTTCGTTTGGAGGCCCCGAAGGGTTGGAGGATATTCTCCCTTTTCTGGACAATGTGTTGCGTGGAAAAGGGGTTCCGGAGGAACGTAAACTGGAGGTAGCGCATCACTACGAATTATTTGGCGGGGTCAGCCCGATCAACGCCCAAAATCGGGAGCTGGTTGAATTGATCACAGAGAAACTGCAGGACCTGAACATTCCTCTACCGGTGCTGCTGGCCAACCGGAACACGGAACCCTTCATTCCGGAAGTGCTGAAGGAGTGTCAGGAAAAGGGGTATCACAAGCTTTTGGTCTATATCACCAGCGGATTCAGTTGCTATTCGGGTTGTCGCCAGTATAGGGAAAACCTCATGGTCGCGCAGGCGGAGTTGGGCGGGGAAGCTCCCGACTTTGATAAAATCCGGGTATTTTTTAATCACCCACTGTTCATCGAGACGGTGTCCGACAACGTCCGCAAAGCACTGGACCTGTTACCTGCGAAGGACCAAGCGGGGGCACGGGTGGTGTTCACCGCCCACAGCATTCCCATGGCTATGGCCAACAGTTCCCGCTATACCGAACAATTGGCAGAAGCGGCCCGGCTGGTAACCGAGCGACTGGAGTGGCCGGACTGGGATCTGGTCTATCAGAGCCGCAGCGGTCCCCCCTCCATGCCCTGGCTGGAGCCGGATATTTGTGATCATCTGGATGCGCTGAAACAGCAGGGAGTGACCTCCGTGGTGGTGTGCCCGCTTGGATTCGTCTCCGATCACATGGAAGTGCTCTACGACCTGGATTTGGAGGCCCGCGACCACGCCGCCGAATTGGGACTGACCTATGTGCGCGCCTCCACCCCCGGCAACGATCCCCGCATGGTGGAGATGATCGTGGAGCTCATCCGCGAACGACTGGAGGACTGGCCGGACCGCCGCACCATCGGACGCCTCCCCGCCAAACATGATGTGTGTCCCGCCGACTGTTGCCCGGCGATGAAGCGACCCGCGGCGGCGGGGCGTTAGGAATATGGAGGGGGCGCGTCCCGCGCCGCACATTTTGGCATGACAGAGACAATTCAGAAGACAAAGATTCCGGAGAGGGACGCACCCCCTCCATACCTTTTCTTTTAAAAATGGTCGGAGCGACAGGATTGCTGCAGGCCTTCCCCCGGCCCTTGGCCCTGCGGGCGCTGCTTCGCAGCCTTTCCCTCGCCTTCCCCAAGGCTCGGTAATCGAACCGAGGTTCGAACCCTGTCGAGCATTGGCATACAAAAAGTAATGGTCGGAGAGACAGGATTCGAACCTGCGACGTCCTGCTCCCAAAGCAGGCACTCTACCAGACTGAGTTACTCTCCGAACGGCTGGTTTCTTAGAAGGCGAATTAAAAAATAGCAAGTTAAGATCTTATATATTGAAAGTCTTGATTCGGTTATCCGGTCCCTGAATCCAGCGCATAATAGTTTTTCTGCATTTGGCTCGTTTTAAAAAGGAATCCGGGAAAATCAAGCTCTGGTGTCTTCTTTTGGTTTGCGGTGGGGCTATTGGGGATGTAGATCGTGGAGCATGAGTTTGGATCGTGATCATCAATTGGCCTCCCTGTTTGCGCGTACCCATGAGGGCATCAAGCTGGATTTGGATTTTATGCGGGAGTTGCTGGAGGCGCTGGGGAATCCGCAGCAGCGCTTTTTGTCCCTTCATGTGGCGGGGACCAATGGTAAGGGGAGTACCTGCGCGATGCTGGAGGCGGGGGTTCGCGCGCATGGCCTGAAATCAGGGCTGTTTTCTTCGCCTCATCTGGTGAAGGTGAATGAGCGCATTCAGGTGATGGGAACGCCGCTTTCGGATGAAGACTTTTATAAGGTGTTCGATCAGATGAGGGAAATAGAGGGGGACTTGTCCCGGCTGCCTACTTTTTTTGAGACCTTGACGGCCATGGCTTTTCTGGCGTTTGAACAGGCGGGGGTTCAGGTGGCGGTGTTGGAAACGGGGTTGGGAGGACGACTGGATTGTACGAATGTGGTCGAACCCTTGCTCTCGGTGATTACCCGGGTGGATATGGATCATCAACACATTTTGGGAAATACCCTGGGTGCGATCGCGTTTGAAAAGGCGGGCATCATCAAGCCGGGTCGTCCGGTGGTCGTTGGGGCGCAGGAGCCGGAAGCGGAGAAAGTGTTGTGTGAGAAGGCGCAGGCGTGTGGAAGTCCTCTGATTCGGGCGGAAGAAGCTGTCGGACTCTCGGGTCGGCGTCAGGATTTGACGGGTCAGCACTTTACGCTTACCAGTCCGTCGCGTGAATACGGGCGCATCCGGTTTCCGTTGCTGGGTAGGTTTCAGTTGGAAAACGTGTGCACGGCGGTGGCGGCGCTGGAGCTGTTCGAAGAAATTTTGGGATTGCCTGGGGAGAGGGGCGCAGTCAAAATGGCCCTGCAGGAGGTGAGGTGGCTGGGGAGGGGTCAGGTGTTGTCGACGGAGCCTCCGATTCTGCTGGATGTAGCACACAATGCGGGGGGGGCGAAAGCGTTGAATGAACTGTTGCTGGAACTGTTCGGTAGGAAAAGCCGGGGCGTATTGGTATGGGGGGGGCTGGCGGACAAGGATTTGACGGGATTTCTTCGTTTGGTGCGTCCCCGCTTTTCGCGCTGTGTGTGTGTGGCCCTGAATTCCCCGCGGGCCGCGTCGGTCGAGCAGCTACGCGAAATTGCGGACCGGGAGGGATTGAAGTCGGAAGCGGGGACTCTCTCGGAATTGCGTTCCGCGGGATCGCAATGGATGGGGGACGCTGATTTTGGCTGTGTGGCGGGTTCGGTGTATCTGGCGGGGGAATGGTTGTCCGCGGATCGACCGGACGCCGGTGAACTAGTAGAATCTTCCCAAAAAAATAGAGCATAATAACGTGTATATTTTATTCACCAGATCGCTTGATGGAAAGTTGAAAGTTTTTTACGGGGAGAGTGAACCACGGATAGCCTCGCCGGACCACGGATAGAAGATAACAAAAAATCCCCCACCCATTCCATTTCTTCCTCTACATTACACCAACATATTTTGTGTCAGCGTCAACATTATCCTTCATCCGTGGTCCGGCAAGGCTATCCGTGGTCCCTACTTTTATGGTTGTGTTTCACTTATACACCTCGATTTCAGGCGAGGTCTGAGTTTGGATCACTTGGAAAAAATCAGATTTGGCGAGAATATGAGGCCGCAAAATGGAATTGACCCAGGATTGACAAGTTGACCCGTATATCTATAAGTCCTTCCTATGATCTTCACGACCGTTGATTTCGCTTTGTTTTTCTTGCTGGGGTTCGCATTTTGTTGGGCACTACGCAGGCAGGTGACGTTATGGAAATGGGTGATGCTGGGAGCGAGCTGGTTTTTTATGGCTATTGGGACTGGCGCTTTGTGGGGTTACTGGCGGGGTCGAGCGTGTTGAATCACTTTGCCGCCCTGGGCATGGAACGGAATCAAAATCCACATGTGCGTCGAACGCTGCTGGTGATGGCGGGGCCGATCGTGCGCGCGGTGGATCTGGTGGGGCAGTTGGCGAAGCTGCGAATTCCGTCAACGGTGGATGTGGGTCGGGCGAGTTTTCTGATTCTGGGCGGACTATAAGATAAGTACGATATGAGTACCTCTTCCCATAGGGATGTCGGTGAACGGCGGGCCGAACAACTGCGAAAAGATTAACCCGAGCGAACGCTTTATGAAAATATCCAACACCCTTCTTCTTATGACCGTATGCGCTTTTGGTATTTGGGCAATAGTTGCCCCGAATCCGTGATGATCCAAAAATCCAGCGACCATCCGTCATGCAGCGGCGTGACCAGTCCCCTCGGATCCACAATGGGGTAAATCGGCAGATCGGGGGAGCCCACGGCGGTCCAGTTCCGGTGGGTGAGATTGATGTGGCTGAACGAGAAGGCGCGGGGAACGAAAGAAGTGCTGTCCGGGTTGAACTGCTGCTCCACCCAATAGGGCCATACCCAGTCCAAATTGCGCTGGATGGCTTTGGAATTCACCAGGCCCCTGGCGTGGAACACAATGCCGGCGCGCAGCAGTTCCAGCGGCTCCGCCACCTCCGAGGGCTGCGAGAAACGGCGCATGCGGGCCATGAGCATGGCCGGGTCCATGACTCCGTAGTGTCGGGCGGCCCGTTTGACAAAAAATTTCCAGGGTAAAAATTTAAACATAGAACCTCCGCTTACCCCTGCAGCGGGTACAGCGCTTTGATGGTGTGAAAGGTGCAGTGGAGATTGATTCGAATGGTTTGATCCTTCATGGGCTTTGTTTTCAATTTAAATCTCCCGACGTGATTGTTCGTAAGGTATGTGCGCGGAGCAATAGGTTAGCACATGCAATTTTCATGCCATGCACCCATGCACATAAATTGTCTACCGGGTCAAGGTGAGAATTTTGACTGTCTCGGGTTTTTGGACGTTCAGCTCATACCTGTCCCCGCAACGCCGCCAGGATACCTGAATAGGTCCTTGTGCATGGGGAAAGACACCGGCGACGGATTCAAAGCGGTCGGTTTTGGGGTCCAGGACCCAAGTGTCGGGATCGCCGGGGGTGGCCTGGCGGAGGCCGAGGATATTGCGGGTGGCGTAGACGGCCGCGTAACCGCTCCAGCTGTGGCAGCAACTTCCGTGGCCTTCATTGGCGCGGCAGAAACACTCGTTCAGGGTGGGATATCCGAGGGATTTCATAAAAGAAAAATGCTCCAGGATCAGAGTTTCCGCCAGGTCAAACTGTTCCAGGCCTTCCAGCGCCTGCAGAAGGTAAATCTGAAAGTAGAGTTCCAGATGCCCGGAGTTCTGTCCCTCTTCGATCCCCCGGGTGAAATTTGACCGGATTCCGGGTTCGATGGTCTGAAAGATCTGTTGAGCATCCCCCACTCCAAACAGCAGAGCCAGAACCTGCCCATGCAGGCAGGGGCTGTCGGGGTCGTCCTCCGAGGCGGCGAAACGGGCACGCTCCGGCTGCCAAAGGATGTCGGTTAGAGCGGTGGATACGCGTCCGGCCTCTTCCCGGAAGGGGACGGGATCTTTTCCCCGGGTTTCCGCCAGTTCGGCGGTGGCATGGAGGGCGCCGACGCGGAAAAGATTCAAAATCAGATTGGAGCGTCCACGCCGGTCGGGCGGATGGATGCCCCAGTCGATAAACGGCGACATGTCGTCGGTTACGTCCCAGAGGCCGTGGGCATTAGGTTTCCAGACGGGACTTTCCCAATTCCGTTCGATGACGGGCCACATGTCTTCGGTGAGCGAGGTGTCCCCGGTGAGGGCCCAGTAGTCGCGCAATCCGATGATCCAGATGAGGGTGAAGTCCTCGTGGCCGCGGCGGTGCCAGGCGGGGGTGACCGAGGCGAGTTGTCCTTTGCGGGGGCCGTCGAGATGCTGACCTTCGCCCATCATGCGGAGGGTGCGGCGGGCGATGGATAGATCGGGGGTCAGCAGTCGGTGCAGATGCAGATTGACCAGGCTGTCGCCGATGTAGCTGCCGCGTTCGCGCCAGGGACAGTCGGCGTAGGCCTCGTCCGTGGAGGCCGCCAGGGTGTGCACGGCGGTGCGCCAGGTCCAGTCGAGGGTGTCGTCGCCGCTCCGGAACAAAACGTTCTTTTCCTCCGCCGCCAGGATCTGACGGGAGAGGATTTTCGCGTCGTGGAGGCTGAGATCGGCGGGTTCACCCTCGGGGGTGCGCAGAACCACCTGCAGAAAAATTCCGCCCCGCGGATTCAGCACCTCGACGGTCTGCCTTCCCCCCCGAAGGATGAAGCGGTCGGCGGCGTCGGTAAAGGGATTGGAATTGTAAAGGTGAACGCAGTCGTCGGCACGGATCCAGTCGTCGTAGGCCAGATCCAGAATGGAGCCGGCGGGAGCCTCCACCTCCAGCACGGCCTGTCCGTAAAACTCATCCTGGAAGTCCAGGGTCCAGATGGCGGTGGCGGCGTGAAGGGTGCCGACCTCCGACCGGCGCGTCCAGGGCAGATCGCGCAGGGCGTGGTCTTCGTCGGGCAGTTCCCAGGCCACCTGCCGGGCGGGGGTGACCCGGGAGAGATCGCCTGAATCGAGGGTCCAGTCCTCCGCCACCCGGTAGGTGTCCGGAGAAGCGGGCGGCGGGACCGGGTCGTTTTCCCGGCACAGGGGCGAAACAGCCCAGACTGCGGACTCCGAAGTGTCGGGCCGGGCGTGCATGGAGAGTCCGGCGCTCTGCGGCCATCCCAGGAGGTGGGTCCAGTGCTCGGTCAATTGTTCCACCCGGGCGCTGTAGAAATTCCAGCCTTCACGGAGGGAGGTCCTGACGATGCCGTGATTGCCCTGGAGGGAGGAATCGTCCAGTTCCAGGGCGGCGCCGTTGAGGCGGGCCTCGCTCCAGAAGGTTTCCAGTTCGACATCCTGATCGCAGGGAGACCACATCCAGCCCGCGAGCAGGAAACAGAGTTTTGGGCCTTTTTTCCGGTGTTCCGTGTAGAACCCGGGGTCGGCGGATTTGAGTCCGACGCGTTGGAAGAGGTTCTCCGCCGGCGCGGCCAGGCGGAGGCGGGCGGGCGCGACGGGGCGATAATCCGGATACGGGGCGGAGCGCGGGCGCAGGGTGGTCCAGGGCGTTTCCGTTTCCGTCAGCGGGACCACGTCGCGGAGCCGGGGGTCGCCGAGTTCCTGTTCGAGGGTCCGGGTGTCGAGAATCTCGCAGGGATTCTGAGCGAAGCTGACCGTTCTCCCTTAAAGTGCACCCAGGACACTCCAGGGTCTCGCGCGCGACAGTCGGAGTCGAAGCCCATCCGAAAGGCCGTCCCAGACCAGCAGCTTAGGACGGTGGATGAGTGCACGTGCCAGCTCCACGCGTCTCTGTTGGCCCAAGGAGAGTCCGCGCACCAGGCAGGAGTGGCCGCCATGACGACGAACGTCGAGAAGAATCTCCACGTCGAAGAATTCAAAATTCGGCTGAAACCGGGCCAGGCGGAGTTGATCCGCTCGATGGCGTTGCAACTGGATATCCCTCCTGCGGTGTTGCTGCGGCACTTGGTGGTGCACGGCCTGGAGGGGCGTGACCTGACGGACAGTCTGCGCGATGCGCGGGCGAAGGAAGGAGCGCGGCAAACCTGACAAAACAACGATGAGGAGCTACAGATGGTCGATCACGTCGACGAGGCCCGCACAGGGGCTGAGCGGGCCGCGGGGGTGGTGACGGTGACGGTGGAGCTGGACGCGCTGTCGTCCGCACACTTGCTGGCCATGGCCACGCGCGCAGGCGCTGACGCCCGGACGAGTACGCATCGCGCTTGGTGGCGGTCCGCCTGCAGGCGATCTGCGATCTGGCGACCGGGGGTGGGTCGTGAGCCCGCGGGTGGTGGGGTTTGCGGGGCCGGCAGGCGTGGGCAAGAGCACTGCGGCGGCGTTGCTGGCGGCGGAGGGCGGGTGGCGGTTGCTGGCGTTCGCGGATCCGCTGCGGGCGATGGCGTTGGCGCTGCATCCGGAGTGGTCGCTGCTGGACTTGGTGGGGCCGGGCAAGGAGGTGGTGTGCGGTGCCTCGCCGCTGAGCTGGGGGCGGATGGAGGATGTGTTGATCGAGCACGCGCGGGAGCTGACGCACCGGTCGGTCGGCGAGGCGGTGGGGGGTGATCTTCAACGGTCGGCGACGTTGAGCACGCTGCAGCACGCGCTCTCGCCGCGACAGACGTTGCGGGCGCTGGGGGATATGGTCAAGGCGATCGACCCGGATGCGTTCGTGCGCTCGGTGCGGGCGCGGGCGATCGATGCGGGCGAGCAGGGTCTGTCGGTGGTGATCGACGACGTGCGGTTCGAGCCGGAGGCCGCGCTGGTGCGGGAGCTCGGCGGGCTGGTGGTGCATCTGCGGCGCGAGGGGGTGCGGTTCCGGCGGGATCACAATTCGGAGCAGGGCGTGACGGTGGATGCGCGCGACACGCTTGCGATCAACCGGGGCAGCGTGCAGATGCTGCGCGGGGAGCTGTATCACGCGCTGGGCTTGGCCGGACGCAGGACGCGGGAGGTGGCGGCATGAGCCCGTCGCGACTGCAGTGGGCGCTGCGGATGGCGCAGGAGGCGCGCTACGCTCTGTCGGATCTGGCCGACGTGATGGACGAGCTGGGCACCGAGGCCGATCGGGACCACGGCGGGGGCTGCGATGCTGCGCACCTGATCAATCGCGCGGAGGAGGCCCGCGGAGCCGCTCGGCTGTTGGATGAGTGGATGGGGCATCTGCGGCGCTTGCGGTCGCGGGCCGAGGACGGGGCTGGATGAACGGGATGACGCATCCTCGCGAAGACACGCCGACGGACCCGCCGAATTTGCAGGTTGCGCTTGCGCATGCCGCTTCGGGACGACCGGTGTTTCCGTGCTCGGCGAAGACGAAGCATCCGGCGATCTCGAAAGAGGCGGGCGGGCGCGGCTTCCTGGACGCGACGACGGACGCCAAGCAGATCAGGGAATGGTGGAGCCGGTATCCGTCGGCCATCGTCGGGATGCCGACGGGGGCGAAAACGGGTGTCTGGGTGTTGGATGTGGACGTGAAGCCGGGTCAACGCGGTGCGGAGTCGCTGGCGTTGCTGACGGAGACGTTCGGTCCGTTGCCCGAGACGCTGGTGTGTCGGACGGCATCGGGCGGTCGGCACTTCTTCTTTGTGCACCCTCGGGACGGTCGGCGGATACCGAATAAGGGCTCTCGACTCGGGATCGGTCACGAGACGTGGGGCGACGGCGCGTATCCGGAGGTGCCGTTCGAGCGTGCCCCGAACGGGCAGATGGTGACCCCGGACCTGGATGTGCGCGGGGATGGCGGTTATGTGATTTTGGCCGGGTCGATCATGTTGGACGGCCGGGCGTATGAGTGGGCGTCGGTCGACGGTGCGAAGGCCGCGCCTGCTCCCGAGTGGCTGGCTGCGCTGGTCACCGTGGAGCCGGACGCGCCGCGCATGGCTGCGGTACGCGGGGATGCGAGCGTGCCGGACGGGAGCTTCTTCGCGAAGGTGAACGCGAAGGCGCTGGGGAATCCGCAGGCGTGGGTGCCGGCGGTGTTTCCGGCGGCGGTGCCGTATCACGCGGGGTTCCGGGTGAGCTCCAAGGCGTTGGGCCGTGCGCTCGAGGAGGATATCAGCTTGGTGCCCGAGGGCATCATGGATTTCGGCGAGGAGCTGGGCAAGACGCCGATCGATATCGTTCTGGAGTGGGGCAACGCGGCGAAGGCTGCGGATGCGGCGGTGTGGTTGTGCGATCGGCTGGGGGTTGATCCGGCTGCGCTGGGCTGGCGGGATCGATCCGCCAGGCCGTCCGGTCGTCACGAGGAGGTCGTTCCCCCCGCCCCTCCGCCTGAAGCGGGGTCGACATCGGAACCGCCTGCAGGGCGGCCGAAATTGAAGGTGGTGGGCGGAACAGACCATGATCCTCGGCCGGTCGTGGAGATCGAGAACGGGCGCCTGCCGCAGAATACGGACGATGCTGCTGCCTATTTGATGGAGGGCGGGGCGGAGGTCTACCAGCACGGGAACCGCCTGGTGCGGGTCGGGCGCTGGGAAGGTGCCTCTCCCGGCGTGGAGCGACCGACCGGATCGGGCGTGTTGCTGGATATCAGCCCGGAGTGGCTGGTGGACACGATGACCCGGCTGGTCAATTTCAAGCGGTTCGACGGTCGGTCCGGGGAATGGCGCAAGACGGATGCGCCGTCGAAGATCGCCAAGACGCTGTTGGCCCGGGCGGGCGAGTGGCCGTTCGATCACCTCGTGGGGTTTTGCGATTCCCCCACCCTGACGCATGACGGCAGGGTCGTCTCCGAACCCGGTTACGACAAGCCGTCCGGGTTGTATCTGTCCAATCCTCCGAAGATTCGGCCCATCGGCAAGATCAGCCCGGAGGACCTCGCCGAGTCGTCTCGGGCGCTGTACTCCCTCTTCGATACCTTCCCCTTTGCGACACCCGCCGATGAATCCGCTGCGCTGGCGATGGCGATGACGGCGCTGTTGCGTCGGGTGCTGCCGGCTGCGCCGCTGGGGTGCATCAGTGCCTCGACCCCGGGGACGGGGAAGTCGTTGTTCGCGGATTGCTTGTCGGTGTTGGCGACGGGGAGGACGGCTCCGGTGGCGGCGATCGGGAAGGATACGGAGGAGTTGGAAAAGCGCATCGACTCGCTGTTGCTCAAGGGAGATGCGTTGACGGTGTTCGACAACGTGGATCGGGCGGTGAAATCGGACGTGCTGTGCCAGGTGACCACGCAAGCGCACAAATCCATCCGGGTGTTGGCGCAGTCGCGGATCGTGGAGGCGCCGACGAACGTGGCGCTCTACATGACGGGCAACAATCTGACGCTGATCGGGGATCTGACTCGGCGGGCGGTGCTGACGAATGGGTCGGCTAAGCCCCACTCGTTGTATAACAAGCCGGTTCCCACCCGGAAGGCGAACTGACCATGGTCCTGCCACTGGATGGTGCGGGAGTAAACAGATACACCGCAAACGCAAAAATCCCGATGCCCACGGGCAGGAGAAATGTGGGCGGGGTCTTCCTAAAACTAAAATGCGATGCGGAGTTCATAGCCAAATTTCTATCCACCCACTCCGCAAAGTCAAGTAGGTCATTGGTCACTGGTCATTTCCGGGAACGCGGGCACCCTGCCCGTATCGCCCGCGGTTTTCCCTCCGGGACGGAGCGAACTACGGAATCTCCCCAATGACTTCTGACTTTCCCGGCCTGAGCGAAGTCGAAGGCTAACTTCTACAATCCAGTCCCATACGACGCGCCATTTTCCGCCCGTCTTTTTCATCATGAAAACGCTGTCTGCTTCTTGCACCGAATTCGAGCTCACAATGGTTTGATCGGATATGCTCAAGCAAAAACGGTGAGCATCATCTTTTTGACATGCGTCTGAGATGTTCGATTTCTTTGCGAAGCGGAGCCCAATAAGCTTGGTCGGCAGCGATTTCTAAAAGACGTTCTTCATCGAGTGCTTTCTCAACAATTTCACGATTTTCCCGGAGGGCGGTGGAAACGGCCGCCCGTGGTGGATGCAACGAAGATGCCTCCCCGGGGAAACGGCCCACCAAATCAAAGAGGATTTCCACAGTGCGGCATTCTTGGAGCCAGAAGTTTATGCGTTCGGGCGTGGGTTCGTGGCGGTGTTGAAACCAATGCGCTTCGATCAGGCGTTGGATCATGGGCCAGTCTTTTGACCGTTGTGTTTTCTTTGCATTTACAAGATCCGGTAGGGATAAGAGATCGGCTTCGATAAGGTCGATGGCGATCGTTGTGCGACGTTCCCAAAGTAGAGGGAACGGATCCACGCCCCGCATCTGGGTCATAACGTCGACCCGCATCCCTTCAACTCCTACAGCCTGACAGCGAAAATGAACGGCAAGTCCCAGCTGGAGATAAGATGCGTGGAAAGGCGGGACTGCAATGACATCCGCTTGAAGTTCATCCAGAGCGTTTTGCAAGCGCTTGAGATTGTCAGGTTCTGCAAGAAGCGCGAAGTCGACATCGCGGCTAAATTCCGCAGCCCCGTAGAATACGCAGGCCTGACCTCCCATGAGCAGGCAACGGACGCCATGTTTCTGCATCGAAGAAAGGACTTTCAGTGTCGGGTTCGGGTTCAAGAGAGCCTCCAAGTGTTAGGAACGTTTCGCGCAGGTGTCCTGATTCTTCCCAGCGCTGCTGTGGGGTCAGTCTATACCAATCAAGCCATTCGGATGGAATTCCGTAATCGCGGGAATCAAAAAAATACTCAGGGGGATCACGGGGTAGGAAAGAACTGGCTCCTGATTTTCTGTCTTTTTGTTCACCAATGCTCATTAAAATAGAATAGGATGCGAACCAGGAATGTCAAGATTTAGGGGATTGGGGATTGGGGATCGGAGATGGGAGATGGGGTGAAGAAATTGAACTTCGAACGCTCCAGACTATAAGGTGCTCCCAGTCCGGAAGCCATCTGTCCTCTCTCGACTCCCGATTGCTCCCAGACACAAAAACTTCAACGTTTCCCGACGCCCTTGTGGTGGTCGGGATTCAACGTTCGGATTTTACTCCGTAGCTCCTGTCGTCCGCTGTTTTCCCTCCGGGACGGAGGGAACTACGATCCCAACCCCTTCTCACAGTTCTTGACTACGTCGCCTCGCCCAGACATGCAAAAAGGTGCAACGGAATTCGGCGATCGCCCCATACGCCCCCCTCCGCTGCTATTCGAATCCTGTCCGCCGTGATTCCTTTGAACTGAGACCGCCCCTTCCCCTTTCCCCCCACCTCCACCACCACCCGTTCCCCTTGATGGCGGAACAGGTAATCCGGAATCTTTTCTCCCCGGGTTCCCTTGACATACGCTGGATCCACACCTTGTTGACGCAGAGCCATGATGAACAGGTCTTCCCGCAATCCGCCACGGGCATCCCCGAGTTCGCGGTACAGCAGACGAAGCGGCGGCATCATCAGCACCTTGGGCTCTTTCCGCACATTCGTCCCCTCCGGCAACAGCCGCTGTAAAAGGAACGCATCCTCCAGCGCACCCACGTATTGCTCCGCCTTGTATTTCGTGATGCCCAGATTGTGGGACAGGGAGGTGTAGTTGATCCCGTCCACCTCTGCCCGGCCGACGAAACGCAGCAGCCTCCCCAGCACATCCAACTCGTCCACATGCAGACGCAGAATCGAAGGAATATCCTTCCGCAACACGGTTTCGATCGTGGATTCGAGCAAGGGAAGCGGATCCGGCTCCTCCATCGAGTACGGGAGAAGCCCGCCCAACAGATACCGCTCGAACCGATCCGCCTCCCGCATCCAAACCGGCGATCCCCCTCCCTCCAACAGATCGCTCATGCTGAGATCCGGCAGTGCCACCCCATGGCGGATTCGGAGATACTCCCGGAAGCTGAAATAATACAGGGGATGCATTTTCACCCGTCGGGAGAGGTCGTGGGCGGAATCCCGCATGTGCAGAGCCACCGAACTGGTGAACCATACCCGCGCGTCCACTTCGTCGTACAACCGTTTCAGCGCCCCCGCCGCCGAGGGCAGAAAATGAATCTCATCCAGGAAAAAATTTCGGAATCCATACCGTTCCCGCAATTCCCCGAGCAGCCCGAACACCTCGGTATCCCGGGGAAGCGTATCCAGGGATAGATAGCACGCGTCTTCCATCGATGCCGCGAGCTGTTGCAGCAACACCGTTTTCCCGGCCCCCCTCGGACCCCGAATCCCCACAAAATGCCGTCCCGACTCATCCCGAACCGTGGAATAAAGCGCACGCCGAATCGAATGACGCGCCCCCATCTCCAACGCCCTGCGGTTGGATTCCAGAATATGTGTAATTTTCATCATGAAAAACTATTTACCAAAATGTCATACATTTTGTCAAATACTTTTCCAAAATGTATATCCTAACGTTTTCAGAGGTAGGTGTGTGGTTGAGTGGGTGGGTGGTTGGTGGAAAGTGAGATAGGCAACTTGTCCGCCGAAGCCTTGGCGAAGGAGGATTCCTGCCTGTCGGACTGGGAGGATATCTGGAATGAAGTCAGAGGTCAGAAATCAGAGGTCAGAGCTTGCCACGCGGTACGCGTGGGTCGGGATACGGGGCGGCGGGGACGCCGTCACTCCATGGAGCGTGGACGCCCCCGCCCACCAGAAGCCCCCCGGGAGCGCGGGCATCCTGCCCGCAACAGCGGCTGTTTTCCCTCGGGGACCGAGGGAACTACGCTTTTCGTCCTACTCACAATCGACCAATATGGAAGCGATTACGACTTGTGCGCCTCCGGCGCATTACGAGAACGAGTAGGACCGAATGAACGGGAGTCTCCGTAACCCGGGCCGT
>JAGYLC010000039.1 GCA_018401235.1 Kiritimatiellia bacterium
TTGGAGGATCTGATGCGGGAATATCGCGGATGCTTCGGTCCGAAGCGAAAAAAGGCAGGAAAACCACTGCCTGTGGATATTCCGGGGGTGGAATCGCTCAGAGGGGTGGATGCGCAAATAAAAAAAATGCCACGCTGAGCGTGGCATCTTATTCGATTTTTTATTGGTTATTTTAATCGACCTTCAATCAACCCGAGGGGCAGGGGGGCTGGTTGGTCGGGTTTTGATTCGAGAACGGTGTGTGCGCCGTTGACGGAAGAAGCTTCGAAGGCATGCATGGCCTCAAGCGCATGGTAGGCCAGTGCGCCACTGCTGCGGTGCACATGTTTGCCTTCACTGAGAATAGCCGTAGCCAAATCTGCGGCTCCAATGCTTCGCATATTGCTGGCATAAGGATGGCTTAGCGCCTGTTCTTTCCACTCTTTGGTTGTGGGGGTCCAGAGGGATACCGGTCCGCCGAACGTGTTGGGGTCGGGAACCGCCAGAGAGCCGGCGGTTCCATATAATTCGATGGGTTTGTGTTGATGAGCGTACACATCGAACGAGACGGTCATGTTGACCACGGCACCGGAATGAAACTCCAGAGAACCCGAGTAGTGGGTGGGGATTTCAACCGGAAGTTCCAGCCCGAATTTGGCTTCGCAGGTCGCGGTACGGACCTTGAAGGCTTTTGTGGTGTTTGCACAAATCCGTTTTATGGGACCGAGCAAGTTCACCAGCGCGGTGATGTAATAGGGGCCCATGTCAAACATGGGGCCGGCTCCCACCTCATAAAAAAAGGCGGGATTGGGATGCCAGGATTCGGGTCCCCGGGACATCATGAAAGCCGAACCGCCAATGACCCGCCCCAACCAACCGTCGTCAACTAATTTCCTGCAGGTTTGCATGCCCGCACCCATAAAGGTGTCGGGAGCGCAACCGACCAGTAGATTCTTTTTTGCAGCCAAATCCAGTACGGATTTGGCATCCTTCAAGTGAACAGCCAGGGGTTTTTCGCAATGTACATGTTTCCCAGCCTCCAGTGCGTTCAAACTGACTTCAGCATGAACTGCGGGAATGGTGAGGTTGATGACCAGTTGAACGTTCGGGTTGGCCAGCAGATCATCCACCGACTGTGCCACGCAGCCGAATTCTTCGGCTTTTGCTTCTGCCACTTCATGGTTGATATCCGCGCAAGCGACGACTTTGAGTACTTCGAAGGTTTTGGCACCTTTAAAGTAGGCCCCGGAGATGTTTCCGCAGCCGATAATTCCAATTCCGATTTGTGAGGGGTTATTCATATGGATGTGTCCTTCTTATTTACTGCCGGCGGCAATTCCGTTCTGGGTGAGATAGGTGTAACTTTGCGCGATGGCTCCCATCATGTCGCCTTCGTAGCTATCAAGCTCCACACCGATGTACGTCGCGTAGGTAGCGACTTTCGAGGCGGCGATCATGTCCACCTGGCCGGTACCGGCGGGTAGGAAGGGGGAACTGTCGCTGACCATAATTTTCCCGTCTTCCGTTTCCGCTTCGGTGAAGCTGGCATCCGTGCGCACTTTTCCGTCCTTGAAGTGGAGGAAGGCTCCGCGGGGACCAATTTCGGTAATGAAGTCAACCGGGTCGATTCCCGCCCGGGCAACCCAGAAGATATCCGCTTCCCAGAGAACGGTGTCCGGGGTGTTTTCAAGAAAGAGTTTGTAGCCTCTTTGACCTTCCACTTCGGTAAGGTCCCAGTCGTGGTTATGGTATCCGACCTGCAGACCGTGTTCCGCCGCGTTGGCTGCCGCTTCGGTATAGAGTTCGGCTAGGGCTTTGACGCTATCGAGCGAGGTGTAGTGCTCTTTGAATTTGGGCGGGCAGCCGGTGATCAGGGCTTTATGTCCCATGAGGAGCGCCTGTTCGATAATTTCATTTTTTTGGTCACCGACCGGAAGACCAATATGGGCGGAGGGGGCTTGAAGTCCCAGTTCCTTGAACAAACGGGAGGCTTGTTCAGGGCTGGAACCGGGGTAGCCCGCGGGTTCCACACATCCATAGCCCATTTCGGCAATGGCGCGAATGGTTCCTTCATAATCTTTTGCCGCTTGTTCACGGACACTGTAGAGTTGAACGGTAATCTGAGGAGTCATAGGTTTTCCTTTAGTTGTATTTGGGATGGATTTGATAAAAACAATGCATTTAACATCTTTAGCAAGCTAATTTGTAATGTGTAAAGAATTGTCAGTTGACTAAAACTATGATTGATGGTTAAAACATGAACTTGAAGCTTTGTCAGATCGGGTATTACATTAGTCCAACGGGCGGGGCTGAAAAACCATCGGTCATTCAAGCCAATACGTTGTACATCGAACTCATTACCCATGGGGAGGTTCGAAATCCCGGAAATATGAATTGGAGAGACCCAGGATGGATTTTCGTGCACCGTCCGGGGCAGGAGACGATTCATCAATCGCCACCAGAGAGTCACTACGAATGTATGACCGCAAATTTTCAGACGAATGCCAACGGGGATGTATCGGATTGGCCTCGGGAATTTTGCTGGGAGGAGTCGGAAGAAGCGGTTCGATTCGCAAGGGAAATGGTGTATGCGTTTCATCACTCGGAAATCGAACACGATGTTTTGGGTGATTTCATTCTGGCACAACTTCGTTTTCGATTGAAGCAGGACCAGGTTCGGAGTACCCGCCATACTATACCCGTTCGAATTGCGACGGTGATGGGCATTATCGAGAAGCAATTGCACACTCAACTGCCCATTGAAGAACTGGCGGAACGTGTGGGAGTGAGTGCCTCGCATTTATTCGCCGAGTTCAAGGCCGCCACCGGGATTAGCCCTCATCAGTATCTGATACAGCAACGCATATCGGCTGCGCGTCATCTCTTGGTGACAACCTTGGAACCGGTAAAGGCGATTGCTTACGATGTCGGGTATACCAACACCGAAAATTTCTGTCGGTGTTTTAAGCGAACCACCGGGTTGACTGCAGCTTCCTTTCGTAAAAAATACAGGGTATACGGTTGAAATTCAAATATCCAGACCCGCTTCCCTGGCCCGGGCTTTCCGCTCTTCGAGTACTTTTTGTTCCTGTTCAAAAATCTCTATCTCCCTTGGAGTGGCGGGGCGAAGGGTCCAGGGGCCTTCGCGGTGATTGCGGCTGATAGGCCCTCCGGTTTTCAGCCAGGAAACGGCGCGGCCTTCTGCGTGGCCGGGTTTTGTGAGAGTTCCCTCACCGCGAAAACTGCGGTTAAGTCCCGGCAATCCCACATCGGGATTTGTAATGCTCAACTCCTGGTTCGAACGAACTCTGAAGGAAAAGGCCCCGTCGAATATTTCCAGGAATTCCACCCGAACCGTATTTCCGTCGTGACGAAGTCGCACCATTCCCCGTTCATAAATGATCGGGCAGTCGAACCGGTAGTGTCCCTCGGGCAAGAGCCGATTCAGATCCGGTGGGGGAGGGCTTGCACAGCCGGCAAGCATAATAAAAGTCAGGCTGAAGAGTTGCATCCCTAGTCTTGGCAAGGCAGAGTGGGCGAATTGAACATTACGAGATAAAAAGGAAGATTGCATGGAGTATTCCATAACGAAAGCTGAAATAAATGAGAAGCCCTTATTGGAATATACGGGTACTTATTCGGTGATTACCACCGATGAGGAGTTGGCGAAAGCGTTGCCGAGTATCCAAGAGGAAACTTTGCTGGGTTTTGATACGGAAACCCGCCCCGCCTTTCGCAAAGGGGAGTCGTATCTACCCAGCCTCCTGCAGTTGGGCGGTGAATCGCATGTCTGGTTGTTTCAATTGCAGAAATTAAGCGGGTTAAACAGCCTGTTTTCGATTCTGGCGAATCCGGATATTTGCAAAACCGGAGTGGCGATTGGTCGTGACATCTCGGAATTACAGGATTTACAGGACTTTGAACCCGCGGGGTTTGAAGATGTGGGGGAGATTGCGGAGAAAGTAGGCTTCCGAAACACCGGGTTACGTCCGTTGTCCGCTCTATTGTTGGGAGGCCGAATCAGCAAAGGAGCGCAAGTGTCTAACTGGGCCACCTCGCACCTGTCCCAAAAGCAGGAACTGTATGCGGCCACGGACGCCTGGGTATCCCGGGAACTATATCTGGCACTACACGCGCTACAAAAAAAACGTCGGACGAGAGCCTGAATTCGATGATTGCCCAAATTCATATTTGAGGGTATTATCGCGATATGAAATTACAACGTTGCAATTTGATTCGAGTTACAAAATGGAGTCTGAATGACTGATATTCACACCCACTCCGTGTACACTCCCCGTTTTCGGATTTTCAGCCGGACGGATGTGGGCAAGCGTCGACAACGAAACGAGGATTCGTTGGGGGTGATTGCCCGACACGGAGTTTTCCTGGTCGCGGACGGAATGGGCGGGGTGGATGGCGGCGATTTTTCCAGTCGGCAGGTGGTGGACCAGATGAGCCTGAGTTTTCAGGATGTGCAACCGGGAACGCTTACTTTTGAAGAGACATTGGATCGGGTGGAGCAGGCGATTTTGGAATCCAGCGCTAAAATTAAAGCCGAAGCGAAAGAAAGGGGAATATGCGGCATGGGCACGACGGTGGTGCTGATTTGTTTTGATTTAACCGGAGAGCACGATGCCTGCGTCATGCATGTGGGTGACAGTCGCCTCTACCGATATCGTCGACACCAGTTGGAAGCCCTCACCGTGGATCATTCCCTGGCGGCGGAAGCGGGAATCGTGGATAATACGATGATCCCGATGTTTATGGCCGGGGTGATCACCCGCGCGGTCGGGGTGAAAGACGAGGTGATGGTGGACCAGAATCCGGTGGATATCCGTCCCGGTGACTGGTATTTGCTTTGCAGTGACGGACTCTACAATATGGTGACAGAGGCCGAGATGGCCCGAATCCTTTCCCGGCACAGCCTGGATCCGGCCGCGGACCTGGTGACCGCCGCAAACGAGTCCGGTGGCTTTGACAACATCACAGTGATATTGATTTATCTGGAGGGCGGAGCCTCCGAGTCCGGAAACTTGGACGATACCATTACCTGAATAAGGACTACTTTATGAAGAAATGGAAATGGAAACGAATAACCGTCTGCCTGTTGCCTGCAGTGGCGCTGCTTTTGCTGAACGGGTGCGGAGCCCCGGATACGGTGCAGGTGGCCACGGACAACGGGTTCGTGCCGTTTGAGTTTGTGGATCCGTCCACTGGCGAACTGATCGGGTTCGACATCGATCTGATCAACGCTGTCGCGGAAGAGGCGGAGTTGAATTTGAACATCAACACCATGGATTTCGACGGGTTGATCGCCGGAATCCGCACGGGTCGGTATGATGTGGGCATCGCCGGGATTACGATCACCGAGGAACGCGGAGAATCGATCGATTTTTCGGATCCGTATTACGATGCCGGATTGATCCTGGCGGTGCAGGCGGATAATCAGACGATTTCGTCCGAGGCGGACCTGGCGGGGAAACGGGTGGGGACCCGCTCGGGCAGCACCAGTGAACGCTATCTTCAGGAACATCATCCGGAGGCTTCGATTACCGCGTTTCCCGGAATTGTGGAGGCGTATATGGACCTCGAGGCGGGTCGGGTGGACGCGGTGCTCTACGACCTTCCCAATGTGATGTATTATGTGCAACAGGACAGTAAAACCAATTTTAAAACCGTGGGCGAGGTTCTCCAGGGTGAACAATACGGCATCGCGTTTCCCAAGGGGTCTCCGCTGGTTGAGCCGGTGAACGCGGCCTTGGCGGTTTTGCGTGAGAACGGGACCTATGACCGTATTTATGAAAAATGGTTCGGTGAGGATTCCGAAGACGAATGATCGGACGTTCCCGTTTGGATGAGGTTTCCGGCTGATGGATTCTCCATATATTGACGTGCTGCCGTTTCTGTTCCGGGGGCTGGGGTGGACCCTGCTGATCACGTTTACCGGGTTGGTGTTCGGATTCGGCCTGGGCACGATCGCAGGTTTGGCACGACTCTCGCGGAAAGGATTTTGCCGCGGGGCGGCCACAGTGTATGTGGAGGTGATTCGGGGCACGCCTATTCTGGCGCAACTGCTGTTTGTGTATTTCGGATTGTCGGAGTTGTTGTCGATGAATATTCACAAGCTGGCGGCCGCGATCCTGGCCATTGCGGTGAACTCCGGGGCCTACATTGCCGAAATTGTGCGGGGAGCGGTGCAGTCCATCGAACCCGGACAACAAGAGGCGGGACGATCTCTGGGCTTGTCGCGGTCGCAGACCATGCGGTATGTGGTCTGGCCCCAGGCCATGCGCCGCATGATTCCCCCTCTGGGCAATCAGTTTATTATCAGTCTCAAGGACACCTCCCTGTTTTCGGTCATTGCGGTGGGGGAAATTCTGTATCAGGCCCGTCAGTATTACAGCAGTACTTTCGCCCCCTTCGAGGCGTTGACCATGGCCTGTTTGATGTATCTGATGATTACCATTCCCGGGTCCGTATATTTGCGCCGGATGGAGCACCGCTTGGAGGGGAGATGATCCGTACACGCGGACTTTGTAAACGCTTCGGCGATCTGACCGTACTCCGGGAGATCGACCTGGATATTCATCCCGGGGAGGTCGTCTGTATCATTGGACCCTCCGGCTCCGGCAAAAGTACGCTGTTGCGCTGCCTCAACGGACTCGAAACCGCCACCGACGGGGAGGTGACGATTGACGGCGACTCCCTGAACACAACCGAGGCCTCGTTGAATCAGCTTCGCGCCCGTCTGGGAATGGTGTTCCAACACTTTAATCTGTTTCCCCACCTCAGCGTACTGGAAAATGTACAGCTTGCTCCCCGGATGGTGCAGGGGAAAACCGTGGAAGAGGCGCGAGTAATTGCAGAACAACTGTTGGAAAAGGTGGGATTGAGCGATAAAGCCCATGTGCGCCCGGATCGGCTTTCCGGCGGACAAAAGCAGCGGGTGGCCATTGCCCGCGCTTTGGCCATGCAGCCGGAGGCGATGCTGTTTGATGAACCGACCTCCGCGCTGGATCCCGAACTGGTGGGGGAGGTGTTGTCGGTGATGGAGGAGTTGGTGAAGGAAGGCATGACGATGGTGGTGGTTACCCACGAAATGGGCTTTGCACGTCGGGTGGGGAGTCGGGTGTTGTTTATGGACGAGGGGCGGATTCTGGAAGAGGGAACGCCGGAAATGATATTTGATCATCCCGGGCATCCGCGAACCCGGGAATTTCTGGGCAAAGTGTTGAGAATGTCCTGAACCCTTGGGCCTTCCCATTCAAAAGTAAGACGGCGGGGGCGCCGTCACTCCAGGTTGGGTATCCTCTGGCAGCGAGAATGTCCTGATAAGTGTTTGACTCACTATCAGATCCGCATAGGGAGAGGCTCCTAATTTGCGATTGCAACCCATTTGAACAAAAACCAAGATCATCCGAAAGGGGGTGAAAATTAAATGCCCGTAGAAGTTAAACTTAAAAAAGGTGAATCCGTCGACCGCGCGATGCGCCGACTGAAAAAGAAACTGGATAAGGAAGGGACCATGCGCGATCTTCGTGCCCGTGCCCATTACGAAAAACCCAGTGAGCGCAAGCGGAAAAAATCCGCCCGCGCACGTGCCCGCATGGGAAGACCCATTTACTGAGGTCTTACACGTACACAAAGGAACCCGGAGAGGAATTCTCCGGGTTTTTTGTGTTTCAGGTATCAGTCGTAGCTGTGCTCCGGTCCGGGGAAGGAGCCTTGTTCGACCTCGTGGACGTATTCCTGGAGGGAACTGCGAATGAGGTCGCCGACTTTCGCGTATTGTTTGACAAATTTGGGGGTAAAGTTTTCGTACATGCCCAACAAATCGTGGAAAACCAGAATTTGGGCGTCGCAGTGGGGGCCTGCACCGATACCGATGGTGGGGATCTCAAGCGAGTCGGTGATTTCTTTCGCCAACGGGGCGGGGCAGGCTTCCAGCACCAGTGCAAATGCTCCCGCTTCCTGAATGGCCAGTGCATCCGCTTTGAGTTTTGCGGCCTGTGCGGGTTCGCGGCCTTGCACTTTGTAGCCGATTTGTTTGACGGATTGCGGGGTCAGGCCGATGTGGCCGGTGACCGGGATGCCATTGGCGACCAAGCGGGAAATGGTGGAGACTCGTTCGGCACCCCCTTCCAGCTTCACCGCATCCGCTCCCGCCTCCTGCAGGAAGCGTCCGGCATTCCGCAAGGCTTCCGCCTCGGAGATTTGATAGCTCAGGAAAGGCAGATCCGCGACCAAAAGAGCGTGAGATGTCCCCCTGGAGGCGGCCAGGGTGTGATGCAGCATCTGCTCCATGGTCACGGTGACCGTACTTTCGTGTCCGAGCACGGTCATGCCCAGACTGTCACCCACTAATAAAAGAGGAATCCCCGCCTGATCGGCGAGTTTGGCACTGGTGTAGTCGAAAACGGTGACGGTAGCGAATTTTTGCTTGTGCTTGAGTCCGCGAATACGGCTGCTGGTCCATGGGTTCATGGGTTGTCGTTCCCTGGTTCCGGTTCTTCTGTGGATTGTTCACGGGCGAAGTTCAGTACCCGTTGCAAATGGCGGTCGATGATTTCCTCACGGCGTGCCTGCTCCTGTTCATTCTGCTCTTCCAGGCGTTGCAGGGTTTCCCGGATTTCCCGAATAGCTTTTTCCCGTTCCTCAAGACTTCGGTCCACCCGTTCGGTGATTTTTGCGCGGATTGCCTGTATCGCCACATCACGGTCCGCTTCAGTTTCGGCATTTCGAAGGGCGGAAATTTCCTCCCTCAGTGGGTGGGGGCGAACGGGAGTGGAAGAGGGCCTTCCTCTTTTCTCGGACGCTTTTCGACGAAGTTCGCGGCGGAAAGTGCCCGGGGCCTGCTCGCGAAGTTCGGCCAGGCGCTGAAATTCTTCAGGGTCCTCCTGTTGAAGCCATTCCATATATCGCTCCACCGGTGCGGAAGAGGCTGCGGGTCCCCGTCCCGCGGGTCGACCGCGGTCTGCGTGCCGGGAGCGTCCTTCGGGAGGTTGTGCCCGGGTGACAGCGAAACCTGCGGCCAGGATGAACAATAGCAGAGTTTTGGTTTTCATATCGGTTCCTCCAGGGTGAGAAGTATTTCGGCCCAGTCGTTTTCGTCCTCCAGAATCCGGTTATCCTCCAAGGACATGTCGGACCAGACTGCGAGTTGGTCCTGAAGTGATTCCAAGTCGTCCAGCAATGGGTCTTCGTCCTGAAAATCCACCTCAACGGATTCGATATGGGTGGTGAACACGGGGTGAGGGGACTGAAGACGTCTGCTCAGGTGAGGTAGAAGCCCCAGTGCCAGAACCAGCATCGCAGCCACCGCCAGCAGGCGGGGTAAGGTTTTAGAAGTGGGTTGGGAGGCGGCTTTCAAAATTCGTTCCCGACTCAGCTCCGGGAGAGGAGGGGTTAGATCCTCGGTTGCGGCCTGGCCGGCTTTCTGCAGGACCTGGCTTTCCCGGGCCCAAGCGGCCAATTCAGGTCGGTCATCGAGGGTTTGATGCAGAGCTTCCCGCTCGGCGGCGGTCAATTCGCCGCTCTGTTCGAGCAGAATGGCGTTTTCCAGTTCGCGGTTTTGGGGATCGGGGCTTTTCATGGGCTTTTTATGGGGTTCTCGAAAGGGAATTGAGAGAGGCGTAGTCATCGGCGAGGGCTTCGCGGAGATGTTTGATGGCGTATTGCATGCGCGCCAGAGAGGTATTGATGGAGACGTTCTGAATGCCGGCGATTTGTTTAAAAGGCATATGGGCTTCGGTTCGCATCAGGTACACCTCCCGCTGTTCGAGGGGCAGGGCGTGCACCGCCTGTTGAATTCGCAGTGCCAATTCCCGGTTGCTGGTGTGGCGCTCGGGACCCTGATCGAAATTGGGAAGCACGCTTTCCAGGGTGTTGGAGCTGTCGGTTCCCCCAATGGGTTGCTGAAGGCTGGCATCGGGTTTGCGTTTGCGGCTGATATCAATAATCCGGTTGCGGGCAATCCGGAACAGCCAGGAAAGCAGACGGTCGCTTTGATAGCGGTGCAAACCCTTGATGGCGCGAATCCATACGTCCTGAAACAGGTCCTCGGCCTGGTGCGGATCGCGCACCATGCCAACAATGAAGCCATACAGCGGGCGACGGGTTTCATCCACAAGTCGTCCGAGGGCTTCGATATCGCCTTTTCTATACTGCTCAAGCAGGTTTTCAAGGGGTTGATTCTCCATAGGGGTTTACTCTTACATACTCAATGAACGTAGTCAGCCTTGAATTATTGCAAATATTTTGAAGATAGGAGATAGGAGATGGGAGATGGGAGACCGGTTTATTCCCCTTTGAGCGCCTCCCCGGGCGGGATGCGGGCGGCTTGGAGAGCGGGGAGGGTGGCGCAGAGGAGGATCCAGCCGACGGTGAGGCAGAGGGTGAGCAGAACAAGCAGGGGGTTGAGGTAGAGTAGGAAAACGCCCAGACCGAGGAGGACCGGGCAGGTACTTCCCAGCAGGGCTTCCAACAGAATTTGATTGCGAATGTCCGCGGGGCGGGCGCCGAGGGAGCGTCGCAGGGCGAATTCGGATTTGCGTTCCCGGATTTCGGATTGGTAAAAGGATTGCAGCAGAACCGCAACCAGCAATCCCACCACGGCGGTGAGGGCCGCCAGGGAACGCTTGACCCGTTGAAAGCCCGCAGCGGCCTCGACCCGTTTGGCGCTGTGATCCAGCAGGGTCAGGCGGTCAGCCTGTTCGAGATCCTGGATACGTTTTTCCACCTCCGTGGCGGGTTGTTGAATAAGTAGGTGATCGGGTTGCACCCGACCGCCTGGTTGACTGCGCACGGGGATCATCCGGGATACGGACAAGCCCAGGGTGCCGACGCCCAGAATACGGAAGGCTTGTCCGCGATGCTGCAGAATTTCGCCGGGGCGGGCTTCCGGATTGGAGGTGGATGACACCAACGCAACGGGTTCGCCGCGTTGAATCAAATCCGGGGGCAGGGTGGATCCACTGCCCTGAAACGCGCGCTCGGGGAGCTTGCCTTCCACCCAGGCGGTGTCGGAGTCCATTTTATAAGCCATCCACTCGCCTTCCGGCAGGCGGCGGAGCAGGGTGAGGTAGAGTTGAGGGTCCACCGGCGGGGTGAGGAGGAGGGTGGATTGATCCGCGGGCCAGGCGCTGAGTAACTGATCGGTTTCGCGTGCGGTGCGGTCGAGAATATGGAGGCCGAGTCCGATGAGGGCGCTGACCGCGAGGCTGAGTCCGGCCAGAGCCAGGGTTTGCAGGGGGCGGGCCCGCCAGCCGATGAGGATGTCACGTAGGATGATCATGGGTGACGCTCCACCAGGCGACCCTTTTCAAAGCCTAGAATCCGAGTGGCAAAGTCGAACCAGCGGGTATCATGGGTGGCGACCACTACGGGAATGGCTTTGGCGGCGACCTGCTCGAAGAGGCTGCGGATCGAGTCGCTGTTGGCCGCGTCGAGGTTTCCGGTGGGTTCGTCGGCCAGCAGCAGAGACGGTTCGCAGAGCAGGGCCCTGGCCACACATACCCGTTGCTTTTCTCCGCCGGACAACACTCGGATGGGCTGATGACGGCGTTCATAGAGTCCCAGTTGTTTCAGCAAGGAGTCGGGCTCGGGATCCCTGCGAGACCTTTTTGGCAGGTAGCGCAGTCGAAGGTTTACGTTATCGCGTACGGAGTGTCCGGGAAGCAGGTGGAATTGTTGGAATACCATACCGATTTCCGCGGCGCGGAGGGTGCAGCGTGCCGGTTCGCTCAAGCCGCCACAGTTTTGGTTCTGAAAGTGGTGACTTCCCCGATCCGGACGGTCCAGCAACCCCAGCAGATGCAGCAGAGTGGTTTTCCCGCAGCCGGAGGGGCCGAAGAGCACGATGCGGTCGCCGGGGTGGATCTCCAGGTCGATGCCGGTGAGGACAGTGATGTCGCCAAAGGATCGGTGGACCTGTTGCAACTGGACCCGGGGAGTGGTCATGGTTGGATCAGGATATCTCCGGCGGAGAGGCCTTCGGACACATGCACATGCCTTGCATCGCCGTCGCGGAGGGTGACAGGCCGGACTTCGGGTTTGCCGGAGGGAAGTTGGATCCGAACCACCGGCTGAGTCCCTTGAAAATCCAGCCACTCGCGGGGAATGACGATGGCGGAATCGAGGCGGTATTCCAGCACTTCGACTTCCGCAGTCAATCCCGGGCGCAGGGCGGGACCGGGATCTTGTACGTCCAGCACTACCGGGTAGCGTCGGTTTGGTTCGGCGGGTTGGCTTCCCACCCGGACGATGTGGGCGTCGAAGGGGCTTCGCGGAAAGGCGGGAATGCGGATACGGGCCGGGAGTCCGGGAACGATTCGGGAGAGGAGATGTTCGCCGATGTCGGTTTGAATGATGAGCTCGGTGAGGTTGGCAATCTGCATGTAGACCTGGTTGCGATAGAGTCCGTCCCCCACTCGGATGGCGCGGCGTTCACCGTCCAGGGGGATGGGGGGGAGGTGAACGGTTCCCGACCCGGGGGCGGTGACAGTGGTTTTGTCCAGTCGATCCTCCACCAGGTCGAGTGCGGTTTTAGCGGCGCGCAGGCGTGCGTCGGCAATTTGCTCGATGGCGGGATGCAGGATGTCCCGGGTGAGTTGAATTTGCGATTCCATGGCGGCGATACTTGCAGACAACTCGTCCACCCGGGTTTCGTGAAGAAGGAGATCTTTTTCAGTTAAAAGCGCCTCCTGCACCAATTCACGGGTATCGTCGCGCAAAGCCACTTCTTCCGACAACTCGCTTTGCAGGCCGCGCAACTCGCTCTGCATCCGTTGCAGTTCCAGAGGGTGTCTAGCCAGGGTAAGGGAGCGGGTTTCGGCCTCGGCGATTTCGAGGTCGCGGGAGAAGGTTCGCCGTTTTTCCTCCAAATCGGAGGGATCGAAGCGGGCGACGACATCCCCGGCATCCACCGGGGTTCCCTCGTCGATGAGCCAGGTCAGTTTGGAGAGGCCGTCCAACTCCGCCCGGAGGGTAATCGGGTTGGCGGCCTCCAGTCGCCCCAGCAGCGGGGTCCATTTTTCGAAAGGCTGTTCCTGAACCTGAAAGCGGGCGCTGGGCTCGTCGGTTTGCCGTGTCAGCCAGAGAGCCCCGCCGACCAGGAGCCCCAGCAGGGGAACCAACAAAAACGAAAGGGTGCGGAGTCGCATGGAGTTGGATCAGTTTTGGGTGTGAACTTGCAGTTGAGGGAAGGGGATTTCCCAGGACTGTTGGTTGCACAGGTCGACCAGCGCAGCCTGCACCCAACTGGAGATAAACGGCCAGTGCACAGCCGCTTGGCCGCTGCAATCCACGATCACGGAGAAGCTGAGGGCAGAATCTGCGGCCTCGCTCAACAGCACGTCCAGATGCGAGAGGGACTCACCCAGTTTGTCGGTCAGGGCGGACTCTACATGCTCCCGCATGATGCCGGGAATTTCCGTAACCGCCATGGACTGGTATTTGTAATCGATACGAAAATCAATTTCCTTGCGGAAACCCGTAGTGAGCACGGTTGGGGACAGATCCAGATATTGGAGGGTCGGATAGACCTTGTGGCTGCCTCCGGGACTCACGATGTGGACAAAAGAGGGGGTTTGGGTATCCACCTTGCCGAAGGTGCCATCGTTGAGGAGGACCCAATCGTCGATCGTGGACGGAAACCATTCCTCGTTACTGCCTGGAATGCGCGAAAGCAGGCCGACCAGCATGCGGGTGGGAAGGGTCAGAACTCCCCCATTCAGTAGCGGGTTCACCAGTTCGGTGCGAAAGCTGATGGCGTTCACTTTCCAGGGAATACCCTCATAGACCACCCGCTCATTTTCGCGGACGGCTCCCATATTCAGCATCATGCGGAACTGTTCGATGAAAGCGGGCAGGGTTTTCATAGCCGCCCAGCCGACCCCCACCAGAAAGACCAGAGTCAAACTAAGCAGAAACCAGTCCCCGACCATGTTAAAGGCCGCGAGCAGGGCGGCGAAGGAAAACACCACGGTGAAAATCATCCAGACCAACGTGAGCAAGCGTGAGGAAAAGGAGCGGCCCTTTTTGGGTTGTGGGCGCAACTTCATCCAGGACCACTGTACCCCCCGCATGCTCAGGAACACCGCCAAAAAGGCTAATACTCCCACGGTAAGATTCAGTCCGCGACTACGCACAAATCCGGAGGCGATCCCCCTGGTTTTTTCAATGAGTGAGGTTTCATCCGCCTCGCGCTGACGCAGTTGGTGGTTGAGGACGGTGATTTGATTTTCAGCATCCCGGCGACGGTTCTCCCACAACTCCCGCAGATCCTCCAGACGGTGGGTCAGATCCTGATTGATGTTGGCTTCCATCAGCGGTTGCAGACCCTCCAAGGCGGCACCGGCGGTTTGTCGGCGGGCATAATTGAGATCCCGTTGCTGATTCAGTTCCTCCCGTTCCCGGGAATCCTGAGTGGCTTTTTTGATTTCGGCCAGAATCGGTTGCAGCAATTGCTCCAACTCACTTTGCAGATCGAATTCTTTTTTGGGCTCGCCTTCGAAAATGGAGATATCGGTTTTCAAGGCAATCGACTGAAAACGTCGCTGCAGTGATTCGATTTCATGGTTGAGTCGATTCAATTCGGGAAGGAGTTGTTCGCGTTGAGCCGGATCCACGGCCTCCTGCATGCGTCGGTAGATGGCCTCTTTCTCCTGTTCACGGCGATGTATGGAGTCGTTAAGCGCCTCCAGGGAGGTAATCTCATCCCGCAGATTTTTTGGGGGGAAGGTGGGAAAATCCTCCAGGGAGTTATCCCCCTCAGATTCCGTGACCTCGACAGGATCCGCCCCGGGCATTTGCGCGAAAAGGGGCAGATAAATCAAACAAAGCAGGTAGAATAGTTTCATGAGACTTCTTTTGCCTGTCTAGAATGGAGTGTCAAGTCACTGGAGATGATAAGTGGACGTTTTGCTTGAGAATAGGACCACGGATAGCCCTGCCGGACCACGGATGGAAGAATACCATAATCTGTGGTCCTCATCATGCGTATGATCTGTGTATTACCGAAAATTGTTGTGTGTGCCAAACTATTCATCCGTGGTCCGGCAAGGCTATCCGTGGGACTTTCCACCCCGTTACATATTTCGCGATAACACAAATCAGTTACGCATTTTCATTGCCTATTAAGGAATCTTACTGTATTGGCATCGGCGATCCGTGGAGATTCTCCACGATGCCGGAATTATCCGGTCGTTTTCTTTCCACGTGTCCGGCGGGTTGAGAGTTAAGCTTACACAGTACCCCGGACTTGGAAATACACACATGACATCTTCTTCACCTGCGTCCAGAACGCAGTCCTCTTCTATGGACCCCTCCACCCGCACTCCCGGGCTTCAGGGCGTCTTTACCGCCCTTTCCCCCGATCTTCAACGTTGCGTGATCGAGGCGGGCTATGAGACTCCCACTCCCATTCAGGAGCAGTCGATTCCCTCCATTCTGGAAGGAAAAGACATGGTGGGCACCGCCCAGACCGGTACTGGTAAAACCGCTGCCTTCGTGCTTCCGATCCTGCAACGTCTCGCCAAGACCGCTTCAAAAAAGGGTAAAGGTGCGCCCCGGGCCTTGATTTTGGCTCCGACCCGCGAATTGGCGGCGCAGATTGGCGAGAGCATTGAAACCTACGGACGGTTCCTGAGTCTCCGCCACGCGGTGATCTTCGGGGGCGTGAACCAATTTCACCAGGTCAAGGAACTCAACAAGGGCTTGGATCTGTTGGTAGCCACCCCGGGTCGGCTGCTGGATCTGATGCAGCAACGATTGATTCATCTCAACCAGGTGGAGGTCTTTGTCCTGGATGAGATGGACCGGATGCTGGATATGGGATTTATCCGCGACATCAAAAAAGTGCTCAAAGAGATTCCCGAGAAGCGCCAAACCCTCTTTTTCTCCGCGACCATGTCGCCCCAGATTGAACAGCTTGCCAGCACCATGGTTCGCAATCCGGTGCGGGTGGCCATCACCCCGGATGAACCCACCGTGGACCGCATTGATCAGAAAGTGATGTTTGTGGAATCGGGAAAAAAGGTTGACCTGCTCACCAAGCTCTTGAAGACCAAGGGCGCGGACAAGGTGATTGTGTTCACGCAGATGAAGCACGCGGCCAACAAAGTAGTGGAAAAATTGACCGAAGTGGGCATCCGCGCGGTGGCGATTCACGGAAATAAAAGCCAGGCCGCCCGCACCAAGGCCTTGGACGGCTTCAAGCGTGGGCGTTTTCAGGTGCTCGTAGCCACCGACGTAGCGGCGAGGGGATTGGACGTGGATGACATCTCGCACGTGGTCAACTACGACATGCCGGTGGAAGCCGAAACCTACGTTCACCGGATCGGGCGCACCGCCCGGGCCGGAGCGGAAGGGGATGCAATTTCGTTTTGCTCCTCCGAGGATCGGGCGTATTTGCATCAGGTCGAAAAACTACTGGGCAATCCGGTTCCCGCCGATTTGGAGCATGAATACCACAGCGAAGCCGCCCGTTTCTCGACCATGAAACCCAAAGTGCCCGGCGGAAATCGCCGGGGCGGCTCCGCGAACAAAAATCGTTCCCGCAACAAGCCGCAAGACCGCCGTGGCCGCACTTCTTCTCCCGGTCGCCCCCAAAGC
>JAGYLC010000004.1 GCA_018401235.1 Kiritimatiellia bacterium
TTTTGGTGGGGCCTGAACGGAGGGATATGCCGCAAACCGGGGTCTTTCGGGGCTCGCGGCATTCCCTCCCCGGTCGACAAGCCTTCGTGTTCCTTCGTGTCCTCCAGCGAGCTTGCGAGCGGGTGGTTCATTCGGGTACGGATGAAATCCGCGTTAGGGAGTGGTGGGTTGCAAGTGTCGGATTTCCCGGCGCAGAGAGGACTGGATTCCGCAGTGATAGCAATAGCGCATGAGCGAGCGGGTGCCGTGGAGCAGGAGTACAAACATTCCCAGTGGAAACAGAATGCAGTCAAACAGGTAGCCCGCGATCAGTTGAATGGTCCAAAGAGCCATTTGCGAGCTGCGCTGTTTGAGTTGGGTGGCGATGAATTCGATGCGTTCAGGGATTTGCCTGACCCGGACCAGAAGGCTTTCGCTTGGATCTTCTCTTTCCGGAAACAAGCGGGCGCTGGTGTCGGCGAATCCCTGTTGGGCGGAGAGGATGGTGCCGCGGGTGATATGTTCCGAAAGGCGCGATGCAGACCAAATGGATACGGGCAACAGCAGGTAGACCACCAGCACCGCGAAGATGGACAGCATCGACGCGTCCCGCAGTACCTGATGGAATCCGGTGCAGGACTGCCGACATTCGCGCAGCCCCCACAGGATGCCCAGCAGAATCAGGCAGACTCCGAGCACATAGGCGTCGACCAGAGCGGCGGCCTGTAGGAGATACTGCATGCAGAGCAGGGAAATGCAGCCGGCGAGAAGGGTCCGCCAGGCGATGTCCACATAGTCGTAGGCGGATTGGACGATATCGCCCACTTGCAGATGCAGGGAGATTCCGGCGCTCACCCCGCCGGTGCTGCCCTCGATCACCGCCAGACCCGCTTTGAGACCGGACATCACCCCGAATCCGACCAGTGCCTTTTCGAAGGTGTCGTTGAGGTACTGTTCGTTCTGTTCACGCAGGGCGTTGGAGCCCAGACGTTGAATCAGCGGGTCCAGGTTTCCGCGAAATGCCAAAATTCCAAGTGCTGTGCAGAGCAGAACCGGAATCAGAAATGAAAGACCTTTTTTCATTAGGGTCACACCAGTCGGTTTTCACCCGCAACAGTGTTTGAACTTTTTGCCGCTGCCGCAGGGGCAGGGATCGTTGCGTCCGGGAGGGGTGACGGGGGCAAGGTCGGGCTGTTGGGCGACCGCGTTCATCACCTCGGAGGCGGGACGACGATCTCGTAGCAGTTGGCACATGATATCCATGGTGGGTTTCATGTGATTGAAGATCCGTTTGTAGGCGGGGCAGAGATAGTTCAGTCCCGGCATACCGTCGGGGGTTTTCATAAAGCGGTGTTTGGGGCATTCGCCGTGGCAGGCGAAGCGCACGGTGCATTCCCGGCAGTATTTGGGCAGATTGTCGGCCTTGTCCCTCCCGAATTTACGTTGTTTGGGGCTTTCCACCATGGAGCGGATGGACTGGTTCATGATGTTGCCCAGTTTGTATTTGGGATACACGTAATGATCGCAGGAATACAGATCCCCGTTGTGCTCGAGGGCCATGGCGGTGCCGCAGGTGGGGCTGAACACGCAGAGGGCTCCGCTCATACCCATCCAGTTGCCGAGGGCGACATCGAAAAACTGCACGAAGGTTTTCCCCACATCCTTGCGCACCCACTCGTTGTAGATAGTGACCAGAAATTCGCCGAAATCCTCCGGGACCAGACTCCACTCCGTGACCATGCGGTTGCGCTCGATGCGACGGAGTTCGGGGGGGAGGCTGAGATCGAGACCCAGATTTTTGGCCACCGCATCCGCATCGCGCTCGACCAGGGGGATAAACTGAATGTATCCGGAGCCGATCTCCTTGAGGTATCGATAGACTTCGGCGGGTTTTTGGCTGTTTTTTCGGCTCACCACGGTGAGGGTATTAAACTCCACCTTGTGTTTTTTGAGGATGGCGAGGCCTTGAAGTACCCGTTCGCTGGAGGGCCGGTCCCGTTTGTCTACTCGATAGGCATCGTGCAGGTCGGGGGGGCCGTCGATGCTTAATCCGACCAGAAAATCGTATTTGGACAAGAATTCACCCCAGCGGTCATTCAGCAGGGTGCCGTTGGTTTGGATGGCGTTGGTGATTTTTTTGCCGTTGGCGTGTTTAACCTGCAAATCGACGATTTTTTGGAAATAGTCCACCCCCAGCATGGTGGGTTCGCCGCCCTGCCAGGCAAAGGAGATTTCGGGGACCTCCTGTTGCTCGATATATTGCCGGATATAGGTTTCCAACACGTCGTCGGGCATTCGGAACTGTTCGGTTTCCCCGAACAGTTTTTCTTTTTCGAGATAAAAGCAGTAGGTGCAGTTCAGATTGCAGATGGGGCCGACCGGTTTGGTCATCACATGGAAGGCCGGGATGTCGGATTGGGTTAGAGAAGGAGTGGGACTTGTCATTTAAAATTTCCTCTGTCATCCAGATGAATGATACTTTCGATTACCGCCTGTTCCCCGGGATCCGAGCCAAGCAGAACCGCGATCCATTGGGTTTCGGGTTTCGATTCCATGGCGATTTTGATTACCATGGTGAGGGGCACCGAGAGCAGCATACCCACTGCGCCGAAGACCCAGCCCCAGAAAATCAGGGACATCCACACCACCAGGGTGCTCAGCCCCAGGCCTTTGCCCATGACTCGGGGTTCAATCAGATTGCCGAAAACGATGTTGATGGTCAGATAGCTGGCCAGGCAGACCAGGGCCTTGGAAGTTCCGAACTCTACCAGCGCAAGCATCACCGGCGGGGCGGCGGCAAGAATGGAGCCGATATTGGGGACATAATTGAACAGAAAAGCCAGGAGGCCCCACAACAGGGCGTAATTCAACCCAATTAATCTACATAACACGTAAGCCAACACCCCGGTGGCCAGGCTGACCCAGCTTTTGATGGCCAGGTAGCGGTTCAGAGATTCGGTGAAGCGGTTCAAGGCGGGGATACTGGGGTGATCCGGGCCCAGCGCCATTTTCAGTTTGTTGGGGAAGCCCGCTAATTCCAGAAGTAGGAATACGACGGTTAACATGATTAAAAATGTATTTTTCAGCATTCCGGTAAAAAATTGCCGCAGGGTATCCACCACCAAAGTCATGGCCCTGCCGGGATTGATCATGGAATTAAATGCATCGGAATTCACATCGATTCCCTTGGCCTCCAGCCACTGGATCCATTCGATGCTGATCATCCGTAGACGGCGTTGATACAAGTCAGATTCGCTGACAAATTGGTTAATGGACACCCCGGCAATTTGCACCAGCACCCACAGAATGCCCATCACCGACATGATGATGATCAAAATCGAAAAAGCGGGTCTGATTCCCTTCTTTTTCAACCAGACCATGGCCGGCGAGGAGATAATGGCGATGAAACAGGCCAGCAAAAACGGGATAATGATGTTGCTGGCCGCCCGTAGTCCGGCGATAAAAATAACAAATGCGGCGATACTGAACAGGCCGCGTGACAAACCTGATGAATTCATGAAAAAGGTAAACCAGAAAATTAGCCGGAGTGCGAGAAGGATTCGATGAAAAAATGGGGGGTGTCCGGATGGATTTCGCTTGGACAAACCGGGATTGTAATGCTAAACTACCTTCATGGTTCTATTGCATTGCTTTGGTCGAATGATTTTAGTTGGGTTCCGGGTTTCACTCCGAGTTTCACTCCGAGTTTCACTTTTGGGGGGAATGATCGCGGGGGTGGTGGCTATGGGACAGACCGATGTGGGGGGGTTCCGGGTGCCGGAGGTAAATGACCAGGGAGTGCTTACCTCCCTGATGATTGGTGAAAGCGCCCGGATGTATCCGGATAAACCGATGGAGATCACGAATTTGACCATCCGGTTTTTCGAGGAGGACGGGAAAACAGTAAAAGTGGAGATTACTTCCCCGGGTTGCGCGTATGACAGCCGCCGGAGCGTGGCGACATCGGACAAGTCTGTGTTGATCGTGGGGCATACCTTCACAATCGAGGGAGTTGGGTATGTCTACGATTCCAACGAAAGCCAGATGGAATTGATGTCGGATGTGAAAGTAACCTTTTCGAATTTGAACTTTAAACCAGATCCAGTGTCTAATCTCGAAACGGAATCGAATGAACGGATCGAAACGGAACATCCATGAACAAACGACTACTCCTCGCACGTGTGCGCACCCTCATCCTGATTCTGGTCTGTTTTCCCGCTTTCGCGGAGGAGCAACAAGAGGAGCGGATCACGGAAATCACCAGTGAAAAACTGTTTTTTGATTACGAGGGTAAAATCGCCATTTTTACCGGAAATGTGGTGCTGACCGATCCGGATCTGCAACTGACCTGTGAAAAATTGACGGTGTACATGACCGCAGAGGACGACATCGAGAAGTTGGACGCGGAGGGGAGTGTGGAAATCAAAATGGAGGGCATGCACAGTAAATCCGGCAAAGCGGTCTACACCCTGGCCGACGGCAAGGTGGTACTCACGGAACAACCACAGGTTTCCCGGGACGGGTCGATTTTACAGGCGGAGAGAATACTGTACTGGCGCCTAGAAAACAAACTGGAAGCGTATCCCCGCGCCCGGGTGATTATGTTTCAGGAAGCGAATAAATGAGCGAAGTGCTCCTGAAAGCGGAATCCGTTGATTCCCCCGCTACCGTACATTCTACCGTGCACCCGGTGATTCGCACGGAGGGTCTGGTGAAAATCTACGGTGGCAAGCGGGTAGTCAACGAGGTGGAGATTCGGGTAAACCGTCATGAAATCGTGGGGTTGCTGGGGGCAAATGGTGCTGGAAAGACCACTTCTTTTTACATGATTACGGGCTTGATTCAGCCGAATGAAGGAAAAGTATTTTTCGATGATACGGAGATTACCCGTATGCCGATGTACGAGCGGGCGCGATTGGGAATGGGGTATCTGGCCCAGGAGCCCTCGATTTTCCGTCGCCTAACTGTCGAGGATAATATCAAAGCCATTCTGGAGACCTTGCCTCTGAGCAAGGCCGCCCAGCGGGAGCGCTTGGCCAAGTTGATGGACGATTTGAAAATCACCCATTTGTCAGGCCAGAAAGCGTTTACCTTGAGCGGAGGGGAACGAAGACGTCTGGAGATCGCCCGGGCCTTAGTCACCGAACCGGCGGTGTTGCTCTTGGATGAACCTTTTAGCGGTGTGGACCCCAAATCGGTACACGATGTGCAGGAAATTATTTTGGAACTTAAAGAACGGGGGTTGGGGGTTCTGATCACGGATCATAACGTGCGGGAAACCCTGACGGTGACCGACCGTTCGTATATCATTTTTGAAGGGAAAGTGCTGCGGGAAGGTACCCGGGACTTTCTGATCAACGACCCTGTGAGCCGGGAGCTCTATCTTGGAGACCGGTTCTCTATGTAACCAAACAACCCCAAAACCTGGAGGATAAATATGAATATCACTGTAACCTGCCGACATATGGAAACGACCAATGCCCTGCGAGATCACGCGACCAGCCGAGCGGAAGAATCGCTTTCGGAATTCCCCCGGGTGGAGGACGTGCACGTGATTCTGGATGTGCAGCGGAAAATCAACCACGTAGCGGAAATCGTGGTGAAAGCCAAAAACCATGTGCACGCGGAAGCTACGGAAATCACCTCGGATATGTATGCCAGCATTGATGCGGCCATGGACAAAGTTCATCGTCAACTTCGCAAACAACGCGATAAAATTCAGGACCATAAGCACACCGTAGGACTGGGCGAAGCGGAAGCGGGCCTCGCGTAATTCTCTTCCCGAGGGTTTCTCATGATTACCAGTTCCAAAACCGTCACGGTCGGGAATTTCCTTGAATATGCCCGAACACTGATGCCGTTGACCTTGTTGACGGGTGAGGAATACCTTGGAAACGAAATTCTGGAGGAGGCGATAAATCGGCCGGGCCTGGCCCTGGCCGATTTTTTTCAATATTTCGCCAATAAACGAATACAGGTGTTCGGATTGGCGGAAATGACCTATTTAAAATCCCTGGACCGGTCGGTGCGCGATTCGCGGCTGGAAAATCTGTTTCAGCAGGATATCCCCTGTGTGGTGTTAACCCGCAACCGGACCGCACTGCCGGAAATCGAGCGGATGTCACGGAAGTACAAGGTTCCTGTCCTGCGTTCGCCTTTGATTACGGGACGTTTTATCAATATTGCCACTCTGGCCATGGAGCAAATGGTGGCTCCGGTGGAACATTTTTCGGGAACCATGATGGATGTGATGGGGGTGGGGGTGCTGATCGAGGGGGCTCCTGGAATCGGCAAAAGTGAAGCCGCATTGGGGCTGATTGAAAAAGGATTCAGTTTGGTGGCGGACGATATTACCCTGATTCATCGGGACGCGCATGCCCAGTTGATGTGTACCTCCAGCGAACTGACCCGGTATCATATGGAAATTCGGGGTTTGGGGATTATTCATGTACCCAGCATTTTTGGCATGGCCTCGGTCAGTCTGGAAAAACGGTTGGATATGATTGTATCCCTTTATCCTCCAGACCCTTCCAAGGAAGGAGATCGATCGGGATTAAGCAAAAATACCCGGAAAATACTTGACGTGGAAGTGCCACTGGTAGAATTGCCTGTAGCTCCCGGCCGTGATATGGCCGGAGTGATCGAAGTGGCAGCCATGAATCAAAAATTGTCCTATTTGGGGCATGAGGCGGCCAAAGAATTCGATGAGCATTTAATTCGCACCTTGCAGAAGAAGCGTTTACTGAATGCGGTACATCTAAAATCCTAATCACCCATGTCTACCGACACTCACAGTAAAGAATTTACCATCAACAACGAATTCGGACTTCATGCCCGTCCGGCCGCGCTGTTTGTGAAATGCGCCAGTGAATTCGATGCGGAGGTCATGGTCGCAAAAGACGGATTGTCGGTTTCCGGGAAAAGCATCATGGGTCTGCTCACGCTGGAGGGACATCATGGCTCCACTCTGAAGATTGAAGCCTCCGGCGCACAAGCCGAGGAAGCCATCAAGGCGTTAACGGAATTGATCGAATCCAATTTCGGGGAATGATTTCCCCTTTTATACCCGACGAAGGAGGGGCTGACGAGGAGCAGCGCCCTTTCTATCCCGATTGCGCCGAACAGGTCCGCTGGATGCTGGGAGCGGATGGGCGGATGGCTGAGGTGTTTGCGGAGGAGGGCAAGGGCTACGAGTCCCGTCCGCAACAGGTGGAAATGGCGGCGGCCATCGCGCAAAGTATTCATGAAGGCCATCATTTAGTGGCGGAAGCCGGAACCGGGGTGGGCAAATCCTTCGCCTATCTGGTTCCCTCCCTGTTGGCGGCGATCGCCAGCGGACAAAAGGTGGTTGTGAGCACTTACACCATCAGTCTGCAGGAGCAATTGATAAATCTCGATATGCCGCGGCTGTGCAAGGCGCTGGGGCGCGAGGTGCGGGCGGTGTTGGTGAAGGGGCGAAGCAACTACCTGTGTCTGCGACGATTGCAATTAGCCCGGCGCATGGGGGGCGATATGTTCCGTCCGGATCAACAGCAGTGGCTGGACCGTCTGACGGAGTGGTCCACCCAAACCGAGGACGGCTCCCTGCAGTCCCTGCCCGAAACCCCGCCGCCCGAGATCTGGTCGCAGGTCTGTGCAGAAGAGGGGACCTGCGTGTATCCGTCCCAGCGGGAACATCAGAACTGTTTTTTGACGAAGGCTCGGGCGCGAATGCAGGATGCGGATATTTTGATTGTGAATCACGCCCTGTTTTTCGCCGACCTGGCCATGCGGGGTCAGGGGGGCGGGGGAGGCTTGCTGCCTGAATTCGATGTGGCGATTCTGGACGAGGCCCACCAGATGGAAGAGGCTGCAGGCCAGGCTCTGGGCATTCGCTTGACGCCCTGGAGTTTTATTCGCTGGACCCGGAGTTTGTATCATGCGGATTCCAAAAAGGGCTTGTTAAGTGTGTTGAAGCAGGGGAATCTGGCGCATGAAGTCGGACAGGTCCAACGGCATGTGGACCGTCTGTTTGAGCAAATGCAGGCCTGGGCGTTTCAGCGCGGGGACGGTAAAGGTTGCATCCGGGTGCGGGAGCCGCTGGATGTGCAAACCCCGCTGCCCCGCATGTTGCTGCAGTTCAGTCAGAAGTTGAAAGAAGTGGAATTGGAGGTCGAGAATTCGGAGCTGCGGGCGGAAGTGGCGCTGGCGAGGCGGCGGGCCGGCGAGTTGGCTACCAGTCTGACCAGTTTTCTGGAACAGCGCGATCCGGGCTACGTGTACTGGGTCGAAGAAGACAACCGGGGTGCCAACAGTCGGGTGGTGCTCTGCGGATCCCCCATCAACGTGGGCGCGGTGCTGCGGGAATTACTGTTTGACCGGCTGCATTCCGTCATCATGACCAGCGCCACTCTGTCGGTAGGAGGGGGCATGGAGTATTTCCGCAAGCGGGTGGGTGCGACCATGGCGCATGAACTGCAGGTGGGCAGTCCCTTCGCGTACGCCCGGCAAATGCGGGTGTATCTTCCCTCCGGAGTCCCTGAACCCAATCAAGCCGGATTTCCCGACGCGTTGGCGGAGCAGATACTCATCCATGTTCGCCAGACCCGGGGCGGGACTTTTGTGCTGTTCACCTCTAATGCCATGCTCAAAGAAGTACTCAAGCGGGTGGAAAAAGATCTGCTGAACGAGGGCTATCCCCTGTGGGTGCAGGGGAGAGGCGAATCGCGACATCAGCTACTGACCTCATTCAAGCGGGATGACCGCAGCGTGCTGTTCGGGCTCAACAGTTTTTGGACCGGGGTGGACGTGCCCGGGAACGCCTTGCGTTCGGTCATGATTACCCGACTTCCCTTCGCGGTACCGGATCATCCTCTGGTGGAGGCGCGAATGGAGGAGGTCACCGCCAGCGGCGGAAACGCCTTCAAAGACTATTCGCTGCCGGAGGCTGTGTTACGCTTCAAGCAGGGAATCGGCCGCCTAATCCGAAGTCAGAACGATGAAGGCCGCATCGTCATCCTCGATCCCCGCATCAAAAGCAAGTGGTACGGACGCTGGTTCGTGAAAGCGGTCCCCGAGTGCCCCTGGATTACGGACGAGGATTAAATCGGTTACCTGACCTCTAAATCAACGCTTTCGGAATGGCTGTTGAATTCGGGGGCGTACATGCATTGCACCTGCGCAATGCCGGTCTGATACGCGCCGGGATGCTGAACGCGGACCGAATATTCGAAGACATAGGTGCCCTTCGGCAAGTAGTCGATGAAGAAGTGGCTGGCGGTGTCGCGGGTTGACTCGTAGTAGCGGAGGCCGTCCACCTTTTCGAGCATCGGCCCCCGCGCGGTATTCCGCTTGATATAGAGTGCTTTTTCGAGGGTCAGCGGGGTTCCTTCGTGCGGCGTGATTTTGTCGATATCTTCCAAGTATTGCCAATGCAGACTACCCCAGGCCACGCCTTCATCCCTTTTGGTGACGGTCACTTCGCCCATTTCCGGCTTGATATCGGGGCCGACGAAACGCTTTTCGTAGTACCCGGTCCCGGCCTCCACATCCTCCGCTTCGATTTTCAATCTGGCCAGGGAGACCTCAACCACTTCGTCGGAGGCCAGGATGTCGACTCCGCGCAGTAGAAGCGCGTAGACCGCGTAGACCGCGTCGGCCGTGGCTTTGGTGGTTTTCCAGTCCTGCGTCTGCTTCTGCTTCAACAGCCAAACCCGGCATTCTTCGACGGCTTCCGTATCGTTCATCACTTCATCGAAGGCTTCGATCATCAGTGCCTGGGTTTCGATGGGTGCTCGGAACCACCACCAGGACAGCTCAAGCTCGCGCCAGAACATGCCGAGTTCCTCGTCGGTCACCGAACGTTCTTTGATCGAGTGCATATAATCGGGCGGGCCTTGAATATGCTCAAGAGTTAGATCAGGTCGCAAGGCAAAGCTTTTGAGGAGACGGGCGGTTTCAGCGAGCGGCTCATGACCAAATGCATTAAGGCGAGGGAGGAGTCGCGCGATGCGGAAGCTCCCGCTTGCCCCGCCTGTGAAAACTCCATGCGAAAGCGGCGCTTCGCGAAAGGGGAATTTTGGGGGTGCTCCCGCTTTCCCGACTGCAAGGGGACCCGGCCGATCTGAGCGCAATCTGAAGAGTGGGGACCTGATTGACATCATTGACTTTATTGACGGTGTGGTCAATGAAGTCAGTAAGGTCAATTAGGTCAATTAGGTCCCCCCAAACGCTTTAACAGAAATATTTTTCTTAAACTGGCATCCCGACGCTTGACCTGAGACCTTAAAAAGGTATATCGGATATCTTATATCCTGTTAAATACCTTTTGTCCTTCACTATGTCAACCTCGATCCAGGAAGCCGCGCCAGCGGCGGATGTGCCTTGTGTGCACTGTCAGACCCTTTGCGGTCACAGTGGCGTCACGGAACACGGCAAGCCGTTTTGCTGCCGCGGCTGTGCCATGGTGTATTCGATCCTGAAGGGGAGTGGTCTGGATGATTTTTATACCCTGGACAAGCAGGCGGGGACCCGGGCCGATCACGAGGCGGAGGCGGGGATGTACGACTTTCTCGCGGACCCGGAGGTGAAACGCAAAATCATCGACTTTACGGATGGCCGCAATACCCGGGTGACCTTTCATCTGCCTCAAATCCATTGCGTGGCCTGTGTTTGGTTGCTGGAACGGCTCTACAAGCTCAACGACGGCATTGGCCAGCCGGTGGTGAACTTTACCCGCAAAACCCTGACGGTTCCGTTTGTGGAGGAGAAGGTGACTCTGGTGGAAATCGCGGGTCTGCTTTCGCGTCTGGGCTATCCGCCCGAATTCCATTTGCAGAATCTTCAGCATACCTCCGGCGATCAGGCCCGCCGTCGCGCCTGGATGCAACTGGGAGTGGCCGGATTCGCGTTTGGCAACATCATGCTGCTGTCCTTTCCCAACTACCTGGGACTGCACATGGCGGAAACGCCCTGGATTCACGCGATGTTCGCCGGGATTTGCTGGGTGTTGTCGCTGCCGGTGCTGCTGTTCAGCGCCCGCGATTATTTTCGCTCGGCCTGGTTGGGGCTTCGCCACCGCGAATTGAGTATAGACGTGCCCATCGCGGTGGGCATTTCGGCCCTGTTTATTCAAAGCACCCTGGATATTTTGCTGGGATGGGGGGACGGATACCTGGATTCCATGGCCGGACTGGTGTTCTTTCTGTTGATCGGAAAAGCCTTTCAACGGCGAACCTTCGACGCCCTCTCTTTTGACCGGGACTACACCAGCTATTTTCCTCTGGCCGCTCTGCGGGTGAACCCCGACGGCAGTCGCCACACCACTTCCCTGGCGCGAATCGTGCCCGGTGACCGCATTTGTATCCGTAACGGCGAACTGATCCCGGCGGATTCGATTCTGATTAATGGGCCCGCGTTGATCGACTACAGCTTTGTCACCGGAGAGTCCCGTCCCGAGGAACGTCTCAACGGGGAAACCCTTTATGCCGGCGGACGTCATCACGGGGCCCCCATCGAGGTGGACGTGATCAAAGAGGTGAGTCAGAGTTATTTGACTTCGCTGTGGAATCATAAGAGTTTCCGCAAAGAAAACGAACGCAGCTTCGACCGCATGACCCGGGAAATCAGCCGGGTGTTTGTCTGGACGGTGCTGGCTATCGCGCTGGTTACTTTGGTCGCCTGGCTGTTCATTGATCCCTCGCACGCGATGCGGGTGGTGTCCGCGGTGCTGATCGTGGCCTGTCCCTGTGCGTTGGCTCTCTCAGCTCCTTTTGCTTTCGGCACCGCACTGCGCATTGTGCGACCTTACGGCCTGTATCTCAAAAACGGCTTTGTGGTGGAAGGCATGGCCCGGGTCCGCCATTTGGCCTTCGATAAAACCGGAACCCTCACTAAAGGCGGCCTGGGAACGGTGCGCTGGGTGGGCAAGGCACTGGACCACGATCTTGAATCCTCCATTCGCGGACTCGCCGCCGCTTCCACTCATCCTCTGAGTCGGGCGATCGCGGACCATCTCCATGCGGACACGTTGAAACCGGAGAGCATGAAAGAGCTTCCGGGGAAGGGAATTGAAGGCTGGCTGCGGGGGCGTCACGTCCGCCTCGGCTCCGCCGAGTGGATGCGCGAAGCAGGTTTGACCCTTCCCGAATCCAAGGATGCCGATTATGTGCAAAGTTGGTTGGCTGTCGACAAAGAGGTGCGGGGCGGATTCGCCTTTGAGGACGCGCCGCGGGAGGGAATGACCGCTTCCATGCCCTCGCTGAGTCGCCGCTACGATGTCAGCGTGCTCACCGGAGACCGGGCGGAGGGACTGGCGCATCTGCGGGAATGGTTCCCCGGCTGCCGCGACGCACGTTCGGATTTGTCGCCCTCCGATAAGCTCGAGGCCATCGATATTCTCCGCCGGGACGGACGCGGAGTGATGATGCTCGGCGATGGACTCAACGACGCCGGCGCGCTGCGGCACAGCGATGTCGGAATCGCGGTCACCGAGAATATTCATTCCTTCAGCCCCGCCTGCGATGCCATTCTCGAAGCCCACCGCCTCCCGCACCTTCCAAGCTTTTTACGGTTTTCCCGTTTCACCACCTATGTGGTGATGGTGTGCTTCGGGGTGTCGCTGCTCTACAACGTGATCGGCATCTCGGTGGCGGCGAGCGGACATCTGTCCCCGCTGTTCGCGGCGGTGCTGATGCCGCTGAGTTCGGTCAGCGTGCTGCTGATCAGCGTGATCGGAACCCGCATTGCGGCCGGAGTGGCCGGGCTCTCCTCCCGGCATTTAACGGAGGGGTCCGGATGAACGTGATTGTGATTTTGTTGGGCGCCAGCCTCACCCTCGCCCTCAGTTTTTTAGCCGCATTTCTGTGGTCGGTCCATCGTGGTCAATTCGATGACACGGTGACGCCGGCCCTCCGTATGTTACACGACGACGATGTCGGTGCCCCAAAGCCCGACCCGTCCGAACCCAATGAAAAGGAACCCGACCTATGAGCCAAGTGGAAACCTTCCGATACGATAACCGCATTGTACGCGACTTTGCCTTCGCCACCGTGATCTGGGGCGTGGTGGGCATGACCGTCGGGGTGCTGATCGCCTTGCAACTGGTGATGCCCGCCCTGAACATGGGCGCGCCGCTCACCTTCGGCCGCCTGCGTCCGTTGCACACCAACGCGGTGATTTTCGCCTTTGTGGGCAACGCGATTTTCATGGGAGTCTACCACTCCACCCAGCGGCTCTGCAAAGCGCGCATGTTTAACGACCTGCTCAGTCGGGTTCATTTCTGGGGCTGGCAACTGATTATTGTTCTGGCCGCGCTTTCGCTGCCGGCGGGGAAGACCAGCAGCAAGGAATACGCGGAACTCGAATGGCCGATCGACATTCTGATCACCCTGATATGGGTGGTATTCGCGGTGAACTTTTTCGGAACCCTGTGGCGTCGACGTGAGCGGCACATGTATGTGGCCCTGTGGTTTTATATCGCCACCATCGTCACGGTGGCGGTGTTGCACATTTTCAATTCCCTGGCCGCGCCGGTGGAATTGATGAAAAGCTACTCCGTGTACGCCGGGGTGCAGGACGCGCTGGTGCAGTGGTGGTACGGGCACAACGCGGTGGCTTTCTTCCTCACCACGCCCTTTTTGGGCTTGATGTATTATTATCTGCCCAAGGCCGCGAACCGCCCGATTTTCAGCTACCGCCTGTCGATCATTCACTTCTGGGCGCTGATTTTCATCTACATTTGGGCCGGTCCGCATCACCTGCTCTTCACGTCCCTGCCGGATTGGGCGCAAAGTCTGGGCATGGTGTTCTCGATTATGCTGATCGCCCCCAGTTGGGGGGGGATGCTCAACGGTCTGCTGACCCTGCGCGGGGCCTGGGACAAAGTGCGGGAGGAGCCCGTGCTCAAATTCCTGGTGGTGGGCATTACCGCCTACGGCATGGCCACCCTTGAAGGTCCGATGCTCTCGATCAAATCCGTGAACGCGCTCTCGCACTATACCGACTGGACTATTGCCCACGTTCACACCGGGGCCCTGGGCTGGAACGGGTTTATGACCTTCGGGATTCTGTACTGGCTGGTGCCGGTGCTCTACCGCACGGAAATCTACAACAAGAAATGGGCGAATATGCATTTCTGGATCGGCCTTTCCGGTATCCTGGTTTATGTGGTGCCGCTCTACTGGGCCGGGGTCACCCAGAGTCTGATGTGGAAGCAGTTCACCGACGAGGGTGTGCTCGCCTATCCGAACTTCCTGGACACGGTCACCAAACTGATTCCCTTTTACGCCATGCGGGCCATTGGCGGCATGTTGTATCTGGGCGGAACCATCCTCATGGCGGTGAATCTGTGGAAGACCCTGAAGCAGGGAAGTTTCGAAGCGGAAACCGAGGCTTCCGCTCCCGCCCTGCGGGATCAGCCCATGCCCAGCAAAGAGGACGAGGCGCATGCCTATCGCCACCGGGCCCTGGAGCGGCTGCCCCTGCTGTTCACGGTGCTCAGCACAGTGGCCATTCTGATTGGCGGTCTGGTCGAGTTGGTGCCGTTGTACCTGATCAAATCCAACGTGCCCACCCTCAGCTCGGTGACGCCCTACAGTCCGCTGGAATTGGAGGGACGCGACATCTACATCCGCGAAGGCTGCGTGCAGTGTCACTCGCAAATGATTCGGCCCTTCCGCTCCGAAACCGCCCGCTACGGAGACTACAGCAAGGCCGGGGAGTTCGTGTTTGACCATCCCTTCCTTTGGGGCTCCAAGCGGACCGGACCCGACCTGGCCCGCGAGGGGGCGAACGGACGCAATCATGCCTGGCATTACCTGCACATGGAACGTCCGAAATCCACTTCGCCCGGTTCGATCATGCCCGCCTATCCCTGGCTGCATCGGAATGAGCTGAAAACCAAATCCACCGCCAAAAAAATATCGGTGATGCGTAAACTCGGGGTGTCGTATCCAATGTATTTCGAAGACATCGCTGTTGATCGTCTTGAGCAACAGGCGGAGGAGATCGCGGCGAAATTGCGCGAGCAATTGCCTGACCGGGCGGATGACATTGAAGCCGACCGTGAAATCATCGCCTTGATTGCCTACCTGCAGCGTTTGGGAACAGACGCGTTGCGGGAAGTTCCCTACGAGGAGGAACTCTAATGTATAAGGATGTGTTGCAATCGATCGAGGGTATCGGCCTCTATGGGGTGATTTCCTTGGTTATTTTTGTGCTGTTTTTCACCACCGTGTTCCTGTGGGTCTTCCGCATTCGCAAGCCCCATGCCGAGCACATGGGCTCCATGCCGCTTCACGATGGAACCGAACCTCACACTCATGCAGGAGATTCCCGCCATGGCTGAATATGATGAAACCGTAGTATCCGAACACGATGGAATCCAGGAACTGGACAATCAGTTGCCACGCTGGTGGGTGTGGCTGTTTGTGTTCAGCATCATTTTCGCGGTGCTGTATTTCTCTTGGTATCATGTCCTCGGGTTGGGTCGGGGGCAGGAAAAGCGCTACCACGACATGGTGGCCCAGGCCGAAGCCGCCCAGGCCGCCCGCCAAAGTGAAATGATGGCGAATCTCGACCTCGGCACTCCCTCCCGCTTGGACGAGGTGTTGGCCGAGGGCAAAGACATTTATCTCGCCAACTGCGCCAGTTGCCACCACAGCACCGGACGCGGGCTGATCGGGCCCAACCTCACCGACGCTTACTGGATCCACGGTCCGAATTTCGAAGACACCATGCACGTGATCGCCAAAGGGGTGCTGGAGAAGGGAATGCAGGCGTGGGAGAACAGCCTGTCGCTGCGCCAGCGTCACGCGGTGGCCAGCTACATCTACAGCATCCGCGGCAGCGAACCGCCCGACCCCCGGGCTCCTGAAGGCGAGTTGGTGGAAAATTCCGACGACCCGAATTATAACCTATGATCCGACAGATCCGACCGATCCGACCGATCCCCCTCACCTCATGACAGACCCAGACAAAGATTTCCGAGACACCATTCCCACCGTTGACGCTGCCGGCAAGCGGATCTGGATGTATCCCCGCAAACCGCCGACCGGGAAGCGGGCGTCGCCGGACGCGCCGAACTACTACACCCTCCGCACCTGGTTGTCCTGGGTGTTGCTGGTGATTCTGGTCACGGGTCCGTTTATCAAAATCGGCGGAAATCCCCTGCTGATGATGAATATCGTGGAGCGGAAATTCTCCATTTTCGGGATCATGTTCTGGCCCCAGGATTTTTATCTGTTCGCCCTGGCCATGATCACCGGGTTTATGATGATCGTCTTTTTCACCGCCGCCTGGGGACGCATCTGGTGCGGATGGCTGTGTCCGCAAACCGTGTTGATGGAAATGGTGTTCCGCAAAATCGAATACTTGATTGAAGGCGATGCCCGGGATCAGAAAGCGCTCAACAAGCAGGAGTGGACCCAGGACAAGATCATCAAAAAATGCATCAAGCATGGAGTCTTTTTCCTTCTCTCTTTCGGGGTGGCAAATCTGTTGCTGGGATATGTGATCGGCGGGGACGCCCTGATCGACCTGATCACGGATTCGCCCACCGAACACGCCAAAGGCTTTTTTGCCTTGCTGCTGTTTACCGGGCTCTTTTACGGGATCTTTGCGCGTTTCCGCGAGCAGGCCTGCACCTTCGTCTGTCCCTACGGACGTTTTCAATCCGTGCTCATTGACGAGAACAGTCTGGTGGTGGCCTATGACTATGTTCGAGGCGAAAAGCGTGCGCGCAAAGTGAAAGGGGAAACCTGGGAGGAACGGTTGTCCATTGGCAAGGGGGACTGTGTGGACTGCGATTTGTGCGTGGCGGTGTGCCCCACCGGTATCGATATTCGCAACGGAACCCAGATGGAATGTGTGAACTGCACCAACTGCATCGACGCCTGCAATTCGGTGATGCACAAGGTCGGGCGCGACCCCGGGCTCATCCGCTACGCCTCCATGGACCAGATTGAAAAGAAAACCTCCAAACTGAGACTCACTCCGCGACTCAAAACCTACGGCATCATCATGACCGCGCTGTTTTTGTTGCTGTCGGGATTGTTGATTGCCCGCAAGTCGGTCACCATGGATTTGCTGCGGGTGAGGGGAACCTACTACCAGGTGATGCCGGACGGACAGATTACCAATTTCTATGAAGGGCGCTTTCTCAATAAAACCGGGCGCGAGATGGATGGAAGCCTGGAACTGCTCAACGCGGAAGGACAAATGCTCTACAGTGATCAGCACCTGTACATGCATCCGCAGGAGGAGGCGGAGAGCATTATCGTAATTACGCTGCCCCGGGACCAACTCACCGGAACCGAAACCAAACTCAAGCTGGGATTGGTGGTGGACGGCAAACGGATCAACACCACGACCACCACTTTCCTGGCGCCCGGAGGCGGATCATGAGCCGCTCCCGTTTTAATCCCTGGCCCTGGGCGATTATCGCCTGGTTTGCGGTCATGATTGCGGTTTGTGTGGGATTTGTGATTAAATCATTGGGCATGAAGCATGATTTGGTGACAAGTGAGTACTACGCGGAAGGATTGGACCACGACAGCCGCCAAACCGCGTTGAGTCGTACCCGGGGATTGGAGACCCCGCCCCGTATTGAACTCGACTACGAAGGCCACCGCATGATTGTGCGTCTGCCCGATTTCGCGCGGGGGGCGGTGCTGAGCTTCTATCGACCGTCGGATGCCCGGCTCGATTTGAAATACGCCCTTCAAGACGGAGTTCCCTCTGTGCTCTCCACCCTCGATCTGCATCCCGGAAAGTGGCAGGCTAAGATTTCCTGGGAAACCGACGGGGTGCCGTATTACCATCAGGAGGATGTATTTATCCAATGATGACCCTGGCCTCCATCGGATCCGCGTTGGCGCTTGGACTTGCCGGCAGTTTGCATTGCCTGGGCATGTGCGGGCCTTTGGCACTGGCGCTTCCCGCGAATCAGGAAGCCTCCACCCGTCAGCGGGCTTTGGGCCGTTTGTTGTACAATCTAGGGCGGGCGGTCACTTATGCATGTATGGGTATTTTCGCCGGACTGTTCGGGCGGATTCTGCAGGTGGCCGGATTTCAACAGGCGCTGTCGATTGCGCTCGGAGTTTTGCTCATGGCCACGGTGTTTTTGAATACCCATCATATGCCCCATTGGGTCCTGAACACCTTTTACCGCCCCGTGCAAAAAGGGCTGGGGAAAATCCTGAAGCGGGGAAGTTATTCGGGGCTTTTTCAAACCGGATTGCTCAATGGATTGCTGCCCTGCGGACTGGTCTACGCCGCTCTGGCGGCGGCTTCATTGCAGGCAGGCCCCGTGCAGGCGTCCATGTACATGTTTCTGTTCGGTCTCGGCACCCTGCCGCTGATGTTTGCCCTGTCCCTGGGCGGACTCCGTTTGCATTCCCCACGTTTTCAGCCGGTGCTGAACCGACTAATTCCCGCCCTCCCCCTTACCGTCGCCGTTCTATTGATCCTGCGCGGGTTATCGCTTGGTATCCCCTATATCAGCCCCAATTTGAGCGGCGCAAGCTGCTGTTCCCATTAATTTATTCACCCGGAGTCTGTTATGTTACTCACTAAAACCACCGAAATCGCCATCCAATGCCTGGTGCTGCTTTCCCGCATGCCCAAGGGCACGCTGATCACCCCACAACCGATCTCTCAGACCCTGGGGTCCTCGGAATCCTATACGTCCAAAATCCTGCGTACCCTGGCCAAGGCCGATCTGCTGGAATCCCATCGCGGGGCCAGCGGCGGATTTTCGTTGGCGCGCGAACCTCGGGATATCACCCTGTTGGCGGTGGTGGAGGCCTGCGAAGGCGCCATCATCGGCAATCACTGCCGTGAATTTCCCGATCCGGCCATGGTCAAACGCACTTGCGGATTTCATCAGGCCATGGTCCAGTTCCAGGAGGGAGTGAAAGAGTTGCTTCGCCAGTGGAGCATAGAGGATATCGCCACCAAACCGTTGTCTGATTCCAAAGACGCTCCGGACTGCAAACTGCGCCGAATACTCGACGCGGAAAAGAGCCTTCCCAAGCGCGGATCGGAGGTTCTCGGAGCGCCGGTGATTTCATCGCTTCGAGAGTAAAGACGAAATCGAAGGTCGAACATTGAACGTTCAACTTTGAACATCGAATCGTCCCGATTCTGATGCTCTAACTTCCAGAAGACACAAGGAACCGTCCCATGCGATGGTCCACTGCCATCCGGATGTGATACTGGAACGCTACAGCATACGGGATCCGGCCAGCCCGCGCATGGTCGGCATTCCGTTCGCGTGCAAAGAACGGCTGGAGCGACACGGGTTCAATGCGGTGGTCTCGGGCACCGCCGTCAACCGCCGTCTGAATCTGACCGGGCCTATCCCCCGCCGGACGGAGTACGAGGATGTAGGAGGCCCCTTTTTTCTGGATGCCGGGGGGACGCGTCCCGATCCGATTCACGACGATCTGGCCTTGTGGTTCGAGACCGCGGAAGGGTTGGTGGTCGTCCTGGGATGCGCCCACGCCGGTATTGTCAACACGGTCGACTGCTGCCGGAGGCAATCCGGCGTCGAACGCGTCCACGCGCTCATTGGAGGTTTTCACTTGGTGAATGCGGACGAAAACCGTCTGACAAAGACGATTGCCGCCCTGCGGACCATGGATCCGGATCTTCTCGCGGCCTGTCACTGCACCGGGGCCCGCGCCGTCGAACGCCTGAAAACCGCTTTTCCGGAAACCTTCATTGAATGCCATGGCGGCTCGGTATTCCGCTGTCGCTGAGCGATTCAAAATTACCCTGCCCCTTGGCGATCACGAGATCGGCCTGTTCAAAAAGCTTGTGAAACTCCGGCTGCCGCGCGGTTCGGATTCCGATCGTTCAACGCATGTCGGTCGTGTACCGCAACCCGCATGCGGTTCATTTCGTTCCGTTGGAGTGATGGTGATGGTGATGATCGCAAAGCCGGGCGGGGTCGAACGGGGTCAGCTCCCCGGCATGGGCGGCGCGCAGCGCGTCCCGGATCCAGCGGTATCTGCCGGCGTCGAGCACGGTGACGCCCCCGGGCCGGAGGCATTGATACGCGCCGTCGCCGATGCCGAGGCAGGCCACATGGGTCACCCCCTGCCGCAGTATCCAGTCGATGGGGGCACAGTCCCCGGACGGTCGGTCGTCCCGGTTATGGCGGGCGACCTCCAGGAGGTCTTCCACTACCAGATGGTACTGTGCCTTTCCAAAATGGGGGCTAATCCGGGAGTCCGCGAACGTGTCGCTTTGGGTGGGGATGCAGATTTTCATGAGAGTTTTCCTTCTGTTGTTTCCTGTTCCTGATTTCGAATGGCCATGAATTTGGCGGCGGCCCACACCACCAGCGTGTCCGCCTGATGGACCTCCGCCCGGCAGCGGTAGACGCCGAGGCGCTCGGTCTCCACCCAGCCGGTCACATGCACTGGTTCGTACAGTTTCACTTTCTGCCGGTAGCGGATCCGGCAGTCCGCCGTGACCCCCGCAATGCCTCCGGCGAAAATCGCATGCACCATCGCGCTGTCCAGGAGGGTGGCGATAATACCACCATGTACGCGATCGGGGTAGCTGCTGAAGTCCGGGGTGGGCATCCAGACGGCAGCGGCGATTCCATCCTCTCCAACATGAAAGTGAAGCTGCAGACCCAAGGGATTGCAGATGCCGCAGGCAAAGCAGTCCCGGTGCAGGTCTTTCAACGCAGGCCGGGATTTTGCCCCGGGTGATGTATGGATGTTTTCAGTGCGCATGACGACTCCGTTTTACCTGTGGCGACTTCGGTTTCTTTTTCGTTTCCGCCCCGGCATGTCTCCGGCCCAGAATGGCCGCAAATCCGCAGAGCGCAACTGGAAGATGCCCTCCTCTATCTGCAGGGATTTTGCCACATAGTGATTCTCCGGCAGCTTGTCGGTCCGAAACACCTCGGCCTGTATTTTGAGCCCCGATATCTATTCACGGGAGATCTCCCGGGGAATGGGGGATGAGGGAAGAAAATGTTCCAGTGGCGCGTTTCCCTCCTCGATGCACACGGCATGGCCTTCCACCAGTGCCCGGGTGATTTTTTTTCGGGCCGACTTGAGAATACGGCTGACGGTGGTCCGGGACACCCCCATTTGTTTCGCGGTCGCCTCCTGATCGAGATCCAGAAGATTCGTCAGACGCAGGGCCTCCATCTCGTCGAGGTGCAAGGTCACCTGTTCGAGCCGGGTCATGGGGATGCCAACCGGCTTGAAGGCTCTCATGCCGTGTTGATGCCGAATGCAGCGTGATTTGTGGGGTCTTGCCATTACGGGTGGATTCTCCTTGTGTTGATTATAAGAATATGTTCATAATAACGTGTTGTCAAGAACGCACTTTCTTCCAAGGAAATTTTATGCAGACCCAAGAGAATCTAATGCTGACCGGAGTGCCCGTTTCGCCCGGACTGGCCTCCGGTGCCGCGTTCCTCTTCCAGGATATTTTGGAGCGCGAGATTCGGGCCTATTCCATCGAACCCCATCAGGTGGATTCGGAACACGCACGGCTGCAGGGAGCGGTAGAGGATGTGACCGGCGACCTGCGCCGCGCGGCGGATCAGATGGAAACCGATATTGACGCCGCCGTGGCGGATATTTTCCGTGCACACGAACTGATGTTGCGGGACGAGGAGTTTCTAGGCGGGATCCGAAAGGAAATCGAACACGATCTTGTCAACTCGGAGCGGGCACTTCAGCGGGTGCTGCGACGTCTGAAACGTGATTTTGGATCCAGGCGGAGTGAATTCTTCCGCCTGCGGGCCGATGACATAGAGGATCTGGGTCGTCGTCTGTTGCGTTCACTGGCCGGGATCCGAAGCCATTCACTGGAACGCATACCTTTGGGGTCGGTGGTGGTGGCAAAGCGTTTGATGCCTTCGGAGACCGTGTTCCTGTCCCGGCGGTCCGCAGTGGCGCTGGTGACCCAATTCGGCGGAACGGGATCGCATTGCGCGATTCTTGCCCGGGCGATGGGAATTCCCGCGGTGATTCAGAATTCGGATTTGTTTCAGATGCTCACGTCCGGGGATGAAGTGCTGGTCGACGGGCTCCGCGGTCAGGTGGTGATCCGGCCCGGGCCGGAGGCCAAACAAAACTTTCATGTGGAGCGGGAGCATTACGACAGGAAACATGCGGAGGCCGTCTCACGCGCCGCGGAACCCGCCGTTACCCGGGACGGATACCGAATCCCCGTGCTGGCCAATATCGGATGCAGGGAGGACGCGGAAAAAGCGCTTGAAAACGGGGCGGACGGCATCGGACTCTACCGGACCGAAACCTTTTACCTGGCTTGCGATGAACTTCCCGCCGAAGATAAGCTTTTCGAGGAATACGAGAGCGTGATCGAGCCGTTCAAAGGAAAGTCCGTTTGCGTACGGCTGCTCGACATTGGAGGCGACAAACCCTTGCCGTATCTGCCCCTTCCCCCAGAGCCGAACCCGAATCTGGGTCGGAGAGGCATCCGACTTTTGCTGGACTATCCTCATGTGCTCCAGACCCAGCTTCGGGTCATGTTGCGGCTTGCCCGGGATCATGATCTGACAGTGGTCGTGCCCATGGTCAGTCGGAAGCACGAAATGAAGGTTGTCCGAAAGATGCTGCTCGTTCTCGCGGACGAACTGGGAACAGAGCGCATCCCCCGTCTGGGGGCCATGATCGAAACCCCGGCCGCGGTATTTCTGATGGACGAAATCCTCGAGGACGCGGAATTTCTCACCATCGGGACCAATGATCTGACGCAGTTCATTATGGCGGCCGACCGCGAGAATCCCTTTGTGGCCACTATCTACCGGGACAGTCACGCGGCGATCCTGAAGGCGGTGTCCTGCGTATGCCGGCAGAAAAAAGGCCGGGAGATAGCGGTCTGCGGTGAGCTGGCGGCGGAACTCAATCAGATCGAACCTTTGCTGCAGGCCGGAATCGGCACTCTCAGTGTCGCCCCGCCCATGGTCCCCCTGGTGAAGCAATCCGTACGGGCAGCGCAAGCCAAACCTGTTTGATGGACTGGTGGTGTTCCTCGCCGACAACGGGGCCTGCAACGAGGATATTGCACCGGCCATGGCTGACGGCATCCGTGCGGGTCGCCCCAGTGGGCGCATCCGAACCCGTGCTTTTCTACGCAAGCGCCTGAGCAACCGCGGCAAGAGCGCTATGTCTTCATTCGGTCGAAAACGGCCTCGCACCCGCTTTCACCTTGACTTCTGCCCCTCAATTCCCAAGGAATACCAATATGTTCTCTCCCCTCACAACCCTGATACCGCCTCTCACTCTCAAAGCGCGAAAAGCGATTTACTATCCATCAATGCGAGGTGGCAGATGAAAATCGAGATGCGTCCGATTGGCACATTTTACACGAAGGAAACCGATATACCGCGGCACTGGAGCATTTCCAAGGCAAGAGGCAGAATCGAGATCATCCCGGATTTTTCTGCGGCCTGCGCGACGTGGTCATTGGCGAGCGGATCGTTGTGTTGTTCTGCTTTCACAAAAGCCAGGCCTTTTTCCGGATTACTGCGCAGAAACCGCCGCACGGGGACCGTCCTTTGGGGTGTTTTCCATCTGCTCGCCCTGGCGGCCCAATCCCATCGGCTATCTGTGCTGCGCGTAACAGATATCCGGAAAACGTCCTGAGGTGGTATCATCGACATGCTTGATCAGACTCCGATTTTGGATATCAAGCCGCATATCAGGGGGAATGGCCTGGCAAATTAGCTGGCAATTGGGGGTGTTGTCAGCCCGCGATATTTTGTATTTTCGGTTTTTCTTAAGCAGGTACCTCTCACATATTTATTCCGCAACCAGGCCAAAAGTTGTGTGTTACTTTCGGTAATCGTACGTTTTCATGGTAAACATCTAACCAGATATGGTCTGATTCTCAAGATGGCCAGCTTGAAAGCATTTCAGGCAAATATCACTTCCCCATGCACCCATAAAAATAACCTGGGAGCCCATTTTCCCTTATCGCGCTGCTGCCCGTCCACATCGCGGTCCGGCTTGCCGGAATCTGCTGGGGCTGGAACTTTCACTCTGTCGGGAAGAACTAAATCAACCGGCGCGGGGGGAGTTTCGTGTATTTTCCGTTTCCGGATCCATTCGATCCCGGCGATCACCAACATGCCCGCCAGCATCAGGGCCAAGGCGAGACTAAAATCGGCATTCAGTTCCGGCAGGATCAGTTTGTCCTCCAGCACGATAGTTTCCCCGTCCCGGATCATGACATTTGTGGCCTCTTTCCAGGGAAACAGTTTGCGGAGGGAGCCGAGCATAAACCCGATCAGGGTGGCCACCGCCAGGTGGTGCCAGCGATGTAACAGCCAGCTTAAAAAACGGGTGAAGGCCAACAACCCCAGCATCGCTCCGAGGGCGAAGGGGGCGAGGGTCAACACATCCAGATCCTTGACCGCCGCGATCGCGGTGTCGTATTTGCCCAGAATCAGCAGAATGAACGATCCGGAGATGCCGGGAAGAATCATGGCGGTAATCGCGACAGCGCCGCAGAGGGTGTGGACCAGGAAGGTGGAGGGCAATTGGTCGATGGGTGCCACGGTCACCGCCAGGTAACCGATCAGGGTGCCCAGAATCAGCCCGCCCGCCCGCCGAAGGGTCCAGGGCACATCGCGGGCCAGCAATATAGCGGAGGCCAGCACCAACCCGAAAAAGAAGGCGTAGAGGAAAAGACGATGATGCTCGTAGGCGTTGTGCAGCGCTCCGGCCAGGGTGAGAACGGATGTCGCCAACCCGGTGGCGAGAAGTAGCAGAAATTGCCAGGGGATCTGTGCGAACACCGCTTTGACGTCGAAACGAAGCGCCTTTTGGATCAGCGTGAGGTTAAAGGTCTTGATACCGTCCAACAGATCCTGATAGATCCCCATAATAAAGGCCATGGTGCCACCGGAAACCCCCGGCACAATGTCGGCGGCCCCCATGCACATGCCGGTAAAGAAGATGTAGAGACGTTCGGACCAGGAAGCAGGTTTGGAGTATGACATAGAAAAAAGGGGGGAGGGGGATGAATTGGAAGAGATTTGTTTAAACCCCGAGTTCGAAATTGTAAAACCCAAAGCGTGTGTTCATGAATATTCCGATTTCAGCCACAAAAAGGCACCTACCTCATCCCAAAATTTTCCGCACCGCATTCAGCAGGGTTTCCGCCGTGTAGGGTTTGGGAAGAAAATGAGTAACCCCCGCCTCTGCGGCCTGGGTGATCTTTCCTTTAGCGGTGATACCGCTTGCTCCGATAATACGCACCTCGGGATTGAAGCGGCGAAGTACGTTGATGGTGGCGGGTCCGTCCATCACCGGCATCATCATGTCGGTGAGGACCACATCGATTTCGTTCTGCTTTTCCATGTAGACCGACACCGCCTCGGCTCCGTCGGCGGCTTCCATCACCCGAAATCCGAAGGCTTCCAGGGTCTGTCGGGTGATTTGACGGGCGGCGGTTTCGTCGTCCACCACCAGGATGGTCTCTCCCCGTCCGTAAGCGACGGGGGGTCTTTCTGAAATTCATGCGTTTGGTGATTTTCGATTGGCCGGGGACAGGGTATCCTGTGGTCATGAACATGAAAACGCCTATTCAATACCTGACGCTTTCCGCCTGTCTCTGGACGGGAACCTCCCGTTTGCTGGTTGCACAGGAAGTCTGGGAGAATTCCCGCCGCCCACTCTCGGAATTGATCGAGTTGCGGGATGAAAAAGCGACCCTGCCCGAATCCAAATGGGTGGGGCGGGACCAGCGTAAAGTGGATCGGGAAATGGAGAAAATCCAGAATCGCCTGTTGCAGGTGTTGGAAAGGTCTGAATTGACGTTTCATCGGGACGCTTACCATTCGGTGGCGGGTGAACAGGAGGGATTGCGGCTTCAACTCCGGGAACTGCGTGAACAACGGGTCGGTGCTCCTGAACAGAAAGCCGCGCACCAGGTGTTCACCAAATCGAAGGAGGATTACGATCAGGACATCGCCAAGGTGGAGGAGCAAATTCGGGCATTGGATCGCGAACGCGACCGGCATGTCGAGGCGATGCGGGCCGAGTACGCGAAAATGGGAATCGGGTTGAAAGAGGACCAGGTGCGGTTTTACCTGTCCAGCGTTTCAGGGAATGATATTATGGCGATGAGTTCATTGTTTCATCACACCCGGGAAATCAACCGGCAATTGGAGGAGCTGATCAAAGCGAATCCTGGGGATATCGAGGCTTCCCGGCGGTATTACGGCGTGCATGTGGTGTTGTTGGAAACGATGAAACACGCCCACGAGCGCATGATCGACAAGATCGACAATCAATATATGGGCGCGCTCTCGGAGATTGAACAGGAAAACGAACGCTTGATCCGGGAGACGGAAAACCTGTTGACCCGGTCGACATCGGATCAGCGGGATCTCCTCATGCGCAACCGGGAACTGCAGGAATTGACCGCGGACACCCTGGTGGCCTACCGACACCATTTGGACCAAGTGCGCACGCAAGTGTCCCAAAGACTGGACCAATTGGGGGTCCGCCACGAAATCGCCGCCAATTCCTACGCGACCCTTCGCGTCTCCTCCGCCCTGGCCAACCAGATTCAACAACTGATGGATGAACTGAATCTCCTTCGGGACATGCATCTTCCTTCCCTCATTCCCTTTGAAAATGAAGTGCTGGAAGAGAAATTCAGGTCGATTACGAGGGAATTGGAGGGGGCTCGGTAGGGGAGGGGGCCCGGGTTGATGCAGAGGTTTCCGCACCCAGTTGGATCAGCACGTTGGTACCGTTTGCCGGGATGATTTCTACAGGCGCATTGCTGGATAGGAGTTGCTCGGTTTCCATCACGTCCATGACCGCCTCTAGAATTTCCGTGTCTTCGGCGGCAATCGCATTCAGGGTCTCTCCCACGATGCGCGGGCGGGCGGCGGCGGCTTCGGCCATTTTCGTGGACACTTTTTTGGCGGTTTCACTTCGAATAAGTCCCACCCGGTTTTCGCCATCCTGTTTCATGGCGCTGGTGACCTGAACCAGACGTTTGACGACCTTCTCGGTGATGTTTTCCACCATCAACTCGTCGGTAAAAGCTACTTTTCGGATGTACACGGATCCCAGTCGATATCCCCACTTTTCGGAGAGTGGGGAAACGGTTTCCCGCACCGTCCGGCTGAGACTGTGGCGGTCCTCGAGCATTTTTTCCATTTCGAGGTTGCTGAGTACGGAAATGGTGGCGCTGGTGACATTCGCGTCCAGAGACGCTTCCGGATTGCTGTTGGTGAACAGGTAGGCGACCGGGTCGATAACCTGCTTTTCGTACCAGATCCCCACCCCCATGGGCGTGCCTTCTTCCGAGTTTACCATCAATCGACGCAAATAATGCTGACGCAGGGCGGTGTCCACTTTGTAATTTTTGCCGAAGAACGGAAACAGCAGCGCTTTGGGGCCGAACTTGAACATGGGGATGTGCAATCCGGGCTCTTGGAGGGTACCCACCACCTTGCCAAAGAGAGTGAACACTTGCGCTTCGCATTCGTGTACGATGGCGAAAAAGCCAAACAGATTGGCGATTTTAAGAAAGAGCGGGATCGCAACCAGTCCGAGAATAAAACCGGGAATGAAATTCATCGTGAGGCCTCCGTGGCGGGCAGATCGTTTTGCAGAGTTTGAACAATGCGTTTAGTGCGCCCCAGCAGGGGAACCCGCATATTGCGAATGTACGCCCGGAGTGCGGGGGAACCGCCTGTTTGCTTCACCTTCAGAAGGGTGGAGGCCAACTCGCGGAGAGGGGCGACTTCGGCTTCCGCATTGTTGCTTGCGATATCCACTGCGCGTTTACTCATGGTGATTTGCTGCTCGGCATCCGCCCGTGCGGTGCTGATATCGGCGGCCACCAGATTGCGGGTGCTGTTAATGGCGGAAAGGGCGCGGTCCACTTCCGGGGGCGGGTCGATTTCCGTGATAAGAGCCGCGTCCAGTTGAATTCCATAGCGATGAACGGTGGTTTCACACTGGGTTTCCATGTAACTGTTGATCATGGGCAGATTTTTACGTAAATCGTTGATCGAAACCCCTTCGGAAAGTTCCACCGCAGTGCCGCTGGAGTTTTCTTCTTCCTCCTCAGTGGTTGCCGTCAGAATCTCACTCCCCCTCGGATCGACAAAATTAGCGATCCGTTCCCGGAGGACGGAAACAAAATAGCCCATCACATTTTCGAGCGGGCTGCTGACACCGAAAAGGTAGGGATACAGATTGGATTCACTGACCTGATAGCGAATTTGTCCGTTGACGCCTGTCGTAAGATTATCTTTGGTTACCGCTTCGATCGTACTTTGGGCTTTGGTGGGGTCCCAGGTGAGATCCACCGCCTGAGTTGCAATGTCGACCTTGTGAACTTTTTGCCAGGGCCATTTGAAGTACGGTCCGCCGGGACCGATTACCTGCAGGGCCGGGTACGCATATCGTGCGGGTTCGCCGTCTGACGAGGGAGTGGTGGATACCTGAGGTTCACCGGGCAGACGGCGCGCCCGACCGAAACTGGTGATCACCGCCCGCTCATTCGGACGCACCGTATAAAACCCGGACAACAATGCCCGATAGAGCCCGTAGAGTAACAGGCCGATAAATAGTCCAATGCCAATCATAATTCCTCCTGGTTTAAATCGGGTTTAGTGATACCCGATCCGGACACGGGTACAAGGGAAAGTTGATCCTTTCATCAATTTCTCATTTTCGGGGCATCCACCCCTCTGAGCGATTCCACCCCCGGGATATCCACCGGCAGTGGTTTTCCCGCTTTTTCGTTTCGACCGAAGCATCCGCGATATTCCCGCATCAGATCCTCCAAAACTCCGGACTTCCCACTTTCCAATCCCCGTCAGCCAGCGCATTCGCTGATGCAGCATCCACCATCGGCAACACTTTCCCGACGCCTTATACCCGCCACCTCCAGCGGATCTATCCCCTTCCGATCCCCTGAATTTTTCCTGTGATTGGGGGTCCTCCGTCCCGTCATTCCTGTGCAGACAGCCAACCTGTGGTGGGCCTGTTGCACCCGTCCTGGCTTTTCGGAGCGCAACTGTTGCTCCCTCCTCAGAGCTTCTCCCACCTCCCCATCCCTTGTCGGACTCTTTGAGGAGTTGTTTTCCGCACCGACACCGCCGAATCCGGCACCCCCGCGAACAGCGCACCAGCAAGTCCAGCCCCTTCCGCGAAGCCGAATCACCCCCGCAAGCCGAGCCATAGCCACTCCACACCGACTCCACCGGATCTACTACCAGACCTGCCCGCACCGGATTCAGGTCGATATATGCCGCAACCGACAGCAACGCCAGCGGATTACCCTCCACCACCACACTCCGATACCGCGCATCCCACAGCGTCCCCTTCCGACCCTCCTTCGCATTATACCAGCAGGTAAAGGTTTGCTTCAGCACCCGCATAAACTCCGGCAAATCGCCCATACGCTCCACCATTGCCGCGTCCATCGCCTCCCGGGTATCGCGTATAGTCCCCTCATAATAAGCCTCCCACTCCTCCAATCTCTCTTTCGGCCACCAGCTTCAACCGCTCCACAATCACCTCATGATCCAGCTCACTCACCTTCGGAACCCACAACAACAGGTGGAAATGATTATCCACAGACACGTGTCACCACCTCAATCCCCGAAAACACCGCCCACGCCCGCATTTTCAAAACAGCCCCGCCTTCAACATCCCCGAACAAAAACGCCTGCCCCACGGCTCTGCTCGTGACATGCACAAAAAACGCCTCCCGCTTCGGCAGCACCCGCAAGCCCCGCTTCCGCTTCTCACCCACCCCCGCCCATACACTTGGAATCTGATTGGTTGTTTTCATAAAGCGATGATGGAATATTGCGATCGGAAAGTCAACATAAATATCACCTGTTGTTATATAGGTTATATATTAAATCACCTGTTGCAATAATAATAATTTTCTGGAAATTTGCTGAGTAGCTTGACGTTGGGGGGAATTGGGGGTAGCACCCCTGGATGAACGAGAAAGCTCCTGATTTGGATCATGTGGATATTACTTATGTCGCGAAGTTGGCCCGTATTGAATTGTCGGTCGTGGAAACGGAACGGTTTCAGACCGATCTTGACGCGGTGCTGGCGTATATTCATCAGTTGAATGAGCTAGATCTGGGTGGAGTTGAGCCGATGTCGCATCCCACGCCCCGGAAAAATGTGCTGCGGGAGGATGTGGTGTCTCGGGGGGCAGATCGGGAAGAGATGATCAGGAATGCGCCTGCTACGATTCAGGGGCTGGTGCGGGTGCCTCAGATGATGGAGGAGTTATGAGTGAATTGGCATTGAAAGGCATTCAGGAGTTGCGGGGGCTGTTGGAGTCGGGAGCTTGTTCCTCCAGGGAAATTATCGAGTCGGTGTATGCCCGCATTCAGGAAGTGGATCCGAAGATTAACGCCTATCTTAAGGTCGACGTGGAATCGGCTCTGTTGGAGGCGGATGCGGCGGATTCACGGCGGTCCGTAGGTGAAAAGGGGCCTTTGCTGGGGATTCCGGTGGCGATCAAGGATTTGTTGAATGTGAAGGGGCAATCCTGCAGCTGCGCCTCTAAAATTCTGGAAGGCTATATATCTCCCTACGATGCGGGTTGCGTGGCCAAACTTCGGGAAGCAGGGGCGATTCCATTTGGCCGGGTGAATATGGATGAGTTCGCGATGGGGGCTTCTACGGAGCGGTCGGCGTATGGAATTACCCGAAATCCTTGGAACCTTGACCACGTCCCTGGTGGCTCAAGCGGGGGAAGTGCGGCGGCCGTGGCTGCGGACGAGGCAATTGTTTCGCTGGGGAGTGATACGGGAGGCAGTGTTCGTCAACCGGCTTCGTTTTGTGGATGCGTGGGACTTAAACCCAGCTATGGGCGGGTGAGTCGATTCGGCCTGACCGCGTTTGCCAGCTCGTTGGATCAGGTGGGAGTGCTTTCAAAATCAGTAGCGGATGCGGCGGATACCCTGGGCGTGGTTGCGGGTCATGACTCGAGGGATACCACCAGTGATCGGGCCGCGGTTCCCGATTATGGGAAATCATTGGATGGCTCGATGAAGGGAACGAAAATCGGAATTGCGGAGGAGTTTTTTGGGGTGGGGGTGAATCCGGAGGTGGCGGAACGGGTGCGGGACGCGATTGATTTCTGTGTGTCGTTGGGCGCGGAGCTGGTGTCGGTCTCTTTTCCTCATCTTAAATATGCGGTTAGTGTCTATTACATTTTGGCACCCGCTGAGGCATCTGCTAATTTATCCCGGTTTGATGGCATTCGCTACGGCAACCGGGTGGAGGCTGAGGATCCGGTGACATTGATGTGCAAAACCCGGGAGGCCCATTTCGGGGATGAGGTGAAACGGCGTATTTTGCTTGGTACCTATGTGTTGAGCTCGGGTTATTACGATGCCTATTACGTAAAAGCTCTTAAAGCCCGGGCGTTGATCAAGCAGGATTTTGACAAGGTTTTCGAGAAATGCGATGTGCTGATGTCACCGGTTGCGCCAACTACCGCCTATAGAATTGGGGCGGAATTGGACGATCCACTGGCACTTTATTTGGGCGACATCTGTACCATCCCCAGTAATCTGGCTGGTGGATGCGGGCTTTCTGTTCCCTGTGGATTCAGCGATGCGGGTCTTCCCATAGGATTGCAAATTTTGGGGCCTGCTTTTGCGGAGGAGCGCATTCTCCGCGCGGGTTTCGCCTACGAACAATCCGCTGGATTTCAATCTCAACGAACATCGCTTTTCAATGTGTAACCGTTTTCCTCTACTGACCTTATGACGCTTCTTCCAACCATCGGACTCGAAACCCACGTGCAACTGAACACCCGCAGTAAAATCTGGTGTGGATGTGCGGTGGAGACCGCCGCTAATCCCAACACCCATGTCTGCCCGGTGTGCATGGGATATCCTGGAGCCCTTCCGGTATTAAATAAAGAAGCCGTAAAAAAAACGGTACAGACGGGTTTGATGCTGGGGTGCACGATCGCGTTGAAGAGCAAACATGATCGGAAAAGTTATTTTTATCCGGACATGCCCAAAAATTATCAGATCACCCAGTACGATCAACCCTTGTGTCTGGGCGGCTCCTTGGAAATCGAGGTTTCCGGTCGCCAAAAAACCGTTCACATCAACCGGATTCATTTAGAAGAGGACGTGGGAAAATCGACCCATTTGCGGGGAGCGAGCGGCATTGATTACAATCGAGCGGGAACTCCATTGATGGAAATTGTCACCGAACCGGATTTGCACAGCGAGGAAGAGGCCTTCGCCTATTTAACGGCACTGAAACGGATTTTGGAATACGGGAACGTGAGTCATTGCAATCTCGAAGAAGGCAATATTCGCTGTGATGTGAATGTGAGTGTGGCTGAAGCGGACAGCCACATGCTGGGGGTAAAAGCGGAAATTAAGAATATGAACACCTTCCGTGGGGTACACCGGGCCTTGGTTTACGAAATCAAACGCCAGACCCGCGCGGTGGAAACGGGGATTCCGTTGGTTCAGGAGACCCGACGCTGGGACGATGACCAGGGGATGACCTCTTCTATGCGGACAAAAGAGGATGCGCACGATTATCGTTATTTTCCAGATCCCGATTTGGCTGAAATCGCTCTGAGTGCGGAGCAAGTCGAAGTCTGGGGGGCGGAACTGCCCGAATTGCCCGAGCGGCGGCGGCAACGATTTATCCGGGATCTGGAGTTGCCGGACTATGACGCGGCGGTTTTGGTCGCGGATCTGCATGTTGCGAACTACTTCGAGCAGGTGGTGGCGGCCGCGGCTGGATCTGCCAAGGCGTCCAGCAACTGGGTGATGACCGAGGTGATGCGGGAGCTGTCGGAGAGCGGAGGTTCTCCCGCTGACCTGAAGGTGACTCCGAAAGCGTTGGGTACACTCATTCTGCTGGTGGAAAAGAAAGTTCTCAATCATGCCAAGGCGAAAGAGGTTTTCTCGTTATTGGTGAAATCCGGTGGGGATCCAGAACAAATCGTTAAAAATGAGGGGTGGGCGCAGGTGAGTGACAGTTCGGCTATTGAAGGTTTTGTGAAATCCGTCATTGACGAAAATCCTTCGGTGGTGGAAGATTACCGCAATGGTAAGCACGCCGCGTTGCAGTTTCTGATGGGACAGGTCATGCGGGTTAGTAAAGGAAAGGCCAACCCGAAAATAGTGCTGGAACTTCTCAAAGAAATGCTTGCCTAATGGCTGTTGCTTGTTCTAGCTTACCTATATACGATTTTGACCCACAAAAGGAACTGTTTTGACACCCAAGGACGAATACACACTCGAAACTCTCCGCGCAGCTGGTTTAATTGACGATGCGATCGCTGAAAAAGCGGCCTTTCTCGCGGATGAGAAAGGCATGGATGTCAGTGACGTACTGGAAGAATCCGGGATGATCACCGGAGAGGAGATTACCCAGGCCATTGCCGCGCACTACGGAATGGAAATGGTGTCTCTGCGTGATCTGGACATCCAACAGGATGTGATTGATGCGATGCCCTCGGATATTGCCCGCCGCTACGGGGTGATCCCGGTTTATAAGCGCGACAATGAATTGACGGTGGCTATTTCAGATCCACAGGACATGGATACGCTGGACAGCCTCCGGTATACCCTGTCCTTTGACGTCGTGCCCGTAGTGGCATCCGAGAGGGAGATTAAATCCTCGATCAATCTGTTTTATTCAGGTGGAGGAATGGGGCGGGCAAGCAATGCGCTCCAGGAGCTGACCGAAGCGACCATCGCAGGGATCGCCACGGATGAAACCGCTGAGTTGTTCGGGGACGCCGAGGAGGCAACGGAGCAGGACGCGCCGATTATCAAGCTGGTGAGTTTGATCATCATCGAGGCCTTTCGCAGTCGGGCATCGGATATTCATGTGGAACCCATGGAAAAGCAACTTCGGGTTCGCTACCGGATTGACGGGGTATTGCAGGAAATGGAGAGTCCGCCCAAACGGTTGCAGTCCGCCATCCTTCAGCGGCTCAAGATCATGGCAAACATGAAAATCGCCGAGAAACGGGTATGCCAGGACGGACGCATTCAAATCAACGTGATGGGCCGCGAATTAGATTTACGGGTGTCCGTGGTTCCCTCCAACCATGGGGAGTCGGTGGTAATGCGTATTCTGGATAAGGAAAGTTTGAAGCTTGGATTGCCTGAACTGGGATTCTTTACAGATGATCAGCAAACCTTCCGTTCCCTGATCCAATTAGCTGACGGAATTGTACTGGTGACCGGCCCCACGGGTTCGGGTAAAACTACCACGCTTTACTCCTGCTTGAATGAAATTAACAAACCGGACCGTAAGATTATCACCGTGGAAGACCCGGTTGAATACCAGTTGAGCGGGATCAATCAGGTGCATGTGAGAGCGGACATTGGTTTGACCTTTGCAAATGCGCTTCGATCCATCTTGCGTCAAGCCCCGAACATTGTGATGATCGGGGAAATCCGCGACATTGAAACTGCCGAAATAGCGGTGAATGCTTCACTGACCGGCCACTTGGTGTTCAGTACATTGCACACGAACGACGCGCCCAGCGCGATTACCCGGTTAATTGATATTGGAGTGAAGCCTTTCCTGGTGGCCTCATCTTTGCGGGGCATCATGGCCCAACGTCTGGTACGGAAAATCTGCGGTAAATGTTCGGAAACTTATAAACCGACGGAACGCGAAATGCGCCAACTGGGTGCATTGGCCGGTCAAGTGGAGGATGTGGAACTTACCCGGGGCAAAGGATGTCAGAATTGTGCGTACACCGGCTACTCGGGCCGAATTGGTATTTTTGAAATTTTCACGATTACCGAAGAGGTTCAACACCTTATTTATGAACAGGTTAATTCCAGTACCATGCGCAACAAAGCCCGAGAATTAGGAATGCGCACCCTGCGAGAAGACGGCCTGCGCAAGGTGATTGCCGGTCAAACCACCTTGGAAGAAGTCTTCAGGGTCACGCTTGGAGATATGGAATGAGTACGACAGTCGCTTCGGAAATTACGATGGAGGATCTGCTGGCCATTGTGGTCGAAGAGGGAGCTTCCGATCTGCATATCGGGGTGGGCAGTCCGCCCGTACTTCGAATTAATGGCCATTTGAACGGGCTGGATACCGAACCATTGCGTCCGGAGGACACGGACCGCCTGATGCGTGCGGTCACCTCCGAGGATAATGTTCGGCTACTGAGCGAAATCGGGGGTGCGGATTTTGGTTTTGGCTTTCAGGATCTGGCCCGGTTCCGGGTAAGTATTTTCAAGCAGAAAGGACATGTGGGAATGGTCTTGCGCCAGATTCCAAACGATTTACTTACGCTTGAACAGATCGGGTTGCCGCCTCAGACCAAGGAATTGCTCTACAAACCCAAAGGGCTGGTATTGGTGACCGGACCCACGGGTTCCGGTAAATCCACTACCCTGGCCAGCATGATAAATATTGTCAATGAGGACCGTGATTGTCATATTATCACGGTCGAGGACCCGATCGAGTTTTATCACGAACATAAACAGAGTTTGGTCACTCAACGTGAACTCGGGGTGGATGTGGGATCGTTCAGCAAAGCGCTGGTGAGCGCGTTGCGACAGGACCCTGATGTGATTCTGGTTGGGGAAATGCGGGATTTGGAAACCATGGAAGCCGCAATTTCCGCGGCGGAAACGGGGCATTTGGTGTTTGCGACCCTGCACACGACCGGTGCCGCCCGCACGGTGGACCGTATTGTGGATGCGTTCCCCACCAATCAGCAGGAGCAAATCCGAACCCAGTTGGCCTCCACCTTGGAGGCGGTAATCTCCCAGGTGCTGATCCCGAGGATTGACAAGGAGGGACGGGTGGCTGCCTTTGAAATCATGATGACCACACCCGGTATTCAGGCCCTGATCCGCGACAATAAAACTTTCCGTATCACCTCCGATATCCAAACGGGTGCCCGCAAGGGAATGGTTACACTCGACACCTCACTCTACACCTTATACCGCAACGGAGTCATTAGCTTTGAAAGTATGTTGCTAAAAGCGAATGATCCCGAAGCACTTGCTCAAAAAGTCCACGCCGGTTCCTAATCTCAGCCCCATTAACCTTATGTCCGAAATTACTTTTACCGATCAACTTCTCGATCACCTGCTTGAACATGGATACGTGACCCAGACACAGGCCACGGACGTCGTGGATGAGCACAACCGCACCGGACGCTCGGTGCGTCAAATCGTGCTGAACATGGAAATCATGACCGAGGATGAATTGCTGGAGCAACAGGCTCTGTTGATGGGAGTTCGGGTTCTGGATCTCAGCCGCCACAACATAAGCTCTGAATTAGCGCACAAACTTCCCGCCTCGCTGGCCCGAATGTACAATCTGGTGCCGGTGAATGTGGATGCGGTGGCCATGGAACTGGCGACTTGCGATTTTATTACTCCTGAACTGGTGGACGAGCTACGTTTTGTTTTGGCCATGGATGTCACATTCGTGGTGTGCAGAGAACGCGACATCAAAGAACATGTCGTGAAGTTTTATGCGGAGGACGACGATGATTCCGTCGGAGGAATGCTGGCGGAACTCGAAAGTGAGCTTGAGGGTGCGGGTGATTTGGGGCGGGGCGGAACGAATTTGACCGAAGAGGATTTATCCAGTTCCGCCAACGCGGCCCCGGTGATCCGCTTTGTGAATTTGATTATTTATCAGGCCGTACAAGACCGGGCATCGGATATTCACTTCGAACCCTTTGAGCACGAATTCAAAATTCGCTACCGGGTAGACGGGGCTCTGTATGAGATGTCCCCACCACCCAAGCACTTGGCCCTGCCGGTCATTTCACGCATCAAAGTGATTTCCGGGCTGGATATTTCCGAGCGGCGTCTGCCTCAGGATGGCCGGATTCAAATGAATATTGCAGGCCGCCCCGTCGACTTCCGGGTCTCCACCCTGCCCACCCAATTCGGGGAAAGCGTGGTGCTCCGGGTGTTGGACCAGAGCGCGGTGGGCCTGGAGTTGGAGCGTCTGGGTATGCCGGACGACGTCTACGACAACTTCACCGAAGACATCAACATGCCCAACGGCATCATCCTGGTGACCGGACCCACGGGTTCCGGTAAAACCACGACCCTCTATGCCGCACTCGGCCGACGGAATGAAGTGGGTGTCAAGATCCTCACGGCGGAAGAACCCGTGGAATATGATATTGATGGCATTGTGCAGGTAAACGCCAACCATCGCATTGGCCTGACCTTCGGAAGTATTTTGCGGGCGTATCTGCGTCAGGACCCGGACGTGATTCTGGTGGGGGAAATTCGTGACCTGGAAACCGCTCAAATCGCCATTCAGGCTTCGCTGACGGGGCACTTGGTGTTCAGCACCCTCCATACAAACGACAGCTCTGGAGCGATCACCCGTATGATTGATATGGGGCTGGAACCTTTTCTGGTCGCCTCGACACTACAATCGGTCATGGGAACCCGCCTTGTCCGTACCATCTGTAAAGAATGCAAAACTGCTTTTGTACCGGACGACTTGCAAGTGAAATCACTCGGACTCAACCGGGACGTCATTGGCGACAATAACTTCTTCTATGGAGGTGGCTGCGATAATTGCCATGATACCGGATACCACGGACGGCGGGGTATTTATGAATATCTGAAAATAACCGATCCTATTCGGACTCTGATCACCGAAAAGCGACCGACCGTGGTGATCCGTGACCGGGCGCGTGAGTTAGGGATGCGCACTCTACGGGAAGACGGGATTCGGTGTATCCTGGACGGAGTCACTACCATTGAAGAAATCGTTAAATACACATAATTCACCTTGCACATTCCCCCGAAGATAGAGTAGAGTTACATCTACCCATGTCCCACGATTTACCGAAGGAACACTGAACATGCCAAAATATAGATTTGTCGCCGTTGACCAAAAAGGAAAAGAATATTCCGGAAACATGGACGCCGCGGATGAGGCGGAAGCTCAATCCAAGCTGCGCGACAAGGGGTTGTTTCCCACATCCGTGACCGCGGATTCAGGCGGAGGGACTGCTAAAAAAACCGCGGCCAAAGGAAAGAAAAAACCAGCCGGAAAGCAGAGCCTGCAGAAAGAAATCACTATGCCAAGCTTTCTGCAGAAGGTCAAACCCAAGGAACTTATGTCCTTTACCCGGCAGTTGGCCACCCTGGTGAATGCGGGGCTGCCGCTGGTGAGAGGGCTGCAAGTACTAGGGCGTCAGGAAAAAAATCCGATGCTGAAACGGGCGTTGCGGGATATGGGAGATGCGATCGAGAGTGGCAGTAACTTTGCCGAAGCTTTGGTACAACACCCCCGTATTTTTGACAAATTGTATGTGAACATGGTAAAAGCCGGTGAGGTGGGCGGGGTGCTGGACAAAGTGCTGCTGGCCCTGGCCGAATTCATGGAGAAAGTCCAGAAAATCAAGAACAAGGTCAAAGGGGCGATGATCTACCCGATCGTGGTGTTGACCCTGGCCATGGGCATTATGGTTTTCCTGATGGTTTTTATCATTCCGAAATTCGAAAAAATCTTTGAAGACATCATGCAAGGTAAAGAATTACCTTGGCTGACCCGTCAAGTGGTGGCTGTTTCAGAGAATATGTTCAATGTGACCACTATTATCACCACTATAGTAGTGATTGTTGTTTTAATTATTGCATTAAGTTTCTTCAAAAAGAGCCGAAAAGGCGCGTACATGATTGACTGGAGCAAGTTGCATATGCCGTTGTTCGGATCGCTGTTTATGAAAAGCGCGATCGGGCGATTCACCCGCACCCTGGGTGAGTTGATGGATTCCGGGGTACCGGTTCTGCAGGCCTTGACCATTGTGGGGGAAACTTCCGGAAATAATGTGGTTGAGGTTGCCGTTCATGAAGTGCATGACGCGGTGAAAGAAGGGGAAAACATTGCACCGACTCTAGACTCAACCGGAATTTTTCCGCCCATGGTGATTTCCATGGTGGAGGTCGGGGAGGAAACCGGTGAATTGCCCCAGATGCTCCGGCGTATCGCGGACAACTTCGACGATGAAGTGGATAATGCGGTTGCCGGCTTGACCTCGGTGATCGAGCCTCTGCTGATCGTGATGCTGGCGTTGATCGTGGGTACCATTGTGATTGCGCTTTTCCTGCCCCTCATCGGCATCATCGAAGGTCTGAACACGGGCTGAGGAAAGGGAAAGATGTCAGGAGTCACTGGTCAGTTGAGAATCGTAATTTCTCTACCAAAAGGCTCCTCGTGGGAGCGGGTGAAAGAGACTCATACGCCCGGCTTCCCTCGGAAAGACTATTTTCAGAATGCACTTGCTTTTTGAAAATAGTCTTTTATACATGTGTATATACTGCAACCAATAAGGATTCGACATGGCAACTAAAAAGAAAAAAGAAGATGGACCCACCGGAAATCTAGATACTCTGATTTCCCAAATCACCAAGCAATTTGGGGAAGGCTCGATTATGAAGCTGGGGGAGGACGAAATCAACTCCCGCAAAGTTCCAAGCATTTCCACTGGGGCCCTGACCTTGAATATTGCACTGGGTATAGGCGGGGTTCCCCGGGGACGGGTAGTGGAGATTTTCGGTCCCGAGTCCTCCGGGAAAACCACCTTGATGCTGCATATCGTGGCTAATGCCATGAAGGCGGGCGGATCCTGCGCGTTTATTGACACGGAGCACGCGCTCGACCCGACCTATGCCCAGAAAATCGGGGTGGACTTGGACAATTTACTGGTTTCCCAACCCGATTCGGGTGAAGAGGCTCTGAATATTTGTGAAGCTCTGGTTAAATCCGGTGAGTTGGATGTGGTGGTACTCGACTCGGTGGCGGCCTTGGCACCCAAAGCCGAGCTGGATGGGGAAATGGGTCAGAGTCACGTGGGCTTGCAGGCGCGTCTGATGTCGCAGGCCTTGCGTAAATTAACCAGTGCCATTAACCGCTCCAAGACCTGCGTACTCTTCACCAACCAGATTCGCGAAAAGGTGGGCGTGATGTTCGGCAGTCCGGAAACCACTCCCGGTGGCCGTGCCCTGAAATTCTATGCGTCCGTTCGATTGGATATACGCCGCATTGCCACCATTAAAGATAATGCCGGAGTGGCCGTGGGAAGCCGCGCCCGGGTGAAGGTGGTGAAAAACAAAGTGGCTCCTCCTTTCACGGAGGCCGAATTCGATATTCTGTACGCGGAAGGAATCAGTTGGGAGGGTTCGATCCTGGATCAGGCCATGGACCTCAATCTCATTGAGCGTCGTGGCTCCTGGCTATCGCTTGATGGTACCCAACTGGGGCAGGGGCGCGATGCCGCCCGGGAAGTGCTGCGGGATAATCTGGAGATGCAGCAACAACTGATCGACAGAGTCTACGCTGCGATTGAAGAAAAGAAAACCGCCGGTAAAAAATAAAGTTAGATACTCTCCAATGCCCATTGGCACTCTGCAATCATGTTGCCGGTGATGGAATTTCCTGCTTGAATTGACTCCGGCAAGATGTTGAAGGTGTAGGTTTCTACTTCCAGATGACGGCAGTTGGATGCACGCAGGGCTTGCCAAAATCCCCGAGTCAGGGTGTGTCGGGTGCTGCGGAGATCGGTGCTCCCCGGCCAATGAAGAGGAACGTGGGCGTGAATGCGGAGGCATCCCGCATCCAGATCAGGTGAGTGGAGCCAATCGGGTATGTCCCTCCAGGATCGACCGGTGGATGATTTCACCTGATGCAGATACACCCCGTCATCGAACTCGCGTAGGCCTTCGGGATCGATCTCCCGGGCATCACACTCCAGAGCGGCGCTTATCTGCACTTTGGACAGGCGGATTCCGGCTTGCTCCAACTGCCGCAGGCTGGCTTCCGGGTTTTCGAATTGCATGGCCACGTGGCAGGTGTCCATACAAACTCCGATGTGACGCCGGACCAGGGGTTCACCCGCTCCGGCAGCCGCGTATAACTTCTCAAAAAAGGCAATGGCTTCGTCCGTGGTTTCCAGCAGGCAGTCCGGTTCCGGTTCCAGGCCCAGGTGTAATTCGGTTCCGGTTTCTGCTTCGATGCGTCCGAGGTGCTTGGCTATAGTAAGTAGGTGGTGGATTTGCGCGTGGGATTCAGATGGGGAGGGCTCGGGTTTGAATTTGTATCCGAGGGGGACCGTGCTGATCGATCCGGCGACACCATCCGGGAGCAGGGCCGCCAGTTGATCAAACAGGTCACAGGTATAAGATGCGCGACCAGGATTTGACCAGTCGGGAAGGTACACATTCTCTTTTACCCGGGTGTGATGAAATGCACCGTAGGGAAATCCATTGATCGTGTAGGCGTAACAGCCCGCCTGCTCCAAATCCTGTTTAAAACGATCAAGCTGTCCGGGTTCTTTCAGATCGATGGACGCCTGATGAGCGATGCGCAGCCCCAGACCGAAAGGGGCATCGGGGCTAAGAGCCTGTTTGATTTCCGGAATCTGATTTCGCAGGACCTGCCGCACGTCCTCCAAAGATTCACCGGGGTGGACATTGAGGCAGTAACTTAAATGACGATTTTGACTTAGTTGCATGGTGACATCTGCAGGGCTTGAATTTCCTCGTCCAGCCAGCCCGAATTTAGTTCGTGTATTTCGCGAATGGAGCCGATGGGAGCGGGGAGGGAGAGGGTCAGTCGCCCGCCCAGGTGTTCGCGGAATTCCTCGAGCCCCTGCAGCACCTGCAGAGAGCCGTCACCCAGGCGTTGGGTGAGTTCGGGAGGTGACAGATCAAAGCCACAGGTGAGAAGGGCTTGTTTGAGTGCGGAGACCTGATCCGACTCGATCCATCCCATGCGGGCCGCGTAGGCGGAATCGAGCACAATACCAATAGCCACCGCGTGGCCGTGACTGATTCGATAATTGCTGATGGATTCCAGTTTGTGCGCCGACCAGTGCCCGAAATCAAGCGGACGCGCGGATCCCAGTTCAAAAGGATCGCCGCTGGTGGCGATATGTTCAAGATGCAGTTCGGCGCAGCGAATGATTAATCGCTGCATGGCTGCGGCTTCCCGGCGTCCCAGGGCCGGTGCCAGTTCCAGTAATTCGTTGAAAAAGGCGGCATCTTTGATCATGGCTACCTTAAAGGCTTCGGAAATTCCATCGCGCCAGCTTTGATCGTTCAACCCCTCCAGAAGAGAAAAGTCATTAATCACCGCATATGGAGGGGCGAATACGCCAATGGTATTTTTGCCTCCATGCAGGTTCATACCGTTTTTTACTCCGATCCCTGCATCATTTTGAGCGAGGGTGGTGCTGGGCATCCGAATCAGGCGCAGTCCCCGGTGTACCAGCGAGGCTGCAAATCCAACCGCATCCAGCACCGCCCCGCCGCCAATCACCAGCACAAAGCTGTGACGGCAAAGGTGATAGGCCAGCATTTGATCCACCAGACTCATAAGGAGGCGGTAGTCGTTTTTCAGCGCCTCGCCACCGGGAACAATTTCGGGTGGGCGGACTAAATGAACATACTCTGAATGGGAGTCAAACCAATGGGAGACGCGGTTTAAAAGTGCAGGAAAGGCATCGGCCACTCCGGAATCGACCACGACCATCACGTTTACAGGGGATGTACCGGTAGTTGGAATCAACGAAAGTAACTGATCGTTGTTTTCCGAAAAAACATTGTGGGTGAACAAAACCGGATACTGAAAATCAACGGAAAAGGATTGCGAAAATGTGGTATGGGAACTCATGGCCCCAGCATACAGCAATTAGGACGATTTGTTTAGAAATCAGTTCTAAAAAAACAAGGGAGATAAGCGCAGGCCCCTTTATTGGAGGGAATAGCCGATGCCCGAACCTGAAATCGTCTCTCTTTGACCTCTAAACAAAACAATATACTCTACCCATAGAAACATAACGGAACCATTCATTGTGTATGATAGATATAATAGTTTTACCGTTTGAAGATCACAACTCCAGCAATTCACGAACATCCTGCCAGTCCAAGCGCTCCATGACCACCTCGTCGCCCTCCAGGGCTGCTTCGATGAGCCCCCTTTTTTCGTCCTGCATGCGCACGACTTTGGCCTCGACGGTTCCGCGGGTGATGAGCTTCATGGCGTACACGGTTTTTTCCTGCCCGATGCGGTGGGCGCGATCGGTGGCCTGATCCTCCACCGCCGGATTCCACCAGGGATCGAAGTGGATGACCACATCGGCACCGGTAAGGTTGAGTCCGGTTCCGCCGGCTTTGAGGCTGATCAGGAAGACGGGTAAATCCTCGCGTTCATTGAAGTCGTGCACCAACGCCTGGCGGTTTTGGGTGGAACCGTCCAGATAGGCATACTCCACTCCTTTGGCATCCAGGGTCTCTTTGAGAATCGCCAGCATGGAGGTAAACTGACTGAACACCAGCACCCGGTGTCCGCCGTCGATGATTTCGTCAAGCAATTCCATAAACACCTCTACTTTTCCGCTCTGACCGCTTTCCGCCGGGGCCTTGGTGATCAGCGAAGGATGTCCGCAAATTTGGCGCAGCCGCATCAGTCCCTGCAATACCGCGAGCTTGGACCGACCCTGTTCGGCCTCGGCCTTTACTTGGGCGTTCACTTCATCGTACAATTGACGCTGCAGGTCACTCAAATCGCAATAGACCCGCCGTTCCAGTCGGGGAGGAAGATCCTTGGCTACATCCTGCTTCAATCGGCGCAGCAGGAAGGGCTTGAGCTTGCGCCGCAACAGGTGAAGTGCGGTGGTGGAGCCGGCCCCGCCGGATTCGATCAGGGAGGAAAAGCGCTTTTTGAAGTCAGCGGCGGAGCCCAGATAGCCCGGCATCAGAAAATCCATCAGCGACCACAAATCACGCACCTGATTTTCCATCGGAGTGCCGCTCAACACCAATCGGCATCCAGCCCGCAGTTGCTTGGCGGCCTTGGCGTTCTGAGTGCCGGGGTTTTTGATGTGCTGAGCTTCGTCGAGAATCACCGCCGACCAGTCCACCGCTTCGGCCTGCTTCAAATCCCGTCGCAACAGCGCATAAGAGATCACCACCAGGTTTTGCTCATCCACCTGTTTCCATAAATCCGCTCTTTTGGCACCGATGATAGCCATAGACCGGAATTCCGGTATAAAGCGATCGGCTTCCTCCACCCAGTTTTCAACCAGGGAGGAGGGGCAGACCACCAGGGCAGGTCCTGAAAAGTCGGATTTTAAACGTGCAAGCGACAGCCAGGCCAAGGTTTGCAGGGTTTTACCCAGCCCCATATCGTCCGCCAAAATGCCGCCGTAATTTCCTTTTTCCATCAGACGCAGCCACTGTACCCCGGTCAACTGATAAGGACGGAGGGTTTGTTCAAGCAGTGGAGCGAGATCCACGGGGTCGAGACTGAGTTCCTGATTCTGGGAGGCGGCCTCCCGCATCCAGGAATCATCCCGCTGTACCGGAATATCGGTGTCGTTTTCCAGAAGGGAATTAAGATAGCCGCAGGCGCGTTTGGGAACTTGTAAGGAGCCATCCGCCGCCGGTTTGGCTTCCCGTACCGCGTCGACCAGGGCTTCGGTTTGAGACCGGGGTAATAACACGAAGCTGTCGCCGATTTGAATAAACTCTTCTCCCTTGTCCAGTGCTTTGCGCAGGGCAGCTTCGGTGAGCTGTTCGCCTCCGGTTTCGCGAAGGGTGAGATTCATTTGGAACCAGTCCGGGGTGTCCGCTTGGTGGAATTCAATTCGGGCCAGGAGTATTCCCGCTTTGGCGGCAATGCTTTCGAGGTTTCCGCTCAATTCCACCTCCCAGCCCAGAGGTTCCAATTCAAAGCGGACCCGGGACAAGGCGTTGAGGATGTTGGATTGCCCTTCGATGGTGCCCAGGCGGTCCCCGGAAGAGGCGGCGAAGCCCCATTTTTTCAAGCGGTAGAGGGCCTCGGATTCCGCCTCCAGATTACGGCCCCCGTAGCCCAACGGATCATCCGGATCGGGTAGACTGCATGCTTTGTCCGGGTCGGGGCCGCCCGCCAACACATCCACATCCCCGTAGCGGGCAATCAAAACCCCGCTGATAAATTGCAGGCCTCCTTTTAGACGTAACTGAAAGGGAGGACACACCGAGGCGGTGGTAAACGCGTCGTCGGGCACCCGATTGTCGACCAGCAGACGCTGTTCCAGTTCCGGGAGATCCTCTTTAAGAAAGCGCATCACCCGGGTGCGGGGAATGCGCACGGTTCCCGAACACAAGCCCCGCAATTCGGCGGGGGGAACCGCCTCCAGGGGCCAGGCGTGCGGACCGGAGATCACCCAGCCGCTGCGGGGGGCCAGCACCAGCAGCGGAGAACTGCCGGCGGGAGGAGGGTGGGGCAGGTCCAATTTCAGGGTAACCAACAGCTCGCCGGATTTTCGGTCCAGATCCACGGTCAACATGGGCAAGACAGATTCGGAATGAAGCTGAAGCGGGGATGGCCATTCCAGAATCTTTATCGAATCGGGCGAACGAAAATCGAGAATTTGGGCAAAATCGTCTATGGATACCGGAAAAACGGGATCGAGGGGGTTTCCGTTGATTTCTTCCAGTAAGACCAGTATTCGCTGGTCGGATTCGGTGAGTTTGAGGACTTGACCGGGGTGCAGTTGATCCGGACGGCGGACGCGTCCTTCCAATTCGAAGGAGGGAATCAGGTGAATTTCACCTTTTAGGAGTTCTTCGGACCAGTTTCGGCGCAGGCTGAGGTGTAATTGGGTGTCGACCCCGGATTCTCCCAGGCGTCGGGTGTGTTGGCGTCGTTCGGGTTCGATCCGCATGATCTGATCGATGCGGGCTTTTCGTTCCTCGAGGGGATCGGCGTTTTCGGCTCGCCAAGCCAGCATGATGGCGATGACGTGGCCACAGACCATTCCCTCCACGCGATTAACCCGGCAGGGGCACACATTTCGTGGAAGGCCTTGGCTGTCCAGGGTGAAGCGGCAGATTTGGGAGCGGTCCCGAATGGAGATGCGGCCTTCGAATGCGCCGTCTTTTTCAGTGTAATGCTCCACCTTGCCCGCTTCAAACCAGGCTTCGCCCTCCTGATAATAACGGGGGGAAGTCCACTTTTTCAGATCCGCAATTGATACCAGCATGCGTTACAGATCGATGTGACCTTCAAATACATGCACAGCGGGGCCGGTGAGAGTCACGTCCTTGGGGCCTTCCGGGGTCGACTGATAATTGACTTCCAGCACGTCGCCCGAAGCGCAGGTGATCTTAACCGGGGTGGTGACCCGTCCCAGAGAGCCCGCCACCAGACCGCAGGCGACCATGCCGGTGCCGCAAGCCAGGGTTTCCGCTTCGACACCACGTTCGTAGGTGCGCACGGTCAGGCGGTCGGGTCCGGTGCATTGGATAAAGTTGACGTTGGTGCCTTTGGGCTTGAAGTGATCATGATAGCGGATGACGGCACCGATAGTGGCAATCTCGATGGTCTGCATATCCTCCACTTCGAGGACCACGTGGGGGACACCGCTGTTGACAAAATGATAGGGCATGGATTGGCCCTGCACATCCAGTTCCGCATTCAGTTCCAGTCCGGTCGGGGGCGTCATGGTGAGCCGAATCTGGTCGTTCCCGAGAACTTCGGCGGAGATGAGCCCGGCCACCGTATCAAAGCACATAGATTTCGGTGCGACCCCGATTTCGTGGGCGAGTCGGGCGACGCAGCGGGCACCGTTTCCGCACATTTCGACTTCATTTCCATCGGGATTATAAAAGCGCATGCGGAAATCGGCGGTTTCCGAGGGTTGAATCAGGATGACGCCTTCGGAGCCCACCCCGTATTTCGGGGAGGCTAGACGGTGAATCAGGGGGTGGTCCTGATCGGGAAAGGTCTGCTTCCTGTCGTCAATGAGAATAAAGTCATTACCGGCGCCGTGCATTTTCCAAAAAGAGGTTTTCATAAGGAGTTGGTTGTGGATGATTTCAGGGGTAAGTTCAATTCCAATGATGAAAAATCTTAAGCTTGGATTTCTGCCGTTAAGAAGAAGGAACTTCGAATTCCAGTTCCAAAGATCCTCCCAGACCGACAGACAGGAATGTCTGTCTCACTGTTCTTGTTTCGCCGGAGCCAGGCCGAACCAGGTGAGGGGGGTGCCGATGAGCATGGCGGTGATGGAGGCGGCCAGGATGCCCAGTTTGGCTTCTTCCAGATTGAGACTGCCGGGGACAAACGCGAGCACGGAGATGAACAGGGACATGGTGAAGCCGAGGCCTGCAAGGTAACTGACACCAATCATGGCCTTCCAGTTGACCTCGCTGGGAAGGTGGGCCCAGCCCTTGGCGACCGCGATGCGGCAGGCGAGCAGCACCCCCAGCGGTTTTCCCATCACCAGGCCAAAATAAATGCCCATCACGTGGGGTTCGAAGATCAGAGACCAATTGAGGTGGGTGGGGAGGTGGACTCCGGCGTTAAAAAACGCGAACAGGGGCATAATTACAAAGCCTACCCAGGGGTGCAGAAAGTGTTCAAAGCGGTAGAGGGGACCCTCCACGTTTCGGATGACCCGGGAGAGGGCATCCAGGTGATGTTCTTTGAGGTCGAAATCGTCTCCGGTAAAACTTTCCTTGAACTCCTCGTTGATTTGCTTGAGGTTGTATTTTTGGCGCAGAGGGATAGTCATAGCCATGATCACCCCGGCAATGGTGGAATGGATGCCCGATTCCAGCATGAAATACCAGCACCCCATGCAGAACGCGGCGTAGACCACGCCCCGGCTTCCGTTCATTTTTGCGTAAATAAAACTTCCGGCCACAAACAGCAGCGAGAGCAGCAGCGCGGTTAACTGAAAATTTTCGGTGTAGAAGAGGGCGATCACCAGGATCGCTCCCAAATCGTCGACGATGGCGAGGGATGTGACAAACACCTTCAGGGAGAGCGGCACCCGGCTGCCTAATACACTGAGCACTCCAACCACAAAGGCAATATCGGTGGCCATGGGGACTCCCCAGCCGCCGCGGGTTTCGGGCGCCAACAGATTGAACAAAGAATAAATCAGAGCAGGCACCACCATTCCCCCAATGGCCGCGTAGACGGCCAGGGCCGCTTTGCGGGGGTCGGAGAGTTCTCCCACCAGCACCTCCCGCTTGATTTCAAGCCCCACCAGGAAAAAAAAGAGGACCATCAATCCTTCGTTTACCCAGTGGTTGATGTCCAGATCCAGTTGCCATTCTCCAAATGACACGCTCAAGTGGGTATGGCTGAGCTGATTGTAGATTTCCCAGTAAGTACTATTGGCTAGAAAAAACGCAAATCCCGATACCAGCAGCAACACAACTCCGCTGGCGGTTTGACTGTGCAGAAACGAGGAAAATACCGAGTCCTGATGGCTTTCTTTTTCGAGTAAATCCATAAAATCATCGAACCCGCAGGTTCGAGAAGAAGAGGTTGATTAGAAGTCTTCTTAGAAAATTCGTTCGGGTATGAAGACCACATCGCCCGCGCGCAGACTCACATCCTCCGCTTGTTCGCCTCTTCTGGCCAAGACATTCAGGTCTACCCGAATTAATTCCACGGTATCTTCCTGCGGGTGAGGACGATAAATCCGGATAGACCCTTTGTTTGCGGACGCGGCTACGCCTCCCGCGCGTTTTACCGCCCCGCTCACGGTGAGCAGGCCGGTTGCGGGCATCGAAATGGGGCCGGGGGATGCGACATTCCCCATCATGGTGATAAATCCCCAGGGGGATTCGCTCGGATCTTCGGGGGAACCCACGAACTGTACACTGACCAGAGGGGCCTGGTAATATTCCTTATAGGATTCCGTGAGCATTTTTTCGATGTCAAGCAGGTCCATTCCCCCCACTCGTACGTTCATCAGCAGTGGAAGCCCGATTTCTCCCGCCTGGTTAATTCGCTGGGCTTCGGTTGCCAGTTCGGCCTGGCCTTGCACCATCACCGTGACCCGAATCATCATGCCGTTGCGGATAATGCCGGAGGAACCTTCCGGAATCCAGCCCTGGGCATTGGCGGCGATATTGAAAGCGGCTATTTCCTCCTCCGTAGCGTCACCCGTGTCATTTTTGGCAATCGCTTCCTGAGCTTTTGCGACCGGGATGCGAATACGTTGAGTTTGGGTATCCGTGCTGGGCGGCAGGACGAGTTCGCTTTTCACAGGAGCGAGTAAGGACAAGAGGAGAATCGCAAGAGCTGCTTCCCACCTGAAATGGAATCCGGTATGAAGGAATGGAGCTGTTTTCATAACATGTCTGATTAAAGGTGGAGCTAAAGGTTCAATTTGAATTAAAGAAAATCTATGATGCCTTTCCAGTCGTCCACCACCACATACCGGGTGGGGCTTTCTTCGGAGACGGGTTCAAGCAGTTCATTGTAAAAGGAATCCTGCAGATCTTTTTTTAACTCACGATTGGTGGATTTCCAGTCGCCGCTGCTCTGTTTTTCCGAAATCTTTATAAGCAGTTCCGCCAGGGAATCTCCGTTTTCGGGTATCAATTTCTCCAGCAGTTCGATAAATTCCACCGGGGGGGCGGGGGCGTCTTCGTTGATGTTTTTAACATCGAAATCGGCTTCAGTCAGGGTGGGGAGGTCCTGTTCCTCTTCCGCCGGAGCCTCAGCTTCAGCAGAGCCGCCTTCCACCATGTCCACAGTGTCCAGGAGCGGGTCCACCTCCGCGTTGCCGGAGGGGGCGCTCCTGCGGCTTGGCCGTTTTTTGCGGGGAGTGGTTTCTTCACTGACGGCGTTGTCCTCCTCGTCCGTGTCTTCCGGGATGTCCTCTCCGGGGAGCAGCACATGGCTGGCATTCCCTTTCTCCACCAGTTGGATGAGGTTGCGGCTGGCCGCATCGGAAATGAAATCCTTAAACTTACGCATGGGGCGCCCGTCCTGATCTTTCATGCGGGTTTCGTCAAAGCGACGCATCCGGCGGCGCATCCGCTGCTTGAGGGATGTGAGCAGGACCCGTTGTCCTTTTTCCCGTCCGCGGGTGACTTCATCGACCAGGATTTCATACGGATCGAGTTTGGGAGCTGAATCAGAGTCGTCCCGGCTGGATTTTGCGTTCTGTGAACGTCCGGACCAGATGGCCACATCGTCGCAAACGGAGCGGAGGCCGTCGAGGGTGCCCCGGTCGGTGCCGGCGATGATCACGTTGTAGCCCGCCCGTTGCAAAAACGCGGCGGGACTCGCCAGGCGTTCGGTGTCCGACCCAGCCAGAATGAATTGGCTGATGTGGGCGTAGGTGCACATAAATTCGTGCAGACGCACCATCAGACCTCCGGTTAGGGCGGCGGAGGTGTCACTTGCGGAGGCCAGAACAGTGAGGCTCGCGCCCCCATCCAGCAGCATGGATGCGGTTTTTTCGGAGAGGGGATTATCGGAAATCACTTCTACGTGCACGATGCGTTCATCTGAATTGGGTAGTTGTTTTAAACTCCGCAGGTCGCCGGGTAGTTGCCCGCTGTCGGGGAGTTCGTCTGTGGAAATGGAAATAAAAATTGCGGTATCGCTCATAAAATACTGTTAAAGTGAATGGTTAAAATGGTGATGGACCGGGAGGACCTCCTCCTGGAACCTGCATCACACTGGTTAGAGCTTGTATGGGATCGATCCCGTCAACGCAATTTTAAATTACGTAGTTCTTTCCAGTATTTTTGATCGTTTTCATCAATGAAATGTGCTGAAAAAGGGCGTAAAGCCCCGGATCCCTTCAGCGGCAGGTCGGAGGTGGTGCCAATCAGGACCTCATTGTGACTGTGCGGAGGGCGCACGGCCCGGACGGAGGGGAAGCGGGTGAGAAAGGCTTTGCGGGCACCGCGATGCAACAGGTGATGTCCGCGTCCCACCACGAAATTCATCACCAGGCTTCCGCCCGGAACCAGCTGTCGGGCGTGCCCGGAGAGCATGGCTTCGTTGACGGCGGCCGGGCGTTCCACGTCGCGGTCCCCGCAGCGATAGAGGTCGTCTACCACCACGTCGTATCTATTCAGGTTATGCTCGAGGAAATCGAATGCATCCGCTTCGATCACCTCTACATTCAGGCGGTCCAGTTCCATGTGGCGGCGGGCGAGTCCGATCATTTCCGAATCGATTTCAACGGCGGTAATGGAGATGTCCGGCAGAAACTGCCGAAGTTGACGCAACACGGTTCCGCCCCCCAGACCGAGCATGAGCAGATGGTTGTGCTCCCCCGGATGCAGCAGGACCGCGGCGGTGATGGCATCCCAGGCGTGTCCGGTCATCAATCGGGTCGGATGCCAGGTGGCGTGGGTGGCGCCGATGACGTTGAAATCAATGCTGCCATCCCAATTTTCCCAGACATCCACATCATTGTAGGGGGTTTGGATGGACTCCAGACGTCTCACGGGGACACTCCATATTTTTCCTCTAGATACTCGAAGAGCCCGTAGAGTTCATCATCGCTGAGAGCCCGGTCATACAGATAGAGTTCGCCGATCCAGCCACCGTAATCGTAGTCGCCCGACTCCAGACCTCCCACTTGCAGGGCCGGGAGGATATTATCATCCGGTTGGAGCTTCGACGAAGCAGATTCCGCCAGATGGGCGGCATGATTTCCAAGGAAAGCCTCTTCCCGCTCCGGCCTACGCCGGAAACCTACAACAAAGGGTTTGGCGCGTTCGGTGGATGAGAGGGTGAGTCTGGCCAGCCCTTTTTCGGTCTCGAAGACGAAACCGCCGGTGAGGGAACCGCTGGCGTAGATTCGAAAGCTACGGGTGCCCGCTGCCCGGGGATGAATTCCCAGCAGGACTTGTTCCGTTGCTGAGGAAGCCTTGGGATCATGATGACTGATAGTGACCAGCGTAAATTCGGGTTCCCGATGCAGGGAGAGAGAGGAGGCCATGCGCTTGCCCGTCAGCATCAGTACCGGCGGTAGTGGGGGGTGGGAGTCTACGACGGGTTGCAGGTCGGGGTTTGCCTGTAAAAAGGTATACTGCGGATTTTCCGGATCGGACCAGGTTCCGGCGTGCCCATATACGGAACTGGTGGCTCCTGCGGGGTCGAGGTGGAGGAGCAGATCGGGGATCTGGTCGGGAGTGATCGGGTCCCTCTGCACATCTGGAATCGGGGTGGGAACCGGCGTGGCGGTAGGTTGGGGCATGGGGGTTGGAGCCGGAGTGGCCGTGGGAGAGGGGGGGGGCGAAGCTGGAGCCGGGGTGTCGGTAGGTGCCGGGGTGGGAGAGGCTGCGGGCACTGCGGACCGGCGTTTCCTTTCCGGTATCGAGATCAACATGGCAAGCACGATACCGGTAAGCACCAGCAGCACGAACCAGCCAATGGATTCCTTTGTTCGGTTCGGTTTACATGGTAAACGGGTGCGTTTGTGGGCGTGGGAATTTCCCGTTGCCCGCGTGGCATCAGGGACTTGAGTTCGTGAAGGTGCTGGTTCAACTCCTGATAATCGGAGGGTCGGTTTTCGGGTCGGCGCTGAAGCAGGATATTCCTGGGCATGACATCCCCGTGCATGATGCCCTGTTCATGCATGTCCTTCAATCCGAAAACGATCCCCTGTACGAAATCCACGATCTGAGATTCGGTCAGCGTCTCGTTTTGCATCACTTCATGCAAAAAATTCCCTTCGATATGCTCCATCACCATGAAAGGTTGCCGATTATGTATCCCAAATTCGTACACTTTGAGCACGTAAACGGAATTCAGGGAGGCGGCGGCCAGAGCCTCGCGCTTGAATGCCTCCACCAACTCCGGATTTTTACTCAGCACGTAGTTGAGGATTTTCAGGGTTACATTCCGGCCCAATTTAGGATCAAACGCGTCGAACACGGAACTGGTGACGCTTTCACTTTGCAGGTGATAGAGCAGAAAGGGGCCGAATTTACCGGGGACGGTGATCTCGTTGCCGCAATGCGGACATGTCATCTGGGTGAAGGCCTCGGGGTATGGGCTGGATAAGGCTACGCCGCAACGCGGGCAACTAAAGGTTTCCAGAGAATCGAGGGTGACGTCTTGCATGAATGGTTAATGGTACCCCGGGCGGGACTCGAACCCACTACCTCAGGATTAGGAATCCTGCGCTCTGTCCTGATGAGCTACCGGGGTGACTGTGAATTCACCTTTGACATATGCGGAACCCCCGCAAAGGGCAAGACCGGATTGACCGGGAGTTTACATGCGGGTTGTGTTGGCGAACTGTAGATCGTACAGGTATCGATAGACCCCGCTTTGGGCGAGAAGAGCATCGTGGGTGCCCTGTTCAACGATACGCCCTTCCTTGAGCACCAGGATGCGGTCGGCGTGTTGAATGGTGCTGAGGCGGTGGGCGATGACAATGCTTGTGCGGCCTTTCATCATTTCATTGATGGCGGATTGGACCAGTCGCTCGCTTTCGTTGTCGAGAGCGCTGGTCGCCTCGTCCAGAATCAGAATGGGCGCATCGCGGTAGATCGCGCGGGCGATGGCGAGGCGTTGGCGCTGTCCGCCACTGAGCCGTCCCCCCCGCTCACCGACCAGAGTCTGGTACCCTTCGGACATTTCCAGAATGAATTCGTGGGCATTGGCTCTGCGGGCCGCGTCTTCGATTCGGTCCGGATCCACATCCGCTTGGCCGTATGCGATATTGTTGGCGATGCTGTCGTTAAACAGAAAGGTATCTTGCGTGACCAGCGCGATTTGAGTGCGCAGGCCCTGAAAGCTGAACGCCTTGAGGTCGATACCATTCAAGGTGACCCGCCCATGGGTAGGATCGTAAAAACGGGGCACCAGGCTGGCCAGAGTGGATTTACCGCTGCCGGAACTCCCCACCAGGGCCACTTTTTCGCCCGATTCTATCCGGAGATCGATCTGGTTAAGTACCGGACCATCCCCATAACTGAAGCTCACATTTTCGAATCGAAGTTCCCGCACGGGCTCGTCCAGACCGACTCCATTTGTTGGCTCGGTCACTTCGACGGGTTCGTCCAGCAACATAAAAATACGTTCGGCGGATCCCATGGCTTTCTGTATTTCCATATGAACTTTACCCAGCATTTTGGCGGGATGGTACATAAGCGCGAGAGCTGCGGCAAAAGAGATGAATTCTCCGTAGGTCATCCGGTGCAGGTAGACGTACACCAGCACGGAAACAATGCCGAGCGCGGAAACAATTTCCATGAGGGGCTGGTTGACGTTTCGGGCGAGCACGATTTTAATCAGGCGTCCGAAGACTTTCCGGTTTTCCCGGTTGAATTTTTCTTCTTCATAGACCTCCATGCCGAAGGCTTTGACCACGCGGACCCCGCTGACGTTTTCCTGGAGAACGGAAGAGAGATCGGAGAGATGTTCCTGGCTTTGTTTGGAATATTTGCGGACCTTGCGTCCGAAGATGACCACCGGGGCGATACATATGGGGAAGACGACCAGACTGAGGACGGCCAGGACCCAGTCGGTATAGAGCATGTACCCGAGGGCGGCGATCAGGGCGAAGGGCTGCTGCGCAATGTCGGCGACCACCCCGGAAACGGCATGTTGGACTTGGGTGGTGTCATTGGTGACGCGGGAGATGAGTTCGCCGGAGCTGTGGCGGCTGTAGAAGCTAAGTTGCAGCTTTTGAAGTTTACCGAAGCATTCGCGGCGGAGGTCCTCCACGACTTTGAAGCCGACCCAGTTAATAAAATAAATAGAAAAATAGTGGCCGATACCGCGGAGGGTGAAGAAAACAATCAGCCCGACGGACGTGACAAGTAGGGATCGGAGACTGCCGGTGGCAAAATCGAAGGCGGAATCGGTGACATCACCCAGGTTTTTGAGCAGGCCGAAGACGCTGCCTCCGCCGATGATGCCGAAGAGAAGTCCCACGAGCAGGCGACCGCTGTACGCGAGGCCGTATCGATATAGCCTCCGCAGGGGGCGGGCTTCAAGGGGTACCTCACTCATGAGTGCCCGATATGTTCCAAATAACGCTCGGCTTCGAGCGCGGCCATACAGCCGGTTCCTGCAGCACTGATGGCCTGGCGATACACGCTGTCCTGCACGTCGCCGGCGGCGAACACGCCGGGGAGGGTGGTTTTGGTGGAGTCGGTAATGAGGTATCCCGTTTCATCCATTTCCAACTGACCCTTAAAGGGGTCGGTATTGGGTTTATGGCCGATCGCCAGAAACAGGCCATCCACTTTCAACTCCGTCACCTCACCGGATTTGGTGTTTTTGATCGTAAGGCCCTTCACGCTTTTATCCTCCACACCCAGCACCTCTTCCACCACTGTGTTATAGATGACTTCGATTTTTTCGTTGGCCCGCATCCGGTCGATCATGATAGGGGAAGCCCGGAATTCCTCGCGGCGATGGATCAGATACACTTTGCTGGCGAAACGGGTGAGAAAGGTTGCCTCTTCCATGGCAGAGTCGCCCCCGCCCACCACCGCCACCGGCACATCCCGATAAAAGGCCCCATCGCAGGTGGCGCAGGAGGTGACACCATAGCCGATCAACGCTTGTTCCGAGGGGATTCCCAAGTATTTCGCCGAGGCTCCGGTGCAAATGATCACCGCTTTTGCTTCCAGAGTCTCCCCGGAATCCAAGGTCAGCGACTTCACATCCCCGGCGAGATCCGCTGATTCCACGGTGCCATATTGATACCGGGTGCCAAAGCGGGCAGCCTGCTTGCGCATGACCTCCATCAACTCGGGCCCCTGAATCCCGTTTTCAAATCCCGGAAAATTCTCGACTTCGGTCGTGGTGGTCAATTGTCCACCGGGCTCCCGCCCTTCAATCACCAACGGATTCAGATTCGCCCGTGCGCAATAAATGGCCGCAGTCAAACCCGCAGCGCCCGTTCCAATGATAATGACATCTTCCATGAAAGTAGCTCCTTAAACTGTAAAGCAGAACCCCTACCCGGAGAAAAGAGATTTGCAAGCGGGATTGTTGTCAAACACTCAGGCTGAACGCGGCTTTCGCCATGTCGGGGGTGCCGAGACCAAAGTCGAAGGGAAATTCGGGTTTATTGGGTATTTTTCTGTTGGGTTTTACTACTGGACAAGTGGATAGGAATACTGCAAGGAGGTCGCATGAGTCATCAATCAGAAACTGTACACGTTGATTTGGCGGACCGCTCCTATGATATACGCATAGGAGAAGGACTGTTGGACCAAATCGGGGCGCACTGCGGGGAAGTGACCGGGACGGCTAAGCGGGTATTGATCGTAAGTGACGACAATGTGACTGACCATTATCTGGAGCGGACAACTCAATCCCTGGAAGCGGCCGGATTCCGGGTGGCGGCTTGCGTGCTGCCAGCGGGGGAGGGTACCAAGTCGGTGGAATTCCTGGCCAAGTTGTGGGAAGCGGCAGTGGAAGCACGATTGGATCGGAAAAGTGTGATGGTGGCCCTGGGGGGTGGGGTGATTGGGGATCTGACCGGATTCGCGGCGGCCTCTTATTTGAGGGGGGTCGCTTTTATGCAGGTGCCGACATCCCTGCTGGCCATGGTCGATTCGGCAGTGGGCGGAAAAACAGGCATGAACCTGCCGCAGGGAAAAAATTTGGTGGGAGCTTTTCATCAGCCCTCCCGGGTGCTGGTGGATCTGGAGGTGTTGCGCACCCTTCCTCCCCGCGAACGAAACGCGGGCATGGCGGAAGTGATAAAATATGGCGTGATTTGGGATGCGGAGATGTTCGCGTTTATCGAGCAAAATGTCTCCGATATCCATAAGCTGGACGCGGAGAGTATGCGCTATCTGGTGAAACGGTCCTGCGAGATCAAGGCGGAGGTGGTGCGCCGGGATGAGCGGGAAGGGGGAGTGCGGGCGATTCTCAACTTCGGACACACCCTCGGCCACGCCATTGAAAATGTATGCGGCTACGGCGAGTGGCTGCACGGCGAAGCGATTGCGGCGGGCATGGTGTACGCAGCTCGACTGTCGGAAACCCTGCACGGGTTTGACCCGGCAGAGACCCGGCGACTGATCGAACTGTTCCTGGCCTTTGAGCTTCCGGTGTCCTGGGAGGGTCTGGACTGGAACGCCGTCTTCACCGCGATGACCGCGGATAAAAAAGCGGAAAACGCTCTGCCCCGCTTCGTCCTCGCCACCGAAATAGGCAAGGCAGGCTTGCCGGAAGAGGTTTCCGAAGCGCAATTAAAGAGTGTATTTGAAAATTGAATGATTGAACCACGAATGAACGCAGAATTCACCCGCAACCGAAGAGTGAGTGGACAATAATAACTATGAAGTACAGGACCACGGATAGCCATGCCGGACCACGGATGAAGGGTAAAGTTGACACGAAACTTTTCGGAGTGTCGCGTAGGAGGATATCGAATGAGAGTCGACCGATTATTGTTTTCTTCTATCCGTGGTCCGGCAAGGCTATCCGTGGTATATTCTCTTCCTGCAAAAAACATTATCTGGAACAAACCTAAGTTTAATACAATAAAAAGATACAAATGACCGAACGTGAAGCATTGATAGCCTTGAATATGGTGGATGGAATTGGCCCGGTCCGGGTGCGGGAACTGATGGAGGTGTTGGGGTCGGCGGCGGCGATTTTACAGGCGGATGTGGAGGAGTGGGTGCGGGCGAAAGGGGTTGGGCGGGTGTTGGCGGAAAAATTGAGGGGGCGGTTGCGGGATCTGGATGTGGAGGCGGAAGTGCGCAGGGCGGAGCGCTGCGGCGCGGAGATTATTACCTGTATAGACGAGGCATATCCTACGGCCTTGAAAACAATTCACGATCCTCCGCTGGCCCTATATGTGAAAGGGACCCTGCGTCCGCAGGATGTACATGCGATTGCGGTGGTGGGCTCACGGCGTTGTACCCACTACGGAACCCAGGTGGCGGATCGACTGAGTTTTCAGTTGGCCAAACAGGGCTATACCGTGGTGAGTGGGCTGGCGCGGGGAATTGATGCGGCGGCGCACCAGGGGGCCATGAAAGGGGGCGGACGCACCCTGGCGGTGTTGGGTACGGGCATTGACCAGGTATATCCGGCGGAGCACCTCAAGCTGGCGGAATCGATTGCGGGACAGGGGGCGGTGATCAGTGAATTTCCGGTGGGATTCAAACCCACCCGCCAATCCTTTCCGCAACGAAATCGAATCGTCGCGGGACTGAGCAAAGGGTGTCTGGTGGCGGAGGCGGCCCGGGGATCCGGGGCGATGATGACGGTTGATTTTGCTACTGAACAGGGACGGCTCATTTTTGCGGTTCCGGGCCGCATTGACAACCCGAGCGCGGGAGGATGCAACGGACTGATCAAGAACGGAGCGAAACTGGTGGAGGATGTGGACGATATTCTGGAGGAGTTTGAATATTTGATTTCACCCAAACCTGAAGGGCGCGAGGATCCCGTACACGCGAAACCACAGGTGCAGATGAATGAAAACGAGGCGGCGGTCTTGCACAGTCTGGGACGGGAAGAGGTCACTCAGGACGAGGTGATTCGAGGAACCGGCCTGTCCGCGTCGGTGGTGGC